>JAYRNN010000311.1:0-20950 GCA_041912175.1 Anaerolineales bacterium | reverse complement strand
GCGAAATGCGGTCTGTAGGTTCGCACGCTTATCCACAATCTGCAGCAGGCGGTCATTCGGGATGACAATCAAAGTATCGGCCTGTTCTTTAAGCTTACCAATGCCGACCTCGGCTGATTGAATTCGGCGAGATCCTTCAAAGGTAAATGGACGGGTGACGACGCCGATGGTCAATGCGCCGCACTCTTTGGCAATCTGGGCTACGATCGGCGCGCCGCCAGTGCCGGTGCCGCCGCCCATGCCAGAAGTGATGAAGACCATGTCAGCCCCTTTGAGCACGGAATACAATTCTTCCGCCGACTCCTCGGTGGCCTTGCGCCCGTTATCCGGATCGCCGCCGGAACCCAACCCACGAGTAAGCTTCTCACCTACTCGCACTCGGGTTGTCGCCTTTGAGAGCATTAGCGCCTGGGCATCCGTGTTGACAGCCACAAACTCCACACCCTGAAGGCCTTCATCAATCATTCGATCGACGGCATTGCAGCCGCCGCCGCCTACCCCGACCACCTTAATATGGGCCAAGGATTCGATCTGGTTCGGCATACCTGGGTTTTTTGTCATTGCTTCCTCCTAAAAAGTAAAGATTCACCGATGGATAAAATGATCCTGTTAATCATTGTGTAATCAGGGCAATAGTCTTCGTAACCAGTTCTTGATTTTCTCCATGTCCACGGGGCCAGAAGACGCTGCTCCACCTCCTTGTCTAATTGGTGTACTTCGATGTTTGGGCCTCTGAGGAGTAACCTCATTGAACAATAACGCCCAGCGGAGCAAGCCAACGCTGGTCGAGTAAGCTGGTGAATCCAACCGGTCTACCATCCCGATCAGATTTTCTGGCCTGGCGATTCGCACTGGAACACCCAGAACACTGGATGCTACCGATCGAATGCCCGGGATCGCACTGCAGCCGCCGGTCAGCACCATCCCGGCAGGCAACAAGCCGTCATATCCAGAACGTTTAATCTCTTGCACGACCAGGCTAAAGATTTCTTCTACCCTGGCATTCATAATGAGCACCAGTTCCTGCCGACTGACCTGAACTGCATCCTGCTCTCCAAACGGACGCACACTGAAAAATTCCTTAGCGTCAAATGCGCGCGGATCGGCATGTCCGTGCTGGATTTTTACTTCTTCGGCTTGAGACATTGGCAAACGCAAGCCGTGAGCGATGTCTGAAGTAATGTGATTGCCGCCGACAGCCAGTACCGCGGTATGCCAAACATCGCCATCGATATAAATCGCCAAATCGGTAGTGCCTCCGCCGATGTCGCAAACAACCACGCCCATCTGCCGCTCAGTTTCATTAACCACAACTTCGGCGGACGCCAAAGGGTTCAGCACAAATTGAGAAACTTCAACCCCTGCTGCGGCGACACATTGACGTAAATTCTCGACACTGGCGGCTGAAGCCGTGATAATATGGCACTCCACTTCCAGGCGATATCCGTGCATTCCAATCGGCATACGTATCCCAGATTGTCCATCAATGTCAAATCCGCGCTGGATTACATGAATGACCTCACGGTTGTGCGGGATCGCTACAGCCCTTGCAGCATCGACGGCGCGAATGACATCCTCCTGGGCAATTACTCGCCCCGAGACCCCTACAACCCCCCGGCTATTCACGGATGAGACATTCGAACCCGCCAGGCTTACCAATGCTGAGTTGATCTCCAAACCCGATGATCGCTCCGCCTTATCGATGGAGCGTGCAACGGCCTGAGATGCGGCTGCCAGATCTACCACAACGCCTTTGCGCAACCCTTCGGAGGATTCAATCCCTACACCTAAGATACGAAGTTGGCCGGGGGCTTCTTCCCTGGCTACCAATGTACATATTTTGGTTGTGCCAATATCAATTCCTACTACGACGGGTTCATCCATAATTACAACCTGTTTTTCTTACTTATAAAATTGCGGGTTGTGATGATACAAGCGATCATCGCAATCATTGTTCCACACGAAAATATGGGTTGTGAACATGCTCCACGCTGATAAAGGTCGGCTGAGCTTCCTCGTCGATCAAACGGCTTACGATGGCGTCATAGACCTTCAGCTTCATATCGATATCCTTGGAGTCGCCAAAATACACTTTCCAACCACGTTCGTCTTGCCATCCTAAACCATGTTGCGGATCGTACAACAAGGCCAGATTGGCAGGAATAACTTTGGAAATTGCCAGGATCGCGGAAACCATCTCAGGTTGGAGGAGAGGTTGTGAAGAGGCGGTTTTTTCCGTCGAGACACTGGGATCGCCATCCTTTTTTACAGTTGGTTCGACTTTCGTTTGCTCAGCTTCAAAACTGGAGCTATCAGCAACGAGAGCCGCGATATCTTGCGTAGAGATCCCAAGCGCTGGGGGAGCGCCGGCAGATTCAACCACTGGCGTAATCAACGTGCTGGCGCCCAGGCGCATCGGGAAAGCATATCCTGCCTGGTCAACGAGCTGGTCGGCGCCCCCCTGTCGCCAGGTGAGTACGGGAGTCCGCTCGGTAACTCTCACAATTACTTTATCCGGTAATGACACATCAACCGAGACAGTTGAAAACTCAGGAAAGGCATTTTGAAGTTCTTTTTGTAGCTCAGAGGCGTGTAGAGAAAAAATCGATTCTCCGCTTACGCCTAATACCGCATTTACATCGCTAGCTTTTAGCATGGCCGCCCCCTCAACCACGGCTGCTTTCACCTGGAAAAATGGCGCATTCCACAAATAGTACAGAGCTCCGAGTAATGCAATTACAAGACCAAGCGACAATAATTTCAGGTTCACCCGGAAGATTGGCAGGGAGGGTAAACGCATTTCAGCCCCAGGCACGTTTAATGCGACATCAAACCGCCGGCGCGCTTTTTGGTTATACGTCCGTTTCGCTGGAAGCGGCGTTTCCATGTTATAACTGCGCGCCATGACCGGAGGGGGCGCGGAGGTCACTTTCGCCTGGCGCTCTTTTCGTTCCTTCGCGGTATTTCGCCGGTTGGCTCCCGTGCGCTTATTCGCCGGTTCGTTGCCTCGATTAGCTTTAGATGAACTATTCGAAGGAGTATCCTTTCGGCGCTGGACTGTTTGACCCGTATGTGAAGTATTCTGCAACCTTGTCATGGTTAATGGTCCCGTCGGAGGCGGTGTTCGATATGGTCACGATCCGCTTTCCGCTCTAAAGCCAATTCAATTAATCGATCGAGCAGTTTCGGATAGGGCAGCGCGCTGGCTTCCCATAATTTCGGATACATGCTGATTTGCGTAAAGCCTGGGATTGTATTGATTTCGCTTAAGTACAACCCGTCTCCTCGCGTAGGTGCTTTGTCTAATAGAAAATCCACTCGCGCCATACCAGAACAATCGATTGCCCTGTAGGCTTTGACCGCCAGTCCTTGAACCTTTGCAGTCAATTCCGTGGATAGCGGCGCCGGAATAATCAAATCAGATTTTCCATCAATATATTTCGCCTCATAAGAGTAAAACTCTCGCGATGGAACGACCTCTCCGGGGACGGACGCCAACGGATGATCATTTCCCAATACACTCACTTCAATTTCACGCGCGTTAAGACCACGTTCGACGATCACTTTCCGGTCGTAACAAGCTGCCTCGATCAGCCCCTCCATTAAGTCCGAACGGTTCAGGCACTTACTGATCCCAACGGATGACCCCAGGTTAGCAGGTTTCACAAATAGTGGGTATGCTGCAACCTGTTCTGCCCGGTCCAGCACTTCTTCAATCATCTTCTCGATTTCCTTGCTCAGCACAACCATACTTTCAACGATCGGAATATTTTGTGAACGCATGATGTCTTTAAATACCGCCTTATCCATACCCAAGGCTGATCCCAAGACGCCAGCGCCTACATAGGCGATATCCGCCAATTCAAGGACACCCTGAAGTGTTCCATCTTCGCCATAGGTACCATGCAATACCGGGAAAACGACATCTAAATTCACCGGTGGATATGGCTCCGCAGCGTTCAAGATAAAAAGAGACGTTTGTGTCGGATCCGGCAGTATAGATACCGACACAAAAGGTGTGAGAGATTCGCCTGCAGTTAATGCTTCCAGGATACCTTCGCCCATCCACCATCTACCGTCAGGGGCAACACCAATCTGGATCACTTCATATTTCTGGCGATCTAAAGCGCCGAGGACAGAGCGCGCTGACATCAGCGACACCTCGTGTTCTCCCGAGCGTCCACCAAATATCACACCTACCCGAAGCTTTCTACCTTCGTTCACCATTCTCCTACTAATTCAATTTCCAATTCCAGCTTCACATCGAATTGCTCAAAAACTTTTTGCTGGGCGAAGACGATCAGGGCGCGTATATCGGCTGCGGTTGCCTGGCCCAAATTGACAAAAAAGTTCGCGTGCAATGGGCTGATCTCGGCATCACCGATACGGGCCCCTTTTAAACCGGCTGCTTCGATCAAGCGGCCTGCAAAATCACCTGGTGGGTTTTTAAACATCGATCCCATACTGGCTCCAGGCGGCTGAGTCTGGCGTCGATGGGCCACGAAAGTATCTATCTTCTCTTGAACCGCTTCAGGTGTGCTTCGCTCTAATACGAATACGGCGGATAATACAACCCTATCTGGCGCTTCGGAACGTTGAAGGCCCGTTATTCCCGATTGCAAAGGGTGTTTCAACACGCTGCTGCGATAAGCAAACTGCATCTTATCCTTCGACCAGTTCTCAACCTTTCCATTCTGATGCAAGATTTCAGCCATCAGGAAGTTGTTGGCCACATCCTTACCATGTGCGCCGGCGTTACCAACTACTGCCCCACCAAGCGTACCTGGTATTCCAGCCGCCCACTCCAGTCCTGAAAGGCCCTTTTGAGCCGCCAGGCGGGCCAACGCGCCGAAATTCGCCCCAGATTCCGCCCATACCTGCGGTGGATTTACCTGTTCGTCGAAATGAACTTGCTTCGCGCGGTTAATCACAACCACCCCGCGCACCCCCTTATCACTCACAAGCACATTCGAACCACCTCCGAGTATTAAGAATGGTTCTTTACTATCCCACAGCGATCGAGCAGCATCGGCCAATTCTTCGGCAGTCTGTACTTCCCATAAGACGTCGGCCGGCCCACCAACGCGAGCAGCAGTATAGCGCGCCAAAGGGATGTCTTGCTTGAGACTGTCCCTTGTATCGACGAGTGGCTTCGCTCTTTTACTGAGGCCCCTCAGGACTTCGCGGCTGATCTGATCGGCATTTCCGGCCGAAAGCACTAAAAGTACGTCTCCTGGTTGCAAGTGGTCGAGTAAGAAGCGGCAAACCTGGTTCAAATCAGGCACATATTGGGCATCAGGGTGATTCATCCGATCAACGACATTCTTCGAAGAAAAACCATCCTCAGGAACGGCTTCGCGCGCTGCGAAGATTTCTGTCACAATCACATGCTCCACCGGGCTTTCAGACCGGTCGCCAAAAGCAGCCGCGAAATCGTCAATCAAGGCACGTGTTCGAGAGTAAGTATGCGGTTGCCAGACAACCCAGATCGTCCGCCGAGCAAAACGAGCCCGAGCCGCGCTCAGGGTAGCCCGAATCTCGGTTGGGTGATGGGCATAATCATCGACAACTGTAATGCCCGAAACCTCGCCCTGCACTTCAAAACGACGATCAGCGCCTCGGAACTCAGCCAGTGCAGTGGATACTTTTTGCAAAGGCAAACCAATGATGTCCGCTGTCGCAAATGTTGCCAGCGCGTTAGAGACATTATGTAAGCCGGGCGCCTGCAAAGAGACATCAAGCGCGATCGATCTTGCGTTCACATCAGTTTGGGGTTGTAGGATCTCTTTCCGCAAGACCTTGAAATCATACCCGCCTGTTGAATTAATGCGCAGTTCTTGAGCTGAGTAATCCCGGCCAGGCGACGTGATCCCATAGGTAATCACTTTCCGGGATGTAGCTTCTTCCTCTCCTAGCCGGGCCGCCCCAGAATCATCTGCACATACCAACAAATATCCTGAATTTGACAAACGTGAAGCAAACGCCCGAAAAGCCTGGTAGAAGTCTTCAGGAGTTGGGTAGCAATCTGGATGATCGTGCTCAATGTTGGTCACAATCGCGATGGAAGGGTTCAACCCTAAGAACATACGATCATACTCATCCGCTTCGATTACAAAAAATGGCCCCTGGCCCGCATGAGCGTTCGTGGCTAAATTTTTAGCGACACTGCCAATAATGTAGGATGGGTCAAGCCCCAAGGCTGTCAATACCCAGGCGATCATCGCCGTGGTGGTTGTTTTTCCATGCGTACCTGCAACGGCAATCGTTTGTTTCCCAACTGTGAGTTGTGCAAGGTAATCTGCTCGTTTTAAGACCGGGGTCCCCATGGCGTGCGCGGCCAGTACCTCGGGATTATCGTCAGGAATAGCAGATGAACGTATCACAATATCCGCGCCTTGTATGTTCTCCGGACGATGGCCAATGAAAAGCTGTGCGCCGGCTCTCCGCAAACGCTCGAAGAGAGGCGATGACGCGCGATCAGAGCCGCTCACCTTGATCCCGCTTTCCAGCAGCACCAGAGCAATGGCCGATAAGCCTGTCCCGCCAATCCCGATTAGATGCACATGCTTCATGACAAGATCGCCTCGTCCATCAAACCACTAACTTAGATAAATACCAATAAAACGAACACAAAAGATAAACCCACCGCGGCAAACAGTAAGGCGCCATTCAAATACGAAGGAGGTAAATAATTCGCGATGAAAGGCACAGGATCTGGGGCTGTAATCCCAACAGATGGAAATGGGTAACCGGCTTCCTTCATGAAAAACCATAATGAGCCAAAAATTAAATACCCATTGATCATACCGATGAAAAAGCCTAGGAAGGCGTCGCTAAATTTTTCGCGGACAAACTTGCCGCTTGCAAAACGCGCCAGCATTGGTGTTTGATAACCAGCAAAAACCAATAGAAAGAGTATAAAGGTTGGCACCCAGAAAGCCACCGGTCCTTTCAATGCCCCGATTGCATTTTTGATAGGCCCGAATAATTGGATAATCGTCATGATAAACAGAGCAACCAGCACGCTGAAAGTAACCAGTAATTCCTTGGCCCAGCCGCGCATCGCCCCAATACATCCAAAAAGGATTACCATACTCCAGAAGACCACATTGATGGGAATCATATTGTGCTCCGATCCGTCAATTCTTGCTTGTCGATCAGATCTGCAATCCGCCGGGCAGCTTCAGGCCTGGCCAAGACTCGCATCGCTTTCCGCATCTGATCCAATTTTTCTGCGTCGAGGATTAATCCTTGGATCGTATCCAGCAGCTTCAACGAGAGATCGGCATCTGCCAGGATCAAGGCGGCTCCCCGACGCGCCAGATATTCAGCATTAACGTGTTGGTAGCGCCAGGCATAGGGATATGGGACTAAGACCGCCGGCAGCCCAAACAGCGGATATTCACCCAGCACCGAAGCGCCAGCCCTGGAAAGCACTAAATCAGCGACACGGAACGCAGCCCCGATTTCTTCGTGCAAATAGGGTCGCGCATGATACCTCAGAGCTAGGTCTGGGCTCAAACCCTGACTGACGGCTTGAATTTCATTCCAATTACGCTGACCGCTGATATGGATGATCTGCATTTTATTCAGCAGCTTGGGTAAGACGTTTACAAGACCCCGGTTAATCGATTGCGCTCCTGTACTGCCGCCCAGGACCAATAAAACCGGTAGATCCGGGGCGAGATTAAAAATCTGGATTGCTTGTTCACGAGTCCAATCAATCAACTCCGGCCGCACCGGGTAGCCGGTCACACTAACTCGCTCTTTGTGTGGATAATATCTAACCGAGTCATCGGTTGTCACTGCAATCCGATCTGCAAAACGCGCCAAAGTTTTTAATGCCAGTCCCGGCTCAATATCGGGCACATACAAGACTGTAGGCGGCTTTTTACCCAATAAGGTCTGCCCCGCCAACGCCATCGGCACGCCAACATAGCCACCCGTAAAGAACATGACATCCGGTCGAAAAGAATGCAGAATATTCCGTGACGCGCCGTACCCACGGCTTAATTGCATCAGATTACCTGGCAATGAACGCAAACCAACCCCATGAACACCTGCAGCAGGTATCGCGTCAAACGGCACATCTTTCCGTTTTACCAAATCTACCTCCATTCCACCGATTCCACCAACCCACAGCACAGACAATTGAGCGCTTGTAAGATCAATGCTCGCGTCCAATGCCTGCAGTACGGTTAGTGCCGGATACACGCCGCCGCCGGTCCCGCCCGCGCAAATCAACAACTTCACTAAAGATCCTCCCGCTTTCTTCATGAGACTCCACAGCTTGTCTCGATATATTCAATAAAATCCCAATCGCTGTTAACGTTACAAGCAAGTTCGAGCCACCGTAACTAATGAATGGCAACGCATTGCCTGCGAATGGCAACAAGTTAACCATGACTGCCATATTAATGAACGCCTCAAAGGTAATCCATACAATCAGCCCTGTCGCTAATAACGCTCCCAACTCATCGGGGGCTTGCCGGGCGATTTTCATCCCGCGCCAGAGCAGCAGCGAATACAAAATTAGCAGTGCAGAAGTGCCGAGAAAACCAGTCTCCTCACCTACCACGGCAAAGATACTGTCGGTATGCGGCACCGGTAAACCGATAAGTTTCGCCTCGCCATTTCCGATGCCAACGCCAACCCAACCCCCTTTGATAAACGCATCAACTGCGCGCCGCACATGATCTGAAGCTTGTAGCGGGTTATTAAGGCCAGCAATGTAACTGTCGATCCGAGCGTTGCCCGTAGCGCTGACCCAGATGACGATGGCTGCTGCGACTACGGAAACAACTGCCAGCAGGATAATCTGACGAAGGTCGCCGCCGGCCAGGAAAAACATCAGGCCGCCCAGGAATACGATCGTAATCACTGCGCTAATATCTGGCTGAATAAACACCAAACCACCCAAGGTGCCCAACATTACAGCTAGCGGAATCAAACCGAAGCTAACGTTTTGGATTTGGTCACGTTTCGCGAATAACCAAACCGCCAGATACACGATAGTCACCAGCTTAGCCAGTTCTGATGGCTGGACTGAGGCGCCGAACAAAGTTCGCACCGCCCCCTGGCTTACTTTGCCAACCACGAGCACGGCGATTAAGGCGATAATTGTCACGATCATAGCTGGCACAGCCAGTCGATTTAGCAGATGATAATCAAAGAATGCTGCAGCGGCCGCTACACAGGCTCCCAACAACATAAATAAGAACTGGCGGCGGAGAATATAAAATGGGTCGTCCCAAACTTTCAGCGAAGAATCGGGACTGGCAGAATACACCATTAGAAGACCAAAAATCATCAAAACTACCACAATTATTAACAGCGGTACATCCACCCGCAATTGCACAGGCCGGCTGGCGGATGAAGTTGCCTTTTGTGAGAATGACCCGGCATGCGGTTCAGCAGATGGACCGGAATATCCGCTGTCAGAATTTAGACTAGTTTTTTGACCAAATTTGCGAAACATTCTCCACGCTCCTCAAAATCACGAAATTCATCAAAACTAGCGCCGCCGGGCGACAACAAAACGATGTCTCCAGGTTGAGCAACTTGGGCGGCTTCTTTAACTGCATCGGCCAATTTCGAGCACCGCGTTATGGTGAGCGGCATGGCCAGGTCTCGAAACCCGGGTTGATCTTGCCATATCCGGGAAGCCTCTGCCATTGCTTGCTCGATCTTCTCAACCGCTTCACCAAAAATAATCAGGTGATCAACGCGTTGAAATACCAGGCGGGCAAAATCATCCCAGGGTAAGTTCTTGTCACGTCCGCCAGCCAATAGGATCAGCGGGGCATCGAACGAACGTATCGCGGCCATCGCACGCTCGGGTGCAGTGGCGATAGAATCGTTGTACCAATCTGCCCCTCCCCAGGTTCTAACATATTCAAGCCGGTGAGACACCCCACGAAAATCGCTCACACCCAGATGCATTGCCTCAATCGGAACTCCGACCGTTGCTGTAATCGCACAAGCAGCCAACACGTTCAATAAATTGTGCTCCCCACGCAATTGGATATCCAGGCGTTCCATAATTTTTACATCCGCCTGATTTCCTAGACGTAAATACAAACCATCAGCCAGGCAATAAGCGCCTTCCTGATCCAACGGCAGTTCGCTCAAACCGAATGTGACTAACCGGCCCTGAACATGCGATTCCAGTGCATGAGCGCCACGATCGTCGCGGCCTAATACAGCCACGCTCTCAACAGACTGATAGTCGAAGATGTGCGCTTTAGCATTCGAATATGCTTCCATCGTTTTATGACGATCTAAATGATTAGGAGTCACATTTAAAACTGCCGCAACATCGGGTGAAACGACCATAATTTCTAGTTGGAAACTAGATAACTCCATGACAGCCAGATCTTCTTCTGCCATTTCTTCGATATTCGCAATCAAAGGTAGGCCGATATTGCCGCCAACCCAGACTTTGCGAAATTTGCCACTGGCAGAGGCGATTCGACCAACCAGCGTTGTGGTTGTGGTCTTGCCGGCAGATCCGGTGATACCAATGACCGTACATGGCGCTGCCTGTAGAAAGATCTGCGAGTCATTCGAAAGCGGGATACCTCGAGCAATGGCCTCCGCAATCAAGGGTATTTCTAGAGGCACGCCTCCAGAAACACAAACCAATTCCGCTTCGTCCAATAAGCTCAATGGATGACCGCCGCAAATCCAGCGTACCGTGCCAGTTTGACCTAGCGTCGTTCTTGAGAGATTCACCTGGGCTTCCAAGAGCTCAGCGGCAGGACGCGAATCATTAATCAGCACATGGGCCCCATGACGGACCAGGTAGCTCGATAAAGCCAGCCCCTGGCGTGCTGCACCAATGACCAAAATCAATCGATCCTTCCAATCCTGACCAGAAAACCGCTCTCTGATAACCAACAGCGAAGTCTCCATATTTTTACGATTTATCCTGGCATGGCTCAGGCAAAGACCAGCGCTACGCCCACCAGGGCAAACAGCAAACTAATCAACCAAAAACGCTGCACGACCTGGGTCTCGCTCCACCCAGATAACTCAAAATGGTGATGGAGCGGCGCCATCTTAAACAATCGCCGGCCCCCCGTCAGTTTAAAATAAGCAACTTGTAAAACGACGCTCATCAAGATACTAAAAGGTACGATCGCAATCAAGATCAACAGCGGCCACTGGCCTGTCATTAAGGCCACCGTGCCAAGAGTAGCGCCCAAGGCGAGAGAACCAGTATCTCCCATAAACAGTTGGGCTGGATGAACGTTGTACCACAAAAAACCGAATACGGCTCCAACCAGCGCGAAACAAAAACGCGCCAGATACACTTGCCCCTGGACCAGCGCAATCGCGCCATAACAAGCGAAGGCTGTGGCGGAGATCAGTCCGGCCATCCCATCCAGGCCATCGGTAAAATTGACCGCATTCGAGGTCACAACGATCACGAATGCAGCCACCGGCACATACCACCAGCCCGGTTCGATTTCAACCTGAATGCCTGGCAAATAAATACCTGGTACATCCAAAAAATACCAAAGGCCAAATCCAGCCACCAAAGCCAGTAGCCATTGGAACAAGAACTTCGTGCGCGCACGCATCCCTTGCCCTTTGCGGCGGCCACGCAGACCTTCCCAATCATCCACGGCCCCCAGGATGGCAAATCCGACCATCACACCCATCGGCAGTAATATGGATCTGCCCGAGAATTTGATCCCGATCAAAGAAGCCGCGTTCAGCAATAAAGTCACCAAAAGCACTGGCAGAATGATCATCACGCCGCCCATCGTCGGCGTACCTAGCTTGCTGAAATGGCGTTCTGGGCCCTCAACACGGATTTGCTTTCCAACTTTAAAGTAACGCAAAATGCGAATTAAAGGCGGCCCCCAGATCACCGTTAAAATAAATGCCAGACCAGCTAAAGATAGTGCAACAGCACTCTGCGTCATTCCCGCGCCTCCAAAGCCGCTACGATGCGATCCATTTGCATCCCACGCGAACCTTTAACCAGGACAACGTCCTGGTTGCGCAAGTGTTCCTTGAGGTATTCAATCGCAGGTTGACTTTCGGTGAACGCGTTGATTAATTTTCTCGACAGCCCAGCCCGCCAGGCGGCGGAAGCGATCATCTTACCGCGTTCTCCAACCGTCACCAACTCATTAACAACTTCCGCTGCCCTCACGCCCACAACTTCGTGCCCTTCTTTTTCATAGGGTCCAAGTTCCAGCATATCCCCTAAGACCGCAATTTTCCTGCCTTCCAATTCTTCGAGTAAATTCAATGCCGCCAGGGTTGACTCTGGAGAAGCGTTATACGTGTCGTCCAGGATCAATGCGCCAACCGGTGTGCGGACAGTTACTAATCGCAATTGGGTATGCTCAGAGCGCAAACCATTAACGATCTCTTGCCAACTTAATCCCTCGATCAAACCGACAGCAGCGGCGCGTAACGCGGTTTGAACTGAATGCTGGCCGATTAAGGGGACGCGCAAGTACAACACTTCCTTGCGGTAATGCAGCCGAAAGCTGATCCCATCTAGCCCCCAACCCTCAACCTCGTCCGCCCATAAATTCGCTTCAGGCGACAACCCATAATAAAAAACACGTGCTTTCGTTTGGCTGGCCATCCGACGCACCCAGGGATCATCGAAGTTCAATACGGCCATTCCAATAGGTGCAGGCGGTAAGGACTGTATCAATTCAGACTTACCAAGCGAGATCGCCTCTCGCGATCCCGCCCGTTCGGCATGAACCGTTCCAATGGTCGTAATCACGCCTACCTGGGGCTTAGCAAGCTCGCACAAAAGTGCAATTTCGCCCGGTAAATAAAATCCCATCTCAAGCACCGCACATTCGTGCCCTTCGGTCAGGCTTAGTAGGGTCAATGGCAAACCTATTTCATTGTTAAGGTTCCCAGGCGTTTTTAAGGTCAAATAACGCTGGCTAAGTACATCTGCAACGACTTCCTTTGTCGTCGATTTACCAACGCTGCCCGTGATCCCAATCACACGAAGATTTAACTTGCTGCGCCAGAAACCTGCCACTTTCTGCAGGGCGGCCAGGCTGTCCGGCACGAAAATACAGGAAGGTGCATCAGGCGCAAGGTCAAGGAGCGCTTTTTGCAGCGCTTCCACCGACTGATTTACGCGAAGATCCAAAGTCGGGAATGAGGCGGAGATTTCCCGTTGGATAAACGCCAGTTGAGCGCCGCAATCAAAAGCTGCGCCGATAAAATCATGCCCATCCAGGTTGTCTCCTGGTAAAGCCACAAACAACGAGCCGGGAAAAGCCTGCCGGGAATCTACAACCCCGCCAGAAATCTGGCGTTGAAGTGTCGCCTTCAGCCGGCGGCTCTCCTTCTTCGATTGGGTCCTACCGGGCTCGATCAATTCGGGTTGGATTCCAGTTATGGCTTCAATGATATCGGCCAGGGTCAGCATATGATTGCTTAATTCCTTCGCAGCTATTTACCTTATTATTGACCCAGTAACGATTGACGGATATCGTCTGGGGGCAAATTCATTAAAACGACCAATCTTTCAACCGCTTCACGAAATACTGGCGCTGCGACCACAGAACCCCATTGTGAAGCTTGAGGTTTTTCTAGCCATACATAAACTACAAAGCGGGGGTCATCGACTGGGCCCCAACCCACGAATGAAGCATTGGTTCGATCGGATGTATACCCAAAAGGAGTTGGAATTTCTGCAGTTCCTGTTTTTCCGGCGACTCGATATCCAGGCACCAATGCATCAGACGACTCGGTTTCTAAAGACCGCGCAAGCATTTCAGAGAGCGTATGCGCGGTTTCTGCGGAAATTGGCATACTAATTACTTGCTGCTCGATATCCTTCTGGTAACCTTTGCTAATCATCGAACGAACAATGTGCGGCGCCATAATCTTGCCATCATTCGCCACAGCCGAAATTGCGACTGCTAATTGGAGCGGTGTGACCGATACACCCTGGCCGAAAGCGTTCGTGCCCAGGTCTGCCTCATACCAATCCGAATCACCTGGAAGTTTCAAACGGCCGGCTGCCTCACCTGCCAGGTCGACCCCAGTCAGGTGCCCAATCCCAAAACGCTGCATACATGGGTAAAATGTGTCAGTGCCCATCCGCTTTGCGATCCAGGCCAGACAAACATTCAAAGAATGCTGCATACAGCCTTGCATATCCTGAGGCCCCCAAGCCCCACTATTCCAGTTGTAAATAGGGTTGCCGCCAATCTCGATGACGCCACGATCTAAAAATTCAGTATCAGGCGTGACGGCTCCGCTATCCAGACCGCATGCCATTGTCAAGACTTTGTATACAGAGCCAGGCTCGTAAGTACCCATCATTGCCCGGTTAAATGGCGTGCCGTCGGTGAAGATATCGCCCGAACGCCAGAATTGATTCAAATCTAGACGTTCAGTGGTAGCCATGGACATAATTTCGCCGCTCCGAGGATCTAATACGACCAGTGTACCTGATGTCGAACCCGTGTTCTTCACCTCTTGATCGATAAGCTCCTCCATGCTAGCCTGGATAGACCGGTCGATCGTTAATACCAGGCTTGCGCCATCTGGTACATCGGGCAAGGCGGATGCCTGCACCGGATTGTAAGGCCAATAAACCAGTTTCGTCTTTCCTACCAGCCAGTCGTTATATTTTTCCTCAACCCCATAATAGCCGCGCCCCTCCCGGTTCACAAAACCCAGGATGTTGGATGCCAATGTCTTCTCAGGGTAAGTGCGCTGCAGATGAGGTGTGAAAACAAGACCATCTAAACTCGGCGCATCTTTTTTAATATGGCTATACTGTTTTTCAAACTCCGCTTGCATCGCCTTAAGCTTATCAACTTGATCCTGGGAGATATTGTCTGCCAGTGGAATGTGGATAACTTTAGCAGACGGTTTTAGGTTGGCCAGACCAAGCATTTTGGTGTAATCTTCACCCAGGACCAGGCTGGTAGCCAGGGCGATCGCGTGTGGATTTTTCACTTGTGCGAGTTCCAATCCAACCTCATAGACAATCTGGTTACCGGATAATACATGCCCCCATCGGTCATAAATCATGCCGCGTGGTGGGGTGAGCTGCTCGGTATAACCTGACCATGTCTTACCCTGCTGCTCAAAATCCTTGATTTGCTGGGTATTCGTCTGAAAACGGATTAATTGAAATAAAATCAAAATTGGCAACACCATAACCAGTGCGCCAACCAGGAGATACCGCCAGGCATTTTCAGGTTTCATGGCCGCACCTTAAAAAGCGGAAAGATGATCTGGTTAAACTGTTTTTGGAGCCAGACAAACAAGGATTGCGTATATTCCTCGGGGAGCGTTGGAGCGCTTACCACCTGAGGCTGATAGGCCGGCGCCAGGTTAACTGGTTGGCGTTCAATGTAATCTGGAACGGCGATATATAAAGCCTCCTCAGGGTTTACTTGCTCAAAGCCAAGTGAGCGGGCGCGCCTACCCATTTCGATGTCGGAATATGCAATTCCTAGCTGGGCTTTCAAATCCGAAATTTTCTGCTCGTCGGTGAGTATCCGGGACTCCATCCATTGGATTTCTCGACCAACCTCCGCTGAATGCGTGGATACATTCAGGTAGATGCTGGCTATTAAAGCAATAAACACAATCAATAATAGAAACAGCCCAAGAATCTGTAGCTGCTTCCGCCAGGGGGCCTGAGAGTAAGCTTGCGATAAACGTTCTACCCGTTCCATACTTTCCTCCTGCTGCTCAGTGGATGGCTGCTGATCTCACTCGAAAGTCGATAATCCACCACACCCACAGGTTTGCAACAAGTATGCCAGTTTATTCGAATGTCAAATTTGATAATTTTTCAGCAACGCGTAATCGTGCGCTGCGCGAGCGAGGGTTCGACTCCACTTCCTCCGACAGCGGCTGGATTGGGCGGCGCTCAATCTCGCTCAAAGTAGCCCGATGGCCACACGTACACACTGGTTGGCGTGGAGGACAAATACAATCCTGGCTTTCACGTCGGAAGAATTGCTTTACAATCCGATCTTCCAATGAATGGAAGGAAATGATCGCTAATCGACCGCCAGGAGCGAGTGCGGTCGCCGCTTGAGGCAACACCGTTTCCAGGGCCTCGAGCTCATGATTGACAGCTATTCTCAAAGCTTGAAAAGTACGAGTGGCTGGGTGCAGTTTTTTTTTCTGCCCTGGCCCGCCAGGCATGCCGATCGCGCTTTGTACCACTTCTGCTAACTGATGAGTGGTATGGATTGGCCGACTTCGAACAATCGTTCGTGCAATACGACGGGCGGCCGGGTCTTCTCCATAGCGAAAAATCAAATCAGCCAGTTCTTGCTCGCCCAAGTGGTTTACCAAATCGGCAGCACTGATTGTATCGTCTGGGTTGAAACGCATATCCAACGGTGCATCAACCCGAAAGGAAAAGCCGCGCTCTGGTGTATCTAACTGCATCGAAGACACTCCCAGGTCCAAGACGATCCCACTGACCTCGGTCCACCCCAACGAGGCTAGCTGTTGTCCCAAAGTGGTGTAGGATGCCTGGACGATAATTACGCGTGAACCAAATTCTGCCAGACGTTCCTTTGCCAGATTGATCGCTTGGGGATCAACGTCCAGGCCCAACAACAAACCGTCGGGACTACTGGCTTGCAAGATACCCCAGGCATGACCACCTGCGCCAAGTGTGCCGTCTATATAGAGACCACCTTGTTTCGGTCTCAGCGCTTGTAAGACTACCTTGTAAAGAACAGATTGATGGTCACCGGCCACGGCACACCGTTAGCCGGAGGCTAGATCCAATGCCGCAAAACGATCGGCAGTTACCTTAACATCGTTCAATTGATCTACCTGGCCCTTCCAAAATTTGGAAGACCAGATTTCCACATAATCTCCAGCGCCAACGATCACAGCTTCGGTTTGGATTTCCGCCCCATCACGCAGGTATTGAGGCAATAAAATCCGCCCCGTTTTATCGAATTCCGCAGGCATTGCACTCGAGAAAATCAAACGCCGCAGTAGCCGCGCAGACTGGTCAGTCATGCTCATCTGATTGACTCGCTCGTAAATCAATGTAAACGAAGCCGAAGTAAGCAGCATCAAGTTTTTATCAAAACCCTGCATTACAAAGGCGCCATCATCCATAGCCAATAAATCGCGAAAACGCGCTGGCATCGTCAATCGGCCTTTACCATCTAAATTGTGGTAGAATTGTCCCAAGAACATAAGTTCTATCCTGTCGTTTAAATCCAGAACGCCGGTGTTTGCCGGCGTCCCACTTCGTCCCACTTTAATCCACAATTAACCAAAGTATATACCAATATTGTCCGAATTGCAAGAGGGATTCGAAACCAGAAATCTTAAAATTTTCTTTGCGCATAGTGGTGGTGAAACTTGCCGTTCATGGGTATAATCATAATATATGCACGTGTACTCAACCTCCCTCGGAAAGATGACATGACACAAATTCAAACCTCCTCTACTTCATATCGCTCATTGTTTGTAGGCGTAGATACGAAAATTCCCCTACTGAATGGCGGCGAAACCACCTACGTTAACCTGGATAACGCTGCCTCTACCCCGGCTTTGAAGGCAGTCCAAGATGCTGTCGACGCCTTCCTGCCATATTACAGCAGTGTCCATCGAGGTACGGGTTTTAAGAGCCAGTTATCCACACATGCCTACGAACGATCACGCCAGATGGTGATGCACTTTTTGGGGGCCGCCCCACTCGAACATACCTGCATTTTTGGTAAAAATACTACGGAAGCAATTAATAAACTGGCCCGGCGATTCCCTTTCACCGCCGAGCGCAATGTGGTCTTAACCACCGGCATGGAGCACCATTCGAACGATCTCCCATGGCGAGGCGTAGCGCGAACGATTCATGTTGCAATTACTCCGGAAGGAAAGCTAGATGAAGCTGACTACGATCGTAAATTGAGCCAATATGCTGGACAGGTAGCACTGGTAGCGATCTCGGGGGCCAGTAACGTAACCGGATTTTTGAATCCACTCCACCGTCTGGCAGAAAAGGCGCATGCAAGCGGCGCACTAATCCTGGCAGATTGCGCTCAATTAGCGCCCCATCGCAAAGTGGATATGCGACCCCTCGATGACCCTGGCCACCTTGATTATGTATCGATCTCAGCCCATAAAATGTATGCCCCGTTTGGGACGGGTGCATTGGTCGGACGGCGGGATACCTTTGAGCAAGGTGATCCCGACCTGCGCGGCGGCGGCACAGTCGAGATCGTTACGCTGGATGAGGTGGTGTGGGCAGAACCACCAGACCGAGAAGAGGCTGGCAGCCCAAATACGGTTGGCGCTGTGGCCCTGGCTGCGGCGATCGCTCAACTAGAGGCAATCGGTATGGATAAAATCGCTGCACATGAAGCCGAGCTGACCGCATATACCCTATCTCATCTGGTCAACATGCCTGGAATCACTGTCTTTGGCGACCGCGAGCCAGGTAATGCCGCCCAGCGCCTGGGTGTCATTCCGCTGCTCGTCGATAATATTTCACATTTCAAAGTCTCATCTATTTTGGGTTATGAATATGGAATAGGTGTGCGGAGTGGTTGCTTCTGTGCTCACCCTTACATCCTCCACTTATTAAAGTTGAGCAAAACACAGGCCAGATCTGTGCGCGATGCCATGCTTTCTGGGGATCGGTCAAATATGCCGGGCATGATCCGGGCTTCATTCGGTTTGTATAACACTTTTGAAGATGTGGATGTGTTTCTAGATGCGCTTCAACAAATCGTTCACGGCCAATATAAAGGCCAGTACAAACAGATTATCGCTACCGGCGAATATGTTCCGAGCGATTGGCTGCCAAGTTTTGAGCCATACTTTTCTTTATGAACCCTAATCAAATTCTTTTAAGATGGCATTGACCGCGCTCTTATAACTTAACCCGAACAAGTTTAAATGGTTTAACAGATGGTAAAGATTATAAATCGGGAACCTATGCCTGAAATTCTTCTCTAGCGGACGAATCTCCTGGTAGGCGCGGTAAAAAGTATCTGGAAAGCTGCCAAATAGAGCCGTCATCGCCAGCTCAGCCTCCGCCCACCCGTAATGTACAGCCGGATCGATCAACGCGGGCCAACCACCCGCGTCTGTAATTGCATTGCCGCTCCATAAATCGCCATGAATTAGCGAAGCAGGCTGCACGGGGATGAGATCAGGAAGACGGCGAGCCAACCGCTCAACCTGGTCAACCTCATCAAACGGCAATAAGCCGGACTGATGCGCCATTCGAGCCTGGAACATCAGACGCTGCTCCAGAAAGAAGCTGTAGCCATCTTCTGTCCAGTGGTTTGGCTGGGGGGTACTCCCAATGTAGTTATCGTGAAAAAAGCCAAATCTTGCCTGGGTTTGATTGTGCAAAAGCGCCAACTGGCGACCGAAAACCGGCCAATAATCCGGCCGGCGAGCGGCAGGCGACAGATCCTCCATTAACAAAAAATCCGAACCATGTAAGTAAGGCGTAGGGATATGCGCTCCCCCAGGAGCCTGCAGCGCCGTCAATCCACCAGCCTCCCCCGAAAACATATCCGCTGGCGCGCTGTGATTTGTCTTGAGAAAAAAAGTCATCCCGGTGGAGGCGCGTATACGCGAAGCATGATTGATACAACCTCCCCCAACAGACTGTCCTTCGACTACTTGACCAAAATCATTTCGAGATAGCCAATCTACTACAGGCTTTGGGTAATGATCAACCATTTATATTTGGGTTCTGGCTCTCGTCTTCCAAAGTGCGAAGAAGCCCACGCACCGATCGTTCGATAATGTTATACACATCCTCAAAGCCATCTAATCCACCATAATAAGGGTCTGGCACCGAGGTACCCAGACCGCCTTCTGGATCATACTCGCGCAGTAAATGAATTTTGACGCGCTGTTCCGGTCTTTGCGCCAAAACGAACAGGTCATCCCGGTTTTCACGATCCATAGCCAGGATCAGATCATATCGATCCAAATCGTACCTTTGGAACTGGCGCGCTCGATGGTCGTAAATCAAGCCCCTCCGAGCAGCCACCCTGCGCATGCGCGCATCCGGCGGTTCACCCACATGATAGTCAGCCGTACCGGCAGAATCGGCAAAATAGCGATCCGCGAGGCCCGCCTGGGTTGCTTGCTGAATGAACAATCCTTCGGCCAACGGACTGCGGACAATATTTCCCAAACAAACAAAGCATGTTTTTACCAAAGCAATTTACATCCCTACGAATGGAAAATTCGACACCTATCGATGGAAACACACAGGCGCCAAGATTCTGCATGTTTCCACCAACCTGTGCCTTGAGAAGTTTACTTTCGGCTCATCGCATCCATCACTGCCACAGCAGCAATATTTACGATATCACGCACTTCATCGCCAGTTTGCAATACATGGATTGGAGCACCCATCCCTAGAAGGATTGGACCAATCGCCTGCGCGTTTCCAAGGCGCGCCAACAATTTATAGGCGATATTTGCCGCCTCGAGCGATGGGAATACGAGCACGTTCGCGTCTCTAACCTGGCTGAACGGATAACGCTCATCGACAATTTCGGGCATAACCGCCGTATCGGCCTGCATCTCGCCATCAACAACAAAATCTGCGCATCGCGAACGGATGATTTCCAACGCCTTTTGTACTTTACTGGAGAGTGGATGAGGGGTACTTCCAAAATTTGAGAAGGAAAGCAAGGCTACACGCGGCTCAAGCCCTAATTCGCGCGCAAAATTCGCTGATAGACAAGCAATTTCTGCCAGGTCTTCGGCGCTCGGATCAATATTGACCGTTGCATCGGTAAATAGATAGGTACGATCATTTACGATCATAATATAGACGCCGGCTGCGCGTTTCGCGCCCTGAGCGGTGTGATGGATCTGGAGCGCGGGCCGGATCACCTCCGGATAATCCGCGGTCAGCCCCGAAACCGATGCATCTGCATCACCCATCTTAACCATCATCGGGCCAAATACATTC
>JAYRNN010000310.1:0-5739 GCA_041912175.1 Anaerolineales bacterium | reverse complement strand
GTGGGTATAAATCTCCCAACGGCATGCTGGCCGGGTTGTTAGTCGCCGCCTGCCCGACCGCCTGAGCCGATCCTAGCATAAAGGGTAAGCCTTGCCTCCTTTCGCTTGGCACATTTCGCCCACCAATTTTGTGACACACACTTTAATATGTGTTTATTGCTTTTCTCTAATAAATACTATACAATCAAGGGGAGCCCGTATTACACCCATGGAGTATCTCTGCCGATGATGATTTCTCCCGCAGTTTTGCGCATTCTGGTTTTGATCGGTCTGCTTGGCATGCTATTGCTGGCCGTCTTTTACTTACGGGAGCGCAATCTCTCTTTCAGGCAATACCTCGGATGGGGCTTGATTGCGATATTTGTTCCGTTGGTCGGGCCATTTTTGGCGATTATGTCTCACCCCGGGCAGGCGCGCCGTTAAATTAATCCGATTTCCTGTATAGCGAGGAGTGATGTTTATGAAACAAGATCGCTTTCTACTAGCGGTCCTGCTGGTGATTATCGGGTTAGCTGTTCTAGCGTTAGTTCTTTTTTTTGTACGTGGTGATCAGCAAGCATATGGCCCTGAAGATACCCCACAGGGTGTAGTGCGCAATTACATTCTTGCGATACAAAAAGGAGATCTTGTTCGAGCGTATACCTACCTGGCGTCAGAAAATAATACACCTGATAGCGATCATTTCCAAAGTGATCTATTAACCCAAACGCGTGATGGCTCACGCTTGTCGGTTCAATTAGGCGCGGTGGAACAAATTGGCGAGAAAGCTGTGGTGTTTCTCACAGTTCTCCACCCTGGAAATGGTCCATTTAGCGATGTATGGCGCGAAGAAACAAACGCGCTCCTGGTACGTGATATAAGCGGCGCCTGGAAAATCGTCAGGATGCCATATCCTTACTGGGGACCAAGCTGGTATCCTGACAAAACGCCCAGCCCTTAACCTGCGAGGTCGCCATGCAAAATATTCGTCGTTTGTATCTCTATGCTGTCAGCTTTGTCAGCCTGGAAGTTGTGCTTTGGGGAAGTATCGGGCTGCTCCGCTCGTTATTCGCCGGGCAAGATATTGGAGGGGGGAATGTTAGCCGGCTGGCAGGCGCGCTTGCACTGATCTTTGTTGGGATCCCTGTATTCGCGGTTCATTGGTGGATTGTTCAACGGGGTGTACAGAATGAGCCAGAAGAACGATCTGCGCGAATACGGGCAATATTTCTTTATGGCGTTTTACTGGCTACGCTGATACCAATCGTACAAAATGCCTTAACATTATTGGATCATTTTGCATTGCAAATCCTTGGTTTACCAACCTCCCAAATCATGCTGGGCGGTCGCCAGGTTTGGAGCGACAACCTGATTGCGATGTTCGCGAATGGAATTGCTGCATTCTATTTCTACCGCACGCTGGGTAACGACTGGCGCGCCGGGCCGCAGGGTGATGCTTTCCCGGAGATTCGCCGCCTTTTTCGCTATATATGGCTGGTATATAGTGTGGTCTTGGTAAGCGCCGGCTTGCAACAGCTTGCCTACTTTGTATTGTCGATATGGGATGTGATTGGCAATAACGCGCAGGTCATGCTGGCCCACGGATTGGTTTTGCTGGTATTCGGCGCACCAATCTGGATCTTCACAGGGCGCCTGATCCAGCGTTCTTTAGCCGATCCTGCCGAAGCGGATTCCATTCTCAGGCTTGTAGTGATCTATTTGCTTGTGTTTATCAGCATCGCGGCCGCCCTGGCCTCCGCGGGGTATTTGGTGTATGAGATACTGCGCTTTGGATTAGGCGCAATGTCCGGTCTGGCGGATTTCCTCAACCAAGTTGCCGCGCCAGTCTCTGTGCTAATTCCCGCGGGGTTGGTTTGGGCATATTACAGGCGCAGCCTGAACGCGGCGATGAATTCTTCACTTACCGAGCCAGCCAGGCGGGGGACTGGTGGTCTGGTGGAGGCTGGCAAGGACTGGCAGCAACGAGCCGGTCTTCGCCGCTTGTATTATTACATGCTGGCCTTTCTGGGTTTGCTGGCGGCATTTAGCGGCTTGCAGGTATTGTTTGCCAGCCTCTTGCAACTTGCGTTGGCCGGTGATACCCTGGGTGCGGTTACTACCCGTGATCAACTGGCAATGGCCATCGCGTCGCTCGTGATTGGCTTGCCATTATGGATTGTAAGTTGGCGGCCTATGATGATTGAGGCGGCATCCGAGGGGGAGGCGGCTGATTTTGCGCGTCGTTCACTGGTACGCCGGACCTACCTTTATCTGGTGTTGTTTGCGGGGGTCATCGGGGTCATGGTCAGCGCTGGGGTATTAATCTATCAGATCTTTCGGGCTCTGCTTGGGGACCCGGCTGAAAATCTGCTCCTTATCGTCACTCAACAATTCGTAATCCTGCTAATGTTTATCGGTCTCTTGGTTTATCACTGGTTTGTGTTGCGAGGAGACGGAAGGCTGGCAGTGCGTTCCCTGGCCCGGCGCTACGCGCAATTCCCTGTCCTAATCTTGGCGCCTGATGATGTGGAATTTAGTAACATATTAGTCCGCACACTTCAAAATCAGGTCCCTGGGCTTCCGGTGGCAGTGCACATCGCCAGTCAAGGGGCGCCAGACCCAAGCCTGGCCGCAGCCAGGGCGATAATCTTACCGGCAGAGTTGGCCAACCGCCCGAGCGAGGCGCTTCGTCTTTGGTTGAGCGGTTATAGTGGAGAGCGGCTGGCGCTTACCTTACCATCTCAAGGTTGGTATTGGATTCCAATGGCTCATAAGTCCTTAGAAACGTTAGCCCGCCAAACCGCGCAGGTTGTTAGAAGGTTAGCAGAAGATCAGGAAGTTCTTCCTCCACGAGAGAACACGTCCTTAATGGTTTTGGCTTATGTCTTTGCAGGCTTTTTTGCATTGGAATTGATCTGGGGGCTAATTGCTCTCCTTGCCTCGCTGATATTCAGATAGGCTTGGGGAGGAATATCATCCATCACTCCAAACTCATCCGAAACCTACTGGCAAAACTGGCCTTCTCGTTGTATACTCAGATTATCTTTATCTCGGTAATGTTTATTCGAATTTTTTCGCGCTATCACCAAGTCGAGGAGAAGTAATATGAAAGTCACTGTTTTACAAGAGAACCTGTCGCGTGGGTTAGGGATTGTGTCACGTGCGGTGTCGCCTCGCAGCACCTTACCTGTGCTGGCCAACGTTTTGATCGCTACAGATGAGGGTCGCCTGCGTTTATCGGCGACCAACCTGGAGTTAGGTATTACTTGTTGGATTGGCGCGAAAATTGAAGAAGAAGGCTCGACCACCGTCCCGGCGCGTACATTCAATGATTTAGTAGGTACCCTGGCGGATAAGCAGGTTGATATGACACTCAACGTGCGCACTCAATCTCTGAACATCCGCTCAGGCGCTTCGAACACAGATCTTAAGTGTATCGACTCACAGGAATTTCCGATTATGCCGGTAGTGGATTTATCGAAGGGGCTGCAATTAAACGTGGCTGACTTGAAAGAAATGATCCAACAAGTGGTGTTCACAGCTTCGGATGACCAGGCCCGCCCAATCCTGACCGGCGTCTACGTGAATGTGAAAGATAAGAAGATCACTATGGCTGCTGCAGATGGTTTTCGATTGTCGGTGCGGAAAGCAGATCTGTCATCCGCGGCTGCCAGTCCAATCATTGCAGTGATCCCGGCGCGCGCGATGAGCGAGCTGGCCCGGATCGCGACGGATGGAGATCAGACGGTGACCATGATCCTACCTCCGCATCGCAACCAGGTTGTATTTCGTTTACGCGATATCGAAATCGTCTCGCAATTAATTGATGGAGCCTTCCCTGACTACGAACAAATTATCCCGCGCCGCTGTGACACACGGGCGGTTTTATCTACATCGGCCTTCTTGAAAGCCGTGAAACAGGCGGAAATTTTTGCGCGGGAAGGAACCTACATCGCGCGGATTAATCAGCTCCCAGGCGACGAGTTAAAACCTGGCCAGGTGGAGATTACCGGGCAGTCAGATGAAACTGGTTCTAACCAGAACCAGGTCGATGCGAATATTGAAGGTCCTACCTTGCTGATCGCGTTTAATGTACGCTTCTTGCGCGAAGTCTTGGATGTCATTAAGACCCCCAATGTCGCTCTGGAAACCACCTCTGCGACCAGCCCGGGTGTGATTCGCCCTGTCGGCGGCCAGGCGGGAGATGGCGATTATTTACATGTGATCATGCCCATGCATCTGGGCAATTAATTCTCATTCTATGGTGTATTGTGCGCCTCTGCAAGTGGGGCGCACAATACATAATCCACACACGAATATGGGCTTACCTTCTGCGCCATCCGATCGAACGCTTCATATCTACTTATCATTACTACAATATCCGATCCTGAGTACTCATATTCGTGCGCGCATGCGGCGGGAGTTGTTCGGCCGCGGTGTGATCACTCAGCAAGCTTTTGAAACCGAAGTGCGGGAAAAGGCCATCCGCTCTCAAGCGCATGAAGGATTGCATGACCCATTTCTCGAAGAGCCGGCGGATGTTTGGGAGATACGCCAGGCGCGCATCCGGGATTCTTTGACCGATTTCTATTTCGCATATAACTTGCCTTACGATCTTTTCGAGAAAATTGTCCGCGACACACTGAGCGAACGCGGTGCAAATTCTTTGGATTTAAGCGTATCTTTCAATCCGGAGCTAGCTCCACAGAATATGCTCTTTGACCAGGCTTTTGCGATTGAAAGGATGCCGGCGGACGAACGTCTCCAGGCGGAGGCACGGTTGCAAGAGATCAAAGTCGTGTTAATCCGCACGCTGATTAGTGACCAACTTTCTTATGTGAAAATCGCCAAGGATTGGTTCAATATTTCTGATTTGAATCGGATCCGTAACAGCAAAATTGGCCACGGAAAGATTGGCGGGAAAGCGGCTGGTATGCTGCTCGCGGCGCGCATCCTGAGCGATGTGGGTGGTGAAGAGATACGCACCACGTTGAATCTGCCCGAATCGTATTTTATCGGGGCCGATTTGATGTACACCTTTATGGCGCTCAACGGCCTGCTGCATTGGAACGATCAAAAGTACAAACTTGAGGACCAAATCCGGATGGATTACCCTCAAATCCAGGATGATTTCTTGGAAGGCCAATTTCCTCCAGATATTATTGAGAAGTTTCATGCTTTGCTCGAACAAGTAGGCAATAAACCGCTGATCGTACGCTCGTCAAGTTTGCTCGAAGATAACTTCGGGACATCCTTTGCCGGTAAATACGAATCTTATTTTTGTCCGAATCAAGGCACTGAAGAACAAAACCTGCGCGATCTGACAAAGGCGATTGCCCGAACGTATGCCAGCATTTTAAACCCAGACGCGTTGCTTTACCGGCGCGCCAAGGGATTGCAAGACTATGATGAACGAATGGCGATTCTCATCCAGACTGTGCAGGGTGAACGACAAGGCAACTATTATATGCCTGAGGCAGCGGGGGTAGCTTTTAGTCGAAATTTATATCGTTGGTCGCCTCAAATCAAAAAAGAAGCCGGTTTCGTACGCCTGGTTTGGGGTTTGGGTACGCGCGCGGTTGACCGCGTGGGTAACGACTACCCGCGCCTGGTCGCGCTAAGCCACCCATTACTACACCCGGAAGCATCCCCGAAAGAAATCAAACGTTATTCACAACAATATATTGATGTGATTGATCTGAAGCAAAACAAATTTAGGACATTACCGGTCAGCGAGGTGTTAACCACGCGCTATCCATT
>JAYRNN010000309.1:0-36605 GCA_041912175.1 Anaerolineales bacterium | reverse complement strand
TGGGTTATGAGAATGTCATCATCATAATGATAATGACCTATCTTGTCAAGATTATAGCGAGTCGCTTTCCAGGGAAGAAGCGACTTTTGGTTTAAGTCTGTGAACGATAGAGCTTGACAAAGGGAGGCGGGCAAGCTACAATTTTCGAAAGAATTAATCTTTGGTCAACCTGCGAGAACTACAAACAGAGAAACCACTGACTATCTTTACAATCTATCCATAAATCCAAAATAGTACAGGAGGTACGATTCCATGACGCATATTATTACCAGCCTTTGTCTGCGCGATTCCGGTTGTGTGGAAGTATGCCCGGTCGAGTGCATTGTGCCTGGCAAGCCGGTAGAAGAGTGGCCCTGGTATTACATTGACCCGGACACCTGCATCGACTGCGGCGCATGCATCCCGGAGTGCCCGTACGAAGCGATCTTCCCCGAAGACGAAGTCCCATCTTCCTACACCGCCAAGGGCGGAGAATACATCGCCCGGCTCGGCTTCACCGGTCATTATGAAGGCGCCAACCACCACGGCGAGAAAGTTGTCTTGGATTGTGTGAAGAAGCTTGAAGCCGGTGAAACTGTAGACTTGACCGAGGATATCCAACCGAATTACGATTACTACAAAGACGGCACAGGCTACAAAGCTCTGGACATGTAAATTAAGCCGATAAATCAATTGACCGCCTGCGGGCGGTCAATTGATTTATCGGCTATTGTGAGCTTTTCAGCTCCAGGTTGCCAGCCCCCAAGGTAATTGTGAAAGTCAGTTGCGGCCCGCTGCCTGAATGGACGTAGTCAGCGCCGGTTTTACTCCAGCCTTCTCCCGTCGTGATGTTGGATAAGCCGCCCTTGAAGGTAACCACCGCCGAGACGCCGGTTGGGACAATAATGACGACCTGGCTTACACCCGAATCAATGGTGATATTCGCATCGCGCTGCAGTTGACCAGAAAAATCGAGCGTATAGTTGCCGGCTCCGCTGCGAAATATCATATTCGCAAAGTTCGCATTCCCAAGCCCGCTCAGCTCGACGTTGGAAGCGCCGGTCGCATAGCGTAAGGTATCCATCTGAATGAGGTTGGGCTGGCTAAACTTCATGGCGACATCGGCTGCGCCATCATTCACTTCCAGGGAGCTCAGCGACAACCCGCCCAATTCCATCCTACCCTGGTAAGCGCCTGAATTGATCTTGAGCGCCATGGGTTGCGCGCCTAACTTAAGATCCCATTCATTCGTGAAATTCTTATTGCGGAATGAAGGGAGCCCCTCAACTTCCAAATCCCCGCTGCTGATGCGCACGTTGCCGCCATCCACGCTGATCTCAGGCTTGAAATCGGTCACGTTATATGTCGCCATGCCTTCAACCAGCGCGCTGGCTGCGCCAGGCGCCAGGGTTAACTTACCTGCCCCAAAATCAAGAATCAAGCTGATCGGATCGGCAGCCGGCGCCGGAACACTAATCGGCATTGTCTGGGTAGGGCCGGTGGTAACTTCCTGCACCGGTACATTGACATTAATCCCACAAGCCATGCCCGCCAGGGCAAGCGCCAGGATCGCGACGAGGAAAGATTTCGGAAACATTTTCGACCTCCTGTTGGTAGCGTATGGATATATCTATATACGCCCATCATGGTGAAAGGTCGCGTCGAAAACGTTTCAGCCGCTGGAACAAATAAGCCGCCAGGCCGCCAAAAGCATAGACCAGGCCGGAAATAATCAGGGCAAACTTCAACACGGCGCACAATCGCGCCAGCTCTGGCCAGCCATGCGCCAGGCCCTGCAGAAGGAGGATTGCCAGGGCGACATTTTCCAACGCGTCGAGGGCGGCAGCCAACCATTGCCCCCAGGCCAGGCCCACCCCCAGGCCGCTCAGCGGCCAGCGCATGGCGTGTAAAACGTCGCCGGCCCATAGGCAAGCCAGGCCAATCGTCGTGGAGTAAAGCAACATAAAAATATAATCGATGCCCAGGCCAAAAGCAGCATAGAGCCGGGCGTGCGCATCCCAGGAAGCCAGGATCCATTTGGCCTTTCCTAAACTACCGGCCAACTCAAAGGATACAATGCCTTGCGGCGCATCCGGCGTGATTAAGGGGGCGCTAACAACTTGCATGAGCGCCATCCAGAGCAGGGTGGCAACCAACATGCCCCAGAACAGCGCCTTTCGTCTGGATGGCGGGATTGATTGCAGGGGATGATGCATAGTCCACTTCACTCTGCTATAATAATCTAAAGGATGCACCTGAGCAAGATTACGGAGGTAATTATGAGCGATGATCCGACGCCCGAAATCGAACCAGAACAGATTCCTGTTGAAGGAAAAATAACCGAAGAACTCAGCAGCCTGGGCAAGAATCTAATTGGCATCTTGCGCGCAGCCTGGGAGCGACCTGAACGGCAGAAATTGCAGCAAGAGATCGAGGGTGGTATAAGCGATCTGAGCAGCACACTGCGCAAGGAGGCGAAGGCCGTCTCTGACAGCCCGGTGAGCCAACGCATCAAGCACGATGTAAACGACCTGGGGAATAAAGTTCGCAGCGGGCAGGTGGAGGCGAAAGTGCGCGAAGAATTGGTCGACGCGCTGCGCGCTCTGAATGTAGAGCTGGAAAAGGTGACCGGCATCCTGGCTTCAACCGGCGCAACCCCGGACGCCGCCGATACTCCCTCCCCTGCGCCAGAAGCCGCCCAGCCTGCTGTTGAGAGCGTGGAAATGAAAGCGGAAGAAGCCACACCGGCCGCAAAGCCAAAACGGAAAGCAAAGGCCAGGCCAAAGGCCAGCCCAAGCGATCTGACGGCCATCGCAGAAGAGGAAGTTTCAGCTACTCCAGAGGCTGCTTCTGACCAGGCAAACCCTGAAAAACCGCCCGTGGAGGAATGATATGACCGGACCTTTAACCTTCGAATACAAAGCCGGCCCCCCAATCCAGGCCAGGGATAAGACATTGACGCCATTCATCAAGACCTGGAGGCTGCAAGCGCCCGGGTCGCCTGGCGGCCTGACCTGGAACCGGCCTGCTTCGGTGCTGGTACATTCAGCAGATGGCCAGGAGCAGGTTTTACCCATCCCAGACCTGACCCGGCGCGTGATCTGGTCGCTGTTAGGCGCCTGCCTGGGCGCGGCAATCCTGGTTGGGCTGATTTCAATTATTAATCGGAAGTCGTAAGGAAAAGGAGCGATAGAATGGACGAACACGATCTACCCGAGGAAATCGACGAGGCCGAAGAAGATCTAATCTTCGACGATGATGAATTGCTCGACGAAGAAATGATGATGGTCACTTTCGATAACAACATGGACCGTTTCATGGCCGTGGCCAGCGTCGACGCTGTTTTCGGCGAGCCGGTCGAAAAAGGGGACACGCTGATCATTCCCGCGGCAGAGGTGGGCTCAGCGATGGGATTTGGCCTGGGCAGCGGTACGGGCGAACAAGGTACAAATATGAAGGGCAATGGCGGCGGAGGCGGAGGCTGGAACTTCTCGCGGCCGGTGGCGGTTATCGTGGCTTCTCCAGAAGGCGTGCGGGTGGAGCCGGTGCTGGATGTGACCAAGGTGGCGATTGCCGCCTTCACAACCGCCGGGTTCATGCTCGGATTGGTGCTGCGTATGCTGCGCGGTCCCTCCCGACATTAACCCACCTGTTCCCAAATCCCTTTTGAGATAGAGGCGGTTTGAAATCGAACCGCCTCTATTGTTCGATCGTGATTTATCACAATCCTTACCTTGCTAAATCACCAAAGTTAGGATATAAGTCTGGGCATGGCCCAACAAGCTGGTTTCCGCAAGGCGCTCGCGATGATGCTGTTGGGTATCCTGTTTGCGCTCGCCTATGCGCAGTCTCCGCTGTACACTTCCAATCAAAACCAATACTTCGTGCATGGACTGGCCAACGCCGGCTACGGCTACCTGGGCATCGATTGGTTGGTAAACACGCTCGATCCCACCCCGGTCTTTAGCTACATTGTTTTTCTCACCTATAGATATCTCCGCCAACCCGCGATTTTCTATCTGTTCTATGCGATCCTGCTGGGCATTTACCTGTACTGCCTGGTAGAAATCGCAGATTTATTGTTCAACCTGCGCAGAACGCGCGCTCACTACTGGCTGTTTGTCGCCCTGCTCTTTGTCGTGCATTCTGCCGCCCTCCGATTTGGTTTCTCGCGCCTGCTGGGGGATAATTGGAGCTATATCCTTGAAGATGGCCTGGCCGACCAACGCCTGCTCGGGCCAGTGTTTCAGCCCAGCGTGTTTGGCGTGCTGCTCCTGGTCTCAATCCTGCTTTTTTTGAAACGCAAACCCATCCTGGCCGTCCTGGCGGCCGCCCTGGCGGCCACCGTTCATCCAACCTACTTGCTCAGTGCGGGGGCGGTGACGCTGGCCTATATGGCCATCATTTATCGCGAAGAGCGCCGCTGGAAGACGCCAGCGCTGCTGGGCGGAGTCGCAATACTGGCGGTTGCGCCGATCTTATTTTACGTTTATACCAGCTTTGCCAGCACCCCGGTCGATACCACCAGCAAGGCGCAAGCAATCCTGGTCAACTTCCGTATCCCGTTTCACGCCCTGGTCAGCCGTTGGTTTGACTGGACAAGCGTGGTGAAACTGGCGATAATCTGCCTGGCGATTTACCAGGCGCGCAAGACGCGCCTGTTCCTGGTCCTGCTCGTCCCTTTTTTAATCGGCGCGGGGCTAACAATCGCGCAGGTAATTCTCAAAAGCAATCTGCTGGCCCTGCTTTTCCCCTGGCGCGTCTCGACTTTCTTAATGCCATTGTCGATAGCAATCTTACTTGCCGAAGGTATTCACCGATTATTCCTCCGCCGCCCCTCCTGGGAGACCAGCCGGGGGAACAGAGTCGTAGCCTTGAGTGTTATCCTGATCGGGCTGAGCGTGGCGATCGGCGTCTTGCGCTTCGCATTAGACCTCCAGCGCCAGGCCAATGCCCCTGATCGCCCGGTAATGGCCTTCGTAGCTGCACATAACGCCCCCGATCAATATTATATGATCCCGCTCGATATGCAGGATTTCCGCCTGGCGACCGGCTCGCCGGTGTATGTCGAATTCAAGTCTATCCCATACCAGGATCAGGACGTGCTGGAATGGTATCGGCGCATCCAGAACACCGATTTATTCTATAAAAAAGCGGATTGCAGCAGCCTGGAGAAGCTGGCCAAAAACGGCGTCACCCACATCGTTGCCGATCGAAGGTTGTTCAATCTGGAATGCCCCGAATGGGAACAACTTTACAAGGATGCGAATTATGCACTGTATGTCCTGCGTTAGAAAGAAAAACAAAAAATGCAGTCAATAACCAAAATCAAGAATTATCCAAAAATCGGGCTGGTCCTTTTAGCCTACATCGCCTTCATCGCATTGGGTATGCCGGATGGGTTACTGGGAGTGGCCTGGCCTTCGATCCGGGCGAGCTTTTCGATCCCTCTGGATGCTTTGGGCGGATTGCTTTTTGCATCGACAGCGGGTTACCTGACCTCCAGTTTCGCGAGTGGATTCCTGATCGCACGCCTGGGGGTTGGCCGCGTGTTATCAGCAAGCTGCGCGATCACCGGGATGGCGCTCATCGGCTATACCCTGGTACCCGAATGGTGGATGATGGTGCTGCTTGGTGTGGCGGCCGGACTGGGAGCGGGGGCAATCGATGCGGGTCTCAATACGTACGTGGCGGCGCATTTCAGCGAGGGGCTGATGCAGTGGCTGCACGCCAGCTATGGCATCGGCGTGACGCTCGGCCCAATCATCATGACGATCGCGCTGGCCAGCTTAAATTCGTGGCGCGTTGGCTATATTACGGTCGGGATATTCCAACTGGTATTGGCCGTATGTTTTACGCTGACGCTGCCGATGTGGAACGACACAGATCGCGCATCCGAGAAAGACAAGCCCAAACGCCTGACCGACTATAAAACGCCAATGCGTGAAACGCTGCGCCGCCCCAGGGTGTGGTTGAGCGCCTCCTTGTTCTTCTTGTACACCGGGGCCGAGGTCAGCCTGGGAGCGTGGACGTATACCCTGCTGACCGAATCGCGCGGTGTGCAGCCGGGAACGGCCGGCCTGGTAGCAGGAAGCTATTGGGCTACTTTCACAATCGGACGGATTTTAGCCGGCGTGTTCACCAAACGCGTGGGGGTGAATACCCTGGTGAAGGGTGGCCTGGTAATCGCTCTAACCGGCGCGCTGCTTTTATGGTGGAATCCTTCGGGAGGGGTCAACGTGATTGCGATCGCCGTGATTGGTTTAGCAATCGCGCCGATCTTTCCGGGCCTGGTATCCGGGACGAGCCAACGCGTCGGGGCGCGATTTGCGGCAAACACCATCGGGATGCAAATGGCTGCGGCCGGCCTGGGCGCGGCGGCCATCCCCGCTTCGGTTGGGGTGCTCGCACGCCAGAGCTCGCTGGAAATTATCCCGGTTTGTGTGACGGCGCTGTTCGGGGCTTTGCTAGGACTATATTGGGTCGCGATGGGGAAAACGGTGAAAGTGTAACGTTTCTTCCTGACAATCAGCAGCTTATTTGTTGAGATAGATCGTAACCAGAAACACGCCCGGCTCGAGCATTTTACGCTCAAACGGCAAGCCGCCTTTGCGGATAAACTTCATAATCCCGGTGTTGCTTTGGTGAATCGTGGCGGTAAAAGCCTGGATGCCATGCTGGCGGGCATAATCGATCAGGCGGATATAAAGCAGGGTGCCCAGGCCGCGCCCCTGGTAATCATCGCCTACGACTACGGCAGTTTCCGTTGCGCCTGGGGTTTCTCCCTCAACCCGAGCATAGCGTGCAACCCCGATCACATACTCCTCGCCATTCTCGATCATTGTCGCCACGAAAGCCATTTGATTTTGGTAATCCAGGTTCGCCAGGCGGTGGGCCTGCTCGTCTGAGAGCTGCCTGGCCGTATCCAGAAAACGGTAATACCTTGACTCGGCAGAAAGATGCATAAAACCTTCTTGCAGGCGCGACGCGTCGTCCGGCCGGATCGGGCGGATCCAAACCACTAAGCCGTCCTTGAGGGTTACGGCGCCTTCCCAGCCCACCGGGTAGGCGGAGGGTAGTTGTGAAACGACATCGTCTGATTCCATAAGGTTTCCTGGTATAACGCAACGCGGCATGATTCTCATTATACCCTTTTTGAAGGATCATTTTACCATCGGCTAACCTTAAAATTATCCGATTCCACACATTCGAAAACGGTAGCCGGAGCACAAGTAGGGTATATTTGGGGACAGCCAGCTACGGGTAAAAGCAAATCCACCACAGAGGGAGTTGAATGCGTCCAGATTGGGATTCGTACTTCATGAAGATCGCCTATGCAGTCTCCGAGCGCAGCACGTGCGACCGGGCGTTTGTCGGCAGTGTGATGGTGCTGGATAAGCGCATCTTGACCACCGGTTTCAACGGTTCTCCCGCTGGTCAGCCGCACTGCGACGAAATCGGCCACTTGATGGTCGACGGGCATTGTGTGCGCACGATCCATGCCGAGACCAATGCCATCATCCAGGCCGCCTTGCATGGCGTATCGACCAAAGGCGCCACCTGCTATGTCACGCATTTCCCATGTATAAGCTGCACCAAGGCGCTGATCAATGCGGGCATCGATCGCCTGGTGTACAGCGCGGCCTATCGTATCGATGAAAATGCGCTCGATTTTCTGAACGCCGCCAAGATTGAAATCTGCCAGGTGGCTTTCGTAAACGGGCGGGAGAAAATAGATTAATGGCAGGTGCACTGATCGCGCGTCCTTTTAGCGGGGAGGCCGATTTACAGACGATGATCGAGCTGACCCAGGCGCTGCGCGCCGCCGGGCAGATGATTTATCCCATCGCCTCCGATTTGTATGAAGAATTAGCCGACCCCGAGGCGCAGGCGACGGCAAGGCTGTGGGAAAACGAGGGCGGCCAATTGATCGGCTTCGTGTACGTCAACCGCTGGCAAAACCTGGTGGATGTTTTCGCGGCCAGTGAGTTCACCCCAGCCATTGAAACAGAAGCGATGGATTGGGGCACAATCGCCATGCAGCGCCGCAACCAGGAAAAAGGCCAGTCTCAGACGCTCGACGCCGGCGCGCGTGAGAGCGATTTAGCCCGCATGGCGCTGCTCGAGCGTCACGGTTTCGAGCGCCAGGCGGAAACATCGCTGTTGATGGCGCGCTCCCTGGCCCAGCCCTTCCCCCAACCCCAACTGCCCGCAGGTTTCAGCATCCGCCCGATGGGCGGCGAGACGGAACTCGAAGCCTACGTGGCTCTGCACCGGGCTGCCTTTGGCACAGAGCATATGACCGTAGAATACCGCCGCACGATCATGCGCAGCCCCGATTACCTGCCCGAGCTGGACCTGGTCGCCGTGACACAGGATGGCGAGTTGGCCGCCTTCTGCATGTGCCAGATTTTTGCGGACGACACGCCGCGCGCTGGCGGCCAGAAAGAAGGCTGGACCGATCCCATCGGGACCCACCCGTCCTTCCAGCGCCGGGGCCTGGCAAAAGCGCTGATGTTGACCGGGTTGCAACTGCTCCAGGCGCGCGGTATCGATACCGCCCTGCTGGGAACTAGCAGCGAAAACCAAGCCATGCAGCGCACCGCCGAAGCAATCGGATTTCATACCGCCGCCAAGACAGTCTGGTTTTGTAAAACGGTCTGACCTGCCATGGCCGGGATGTTTTATGCCATCATCTCCGTGCTTGCCTGGGGCGCCTGGCTGGTCCCGTCGCAAAACGTAGCCTATAAAAACCAACAGATCAAGACCCTGCACGTCGCCACGGCAAATTTGGTCCTGGCCAGCCTGGTCCTGCTGGCGCAGGGGTTCGACCAACTGACGTTGCAGACATTCTGGCCGCCATTTATCGGCGGACTGATCTGGGCCATCGGCGCGTTGTGTGCGTTCACGGCTACCAATAAAATCGGCATCGCCAAAGCCTTCGGGGTATGGGCGCCGCTGAACATTATCGTCGGTATCCTGTGGGGAGCGATCTTATTCCAAGAATTTCCAAATACAAGCCTGCGCAGCACAACCCTGCTGATCCTATCCGCCATCATCATCGTTGTGGGCGTATTGATGATCATCTTTGCCAAGGGCAGCGGCGAGAAGAGTCACGATCGGCGGGCCCTGCTGATCGGCATCCTGGGCGCGGTGGGCGCAGGCGTCTTATGGGGCAGCTATTTCATCCCGATCAAGCTATCGGGGATGTCCGTTTGGATAGCCACCTTTCCACTCTCGGTGGGCATGTTCGCCGGCAGCCTGCTATTGGCGCTGCTCTCCAGGGAATCGCTCAAGCTGGGCAGCCGGGCAAACTACTTGCGCACCTACTTGACCGGCGTCTTATGGGGAGTGGGAAACTATGCCATGTTATTGCTGGTCGACCAGATCGGCGCCGGGAAAGGCTTTACCATCGCCCAACTTTCGCTGGTGGTGAACGCGTTATTGGGCGTGTTCTGGCTGCATGATCCCGAACCAAAATCGCGCGCTGCGGTCTATGTGTTGGTGGGCAGCGTCCTGGCGACGGTGGGGGGTATTTTGCTGGGGAGCTTGTGAGGCGGCTGCGATTCATATCCGCTGGATTTGCAAAAGACTCTCTGGGATATCGTTGAAAAAACGAGATTTCTTTCCCTGGGTGAAGTTCAATTCTGTGCCTGGAAAGAACGCCTTGATTTACGTTGCGCTCAATTGCTTACATTAGCTCAATTTCTTCCATTCTGTAACCCTATCCTGATGCGCCTCGCGGGCGTGATTCTGGCGATCAAAACCCATCACCATCTTCCCGCATGCGCCGCACTTGTACAGCCCGAAATCGCTGAACGTCGGTTGCCCTGGGGTTGCCAGTACAATGGGAAGATTGACAATCAGCGGGCTATCCCATGGATTTTCCACATGCTACAGTTTACCATACATAATAATGGTACTCGCTCATGGCTTACACACTCTCCAATATCTTCAGGATTTCATCGGCCCTGTAAACGCGGTTGCGCCGCCCGCCGGTGATCTCACGCAGCAAGCCGGCCTGGACCAATTGGTCAATCAAACGCTGGGCAGAGGGGAAATTGATTTCTAAGGCGCTTTCTACCTGGCGCGCGGTAAGCACCGGTTGGGCAAAGAGCAAGTCAATCACGCGCAGTAGCCTGGCCGGGGTGCGCCGGGTTTGGAAATGGGCCTGGTATTGAGCGCGCAGGGCTTGCAGGCGGCTGATGCGATCCACCGCATCCAGGGACTGCTGTTTGATGCCTTCAAGGAAATACAGCAGCCAGTCTTCCCAGGCAGCGCGCTGGCTGACCGCCAGAAGCAGATCATAGTAGTCGCGGCGGTTGCTCTCAAAATAAGCGCTCAGGTAAAGTAGCGGCTGGGGCAGCAATTGCCAGGCAGAGAGGAGCAGGGCGACCAGCAGGCGTCCCACGCGGCCGTTGCCATCCAAGAAGGGGTGGATGGCTTCGAACTGGTAGTGGATCAACCCCAGGCGGATCAGCGGCGGTAGATCAGACGGCGAGTGGATAAAGTTCTCCAAATCGCCAAGTGCAGTTAACATTTCTTCAACCGGTGGGGGGACATAGGGGGCGGTTTCGAGTGTGCTGCCGGCCGGCCCGATCCAGTTCTGGCTGCGGCGGAACTCTCCCGGCGTCCAGACATCGCCGCGTACCCCTTCCATTAACCTGGCGTGCAGTTCACGGATCAGGCGTTGGCTGACCGGTAGGGTGTTGATCCTCTCCAGGCCGTATTCCAGGGCGCGCACATAGTTGTGCACTTCGCGTACATCTGAGCCTGGCTCGAGGAACGATAACTGTGTAGCCTCATAAGCCAGCAGATCGTCCAGCGAGGCGCGTGTGCCTTCAATGCGGGAAGACAGCACGGCTTCTCGGCGCGCCAGGGGCCGGACGAGCAGGTGTGGGCTGGCGAGAGCACCGCCCAGGCCGCGCAGCTCACCTAATGCACGGTCCGCAGCAGAAAGGGCAGTTACCAACGCTGGCGAAAAGGTCAGCGCGGGCGGCATGGGCGCCGGCAGAAAGGCCCAGTAGCCCTGCGGCTGGCGGACGACTTTCCCTGAAGTGGATGCCTGAAATTTGGATGGATCCATGCTTGGGTTCCTTATGCACGAAAATGATAATAAGCTACACTCATATTATCATTTTGTGCGCAAAATGTAAATAAGAGAACCTGTTATTTCGCTGTACTACGAGCTGCATGCTGCTGACCATATGCCCACAAGAACTTATCCACTTCCTTGAACGAGAACTCGGTCAGCCCATAATGATTCTGGAAGGCTTGGATTACAGAGCGAAAAGTAGGATAATGCCAGAGTTCGGCATTGGTAAAGCTAGCAAAGCCGTCGCGTTGCTCGAACCATTGCGAATTGGGGTGAAGAACGTGGAATTGGCAACCTGAAGGATGACGAATGACCTGCCTGACTGCCTTTGGAGAGCCCGAACCGTTACGAAACGGTGAATTTGCGCTTGGTGTTCCCCGGTGTATTGTCAAGGTTCGCTTTTTAATCCTAGTTACGACTGGATTAGGATTTACCCCAGGCCGATCTATAAGCCGCATTCTGTGGTAAGTCACAGCGTGATCTACCGGCGATCATCTCTCTAGGCCAACGGTCTCCCGCTGGCTCGTGCAGCTTACCCGAGGCAGGACGAGCCGCCCTATCGCCTCTGCTTAGCCTTGCTCCCGGCGGGGGTTACCTGGCCGCTCGCATTGCTGCGAGCGCCGGTGGTCTCTTACACCACCTTTTCACCCTGACCCTTGCGGGCGGTATGTTTCTGTGGCCCGATCCGCAAAGTTACCTCTGCCCGGGGATTACCCGGCGCCGCGCCCTATGGAGTGCGGACTTTCCTCTATAGCTGGCGTTGCCGCCCGCTACAGCGATCGCCCGACCGGCCTGGGGATTCCAATATACACCAAAACGGATTAAACGTCCACAACAAAAAATCGGCTTGCTCAGCCGATTTTTCTGGTTATGGAATTAGGCGATCTCGAGATCGACTGCCTGGCGCCGGATATACACATCGCCGGTTTTCACCAATACCTGGTCGGCGAACTCCTGTGGGATATCCACCAGGGAGTGTTTATCCTGGATGTGGATCTTACCAATGCTGCTGCCCGGGATGCGGGCATGCGCTGCGATCGCGCCGACGATATCGTTGGGACGAATACCGTGCTTGCGGCCAACGTTGAGGCTCAAGCGCACCATGCCGGCTTCGTGCGAGACGCCCGAGGCGGGCTGGGTGCGCGACCGTTCGCGTGGACCACGTTCGCGTAAGGATCGAGATGGCTTTAGCTCGACCACTTCGTTAACCGGGGCGATGGGGCGCTGTTTCTCATCGGCGCGGGCGATTTTCAAAGCCGCGGCGGCGATTTCGATCGGGTCGTGCCCATCTTCGATCAGCTTTTCTACGATCTCGCGTTCCCGGCGATAACGCCCGCGCCGCAGCCAGATGTCGACCTGTTTGATCAGTCCTTCTTCGCGATGATTACGGATATCCTCTTCGCTGGGGATTTGGGCGCGGTTGAGTTTTTGGCGGGTGAACGCTTCGATCTGGCGCAGGTTGCGTTTTTCGGCCGGCGAGAACAATGAGATGGCGATGCCGGTTTTGCCGGCCCGCCCGGTGCGCCCGATGCGGTGCACATAGATTTCAGGGTCGTCCGGCAGATCGAAATTGAACACGTGGGAGATATTTTCGATATCCAGCCCGCGCGCAGCGACATCGGTGGCCACCAATACGCTGATCTTGCCTTGCCGGAAGCTGCTCAAGGTACGCTCGCGGGCTTCCTGGTTCAGGTCGCCGTTCAAGACTTCAGCGGGGAAACCGCGCGCCGAGAGCTCTGTGGCCAGCTCGGCGGTCGCCACGCGTGTGCGGGCAAAAATCAGTGCGCTGGTGATGTCTTCCACCTCGAACAGGCGGGTCAAGGCGGCGACTTTTTCTTTTTGGTTGACCAGGTAAATGCGCTGTTCGATGGTCGCCACGGTCACCTGCTCGCTGCGAATGGTGATCGTTTGCGGCTCATGCATATACCGTTCGGCCAGGCGGCGGATCTCGAACGGCATGGTCGCCGAAAAGAGCGCTGTCTGGCGGGTTGTGGGCGTCTCGCTGAGGATCGCTTCGATGTCCTCGATAAAGCCCATACTGAGCATCTCATCAGCTTCGTCAAGCACCACGGTGCGCACCTGGCTGAGCTCCAAAACGTCTTTTTGGATCAAGTCCAGCAGCCGGCCGGGAGTGCCGACCACCACATCAACGCCGCGGTGAAGCTGGTTAATCTGTGGGCGATACGGCTGGCCGCCATACACCGCCAGCACGCGCACGCCGCAGAAACGTCCCAGCTCGGTGATGGCCTGGGCGACCTGCAGCGCTAATTCACGCGTGGGCGTCAGCACCAGGGCCTGCACGTGTGTCTCGCCAGCGATAAAGTTTTGCAAAATCGGGAGCGCAAAGGCAGCCGTCTTACCGGTGCCGGTTTGAGCCTGACCGATCACATCCTGTCCGGCGATCATACTTGGGATCAAAGCCGCCTGGATCGGCATGGGACTGGTATAGCCAAGCTCAACAATGGCCTGCACCAACTGCGGGAGCAGGTTTAGTTCATCAAATTCAGTTGTCATCAAAACTCCTCAGTCATTACGAGCGGTTTTTGCAAAGCGTTCTCGATCGATCGCGGCAAGCCCGCTCAGTCATAAAGATTTCAGGGAAGTTTTGATGAAACCGCAATCCTGCCCAAGAGACGCCGCCTGCCTGCCCGGTTCTCCTTGCGGAAAATCCGGCCTCGGCGACAAAAATGCCCGACCAGCAACCGTCGGGCGATCATTCGGTGGTATCAAAACAATTCCCGTTGTTAAAAGCGGTGTAGTATATCATAGATTCTCAATTTGGGAAGGGGCGTTTCCGGACCAAAAAGACAAATTTCTTCAACGAAGAGGCAGTAAAGAATATTATTTAAGTATTGACTTAATTAAGTAATTGCTTTATAATCCGAGCATGGATAAATTTTATGCATTGGCTGAGCCGACGAGACGCAAAATTGTCGAGATGCTTGCAAGCGAGGGCGCATTATCGGCGACCGAGATTTGCGATCGCTTTTCCGTAAGCCCCCAAGCCATCTCGCAGCATCTAAAAGTCCTGCGCGAGGCCGACCTGGTGCGTGTGGAGAAACGAGCCCAGCAGCGCATATACCGCATTAACCCCCAGGCTGTATCTGAGCTTGAAGGCTGGGCCAGGCGTTTGACAGACCTTTGGAGCCAGCGGATTGAAGCATTGGAGGCGCTTTTAGAGAGAGAAAAACATAAACCATCCAACCCCACGAATACAGATTAATAGGTTCTGCAATCAGCCCCAGAAACTTTGGCGAAAGTTTCTTAATGGTAGCCATAACGAAAAGGAGTAACGACGATGCCACAATATAACTTGGTAGTCAAACCGGGTGTTCAAGAGATTGTGCTCACCCATACCTTCGACGCGCCGCGGGCGTTGGTATTCAAAGCGCTGACCGATCCCGACTTGATTCCGCAATGGTGGGGACCTAGATATCTCAACACAACCATCGATCAGCTCGATTTGAAGAAGGGCGGAATCTGGCGTTTCGTCCAGCACGACGCCGAAGGCAACGAGTACGCCTTCCATGGCGTCTACCACACCGTCGAGGCGCCGGAGCGGCTGGTCTACACCTTCGAATTCGAAGGAATGCCAGGTCATGTGCTGCTCGAAACCGCGGTGCTGGAAGATATCGATGGCCGGACGAGCCTGACGCAACAATCGGTTTTCCAGTCCGTGCAGGATCGCGACGGGATGGTTCAGTCGGGCATGGAAAAGGGCGTGGCCGATGGGCACGACCGGATGGTTGAGCTATTTCAGAAAATCGGCGCGCTGGGCTAAGCGATCATCGCCGCCAGGGTTCAATCATCCGCTTGCGTGGATGCAGGGCTTCGGTTATAATCTAGGCCGCAAGCCCGGGCGCGTAGCTCAGTTGGTCAGAGCGCATGTATCACACACATGAGGTCGGGGGTTCGAGCCCCTCCGCGCCCACCTCACCCTTCCGGAGGGCGCATGAGGCTGTCTCAAAAAGACAGCCTCATGCTGCTTAATTAAGAAGATTTCCTCACAAACACCCGGTAATCCCAGGGCTCCATTTGAAGCTGGCTGGATGCGGATAGCCCGAGCGTCTCGCCGCGAAAATAATCCAGGTACTCGCCCTGAAACAAACTTTCATCAAAACTCACAACCTGGGTTTGCGACGAGAAATTGAGCACGGCGAAGACCTTATCGCGCTTATTCTGGCGCACAAAGCTGAAGACGTTTGCCGGAACGCTGTTTGGAACCGGGATCATGCGCGCCCCCCATCTCGCATTCCATAAGGCGCTATTGGCCTTTTTGAGCCCCAATAGCAGTTTATACAGCTCGCCGTTCGGATGCGCTTTCCATTCGATCGGGTCTTTTTCAAAGAAGGCCAGGCGTTTGGTATTCCCGGCTTCCTGCCCATTATAGATCAAAGGCATGCCTTCGCCCACCACAGACAGGACCATCGCCGCCTGCAGCCCATCTCCAAAGCGCTCGAACTCAGTGCCCTCCCAGGCATTCAGGTCGTGATTGGTCACCAGGGTCATCCGCATGGCGTCCGCCGGGTAGGCCTTTTCATTCCAGGAGTAATACACGAAAAGCTTTTCCAGGGATTTCTGGCGGCGAACAATTTCCTGTAAAGCTTCCAGCCAGCTCCAGGCATATGTCATATCGAAGGCTTCGGCATGCAGGTCTCGATCTTCCCATTCAGCCAGCATAAAGACCGGTTTGATGGCGTCCAGCTCTTTGCGCGCCTGGTTCCAAAAATCGGTCGGGACAAAACCCGCCACGTCACAGCGAAAACCGTCGATGTCCGTATCTACGACCCAGTACTTCATGGCCTCGATCATGTATTGTCGCAAGGCTGGCTGCTGGAAGTCGAAGTCAATGATATCCGGCCAATCCCACCAGGTAGTCGGGTGGAAATCGCCCTTCCAATCGCGCAAATACCACTCCGGATGTTCGGTCGTGAGGGGATTATCCCAGGCCGAATGGTTAGCCACCCAATCCAGGATCACATACAGGCCGAGCTCGTGCGCAGCCTGCACGAAATGTTTAAGGTCTGCCAGGCTGCCGAACTCGGGATTCACGCCGTAATAATCTTTCACTGAGTAGGGGCTGCCCAGGCTGCCTTTGCGGTTTTCCTCGCCGATCGGGTTAATCGGCATCAACCATAGAATATCGACCCCGAGGTCCTTTAACCTGGGTAGATGGGTTTCGGCGGCTTTAAATGTGCCTGCTTGCGTAAATTGGCGGGTGTTGATTTGATAGATGGAGGCGTTCTTGCTCCATTCGGGGTGTTTAACCTTAACCGGAGCCGCGGGTTGGTACGGATTTGGGCGGTGCATCGACGGAGTATCCGCAAGAAACGAAGGGGGACGTGGTTCTCAATCGCTGCCAGGCGGGTTGGCGACAAAAACGCGGCTTACATAGCGCGAGTATACCCAACCCTGCAAATCCATCACACCATCCACCACATCCAGCACATCCACATGCATCCAACTGCCTTGAATTTCCAGCCTTTCCAGGTGGGTACCTTTCGGCAAGGGTTTCTTGATCAAGGTCTTGAATTGGCTGCCGGGCCCCACGCGGATGTACACGTTGGCGGTGGTTTCATAAAGCGGGGGGACATCCTCCGCGCGTCCGACGATCTTGGCGCGAAAGCTCTCCATGGGGAAGGCCGGACCCGGGTCGATCTTGCGCAGCGGGGCGATATCGTCATGGCCAACAACGTCCAGCAATTGGTAAGCCTGGAACAAAGCCTGGCTGGCTTCCAAGGAAGCCAGGATTTGCGCCTCGGTGTAGGTCTGCCAGCCGTAAGGACCTTTGCCATTCTTATGGTAGGCTTCCAGCACCTGGTCGTTTGGGATGACATGCCCAAAGATGCTGGCCCACTGGGTCCCTTTGCGGGTCAGGCGGCCATTATTATCCAGCTCAAAGCCAAAAGAATACTTATTGAGCCCTACCCGCCCATCCCAGGCGCTGGCGCCGGCATGCCAGGCGATCTTATCGAACGGCACGAGCTGCGTAATCGAGCCGTCGCGCCCGATCACCAGGTGCGAGGAAACTTTGGCCGACGGGTTGGTCAGCGTGGCGACGGCGGCGCTGACCGAAGGGCCGGCGGTGTAATGGATGACGATATATTCGGGCTGCAGGCCCGGCTCAATGTTTGGGCTGCGCACGAAGCGGACCTGTTGATCATCATCCGTATACAGGAAATGGTTTATGACCTTCAATTAAGTACTCCCCAGCTTTACCGCCAGCGTATCGTAGTAGGTGCCGGCGCCAAATCCATCGATCAGGATATGGTCGCCGGCTTTCATGCCGGGCAGTTGGCGCAAAAAGGCGATCATGGCCGAGGCGGCGCTGGTGTTGCCAAACTCGCTCATCACCCACGGCATGGAAACATGAATCCCTTCACGCTGTAAGTGTTTTTCTTTAAGCTTGTTGATCTTCAAGTTGGCATGGTGCACTACCGCCATGGCCAGCCTTTTATCAGGAAAACCTAAGGCGGCCGCCCTGGCCTGGTAATCCTGGACAACTTCTGTGACTACATCGACGCCGGTACGCACGAACAGCTTGACCATGCCCATCAGGCCCGCCATGATGACCGGCTCATCGTTCTCAGGCGTGTACATCTTACCGGCCACCCGGTAATGCTGTGCGGTGACCGTGCTGACCTCGATCAAAGAGTCTTTCATGGCATTCTGGCCATCATACGGATAAGCCATCTTCACCTGCAAGACGCCTTCGCTGTCAAAATTTTCGTGCGTGCGGCTGGCCAGCAGGCTCATCGTCTGACCCGGGATCAAGCCGATCACCCCGGCGCCATTACCGAAGAGCTGCAGGGCATTCTTATCGTGGGAAAACTTTAAAAAGCGACTCAGGCCTTCGATGCCGCCCACCAAAACCTTCTTACCGGCCAATTCCTCAGCCAGGTTTTTCTCCAGGGATTGATTTACCGGAAGGATGGGATTTAAGACCAGGTTCAACCCGGCCACCGCACCGTCACAGGCCTTATGGATGCTTACTTTGAGGGCGCTATCCGGGATGCCGGCGGCTTTAGCAATCTGCTCGGTATAATCTTGCGCAACTGGTCCGCTTGCGCCGACCAGGACTGCTTCCACTTCGTCCGGCCGCCATCCACAGGCGGCCGCAGCCTGGCTTAAAAACCGGGCCCCGGCTTGGATTTCCAGGTCGAGATCCTCCGGGTCTGTGAGGATGGGGATATGGTGCCGGCTCACAAAACCCAATTCCGCCAGGTTCATTCTTTCTTCTGAAGGCAGCGGCTCCCCGAGGTGAGCTTCCAGCAACTGCTGGAGTCTCTCGTTATCGTAAGCCTCGCCCCAAGATCCATAAGCCCCGCCGATGCCAACCTCGGGGTTGAAAGCCTGCTCGATTCCGAGAGGGATACCTGGGCCGATGGCGAGCTTTTCCATCTTAACTTTGGGGCCATCAAAAAATGAGGTGCTGGCCTCATCCAATACTTCGTTTGCTTCCATATACATGTTCCTCTGATAACATAACACTAATGATCGGAATTCGTTTCCCGGCCAGCCGCGCCTTCATCGCTCGTGGCGATGATAATTACCTGATCCTCTTCTCCAAATACGATTTGCCTTGATTTATCAGGATTGAGGTAAACGCCAAAGGAACGCTCGGCTTCGTCAGCCTCTGCAAGCAGGCGGTAACCGATCGCAGTTTCATCTTTGCGTTGAGCCGCTGCCAGGATGGTGTAAAAATTCACCTGGCTGCCCGGAAGAATATAATTTCCAACCGGTTTGAGGTAGATTTCCGCGCCTCCCATGCTGAGCAGATCCATAAATACGGGAACAGCATCTTTATTCTCAGCCATCTGAGTTAGCGCCAGGGCTACCAGTTGTTCGCTGATGATCACATCATCGGCGCTGGTCACATCGGCCAATGCGCGATTGCGAATGTCCAGAATCTCGCTCACAATCGAGAGTTTCTGGCCGGATTTATTGGAAATGTCTCGCAGATGCATCAGCGGGATCATCGTGGCCGCGTCCGCCAGTTGGATGTCCGCCTGTTCGGTAGGGCTGAGGATTACAACAATAGAATAATTCTCCGCAGCATATATTTCTAAACTCGGGCGATCCAATGGGTTGCCGCCCTCGAAATGGACACGCATAGGATGATAAACTGCGTCTCCACAGTCTGCCCGCATCTGTTCCGGGGAATAAGGCGCGTAGATATTGACCTGCGACCCGGGCGGCAGGTAGCGGCTTAGCTGTTCTAGAATCATTGGCGCGCGGCGGTTCCAGCCGAGGATGAGCAGCCGGTCGATCGGCGCGGGGGCTGCCTGCCCATCATGGATGACCTGTGCGTTAATCTCAAAAGTATTATTGCTGGTGAGTTGAAGAGCATCGCCAGCGCCGGCAACCACGATCAACCGGTCGCCGGGCTGGATGCGCGTGTCCATCGGCGGATTGAGCTGGGATTTCCCGTCCCGGTACTGCAAACCCATTAAGGCTGAATTGTCAAGGCGATAAAGGGCTTCGCCATAGGTCACGGAAGCCAGGGCAGGAATTTCTTGGACGCAAATCACTGCGCCTTCAAAGCTAAATAGCTCACTAAAAACCAGGGATAAGCCCGATTGGCGGCAGGTTTGGGCGATCAGATGCGCAATCAGCCGGTCCACCAGGAATATTCGGGCCTCCTCACCGCCGATCATGCGAAAAAGTTCCAGGTTCGTTGGACGTTGAACGGCTGCTACGATGTGATAACGGTGGGCGCGCTGGTCACGATCACGCGTCAAAGCCATCAGCGCCTTGGCAACTGGCATATCTGGGTATGGGCCGCCCGGCGAGAGGACGATGATCGCCCGCGCTGCCTCAGGGTTGACAATCTGCAGGTCATCTGGATCGAGCGGATTGCCGCTGCGGCAGACGACATGAATGCCAGGAATGTGCAGAGTCTTAGTGCGGATTTCGTCTTCCATCTCGAGCTTATCTCGATCAGCCAGGATCGCCACAATGGCGCGCCGCCTGGCGGCCGGGCTAGCTTTCCCTGCGGCGTTTCCGGCGGCAGGATTACGGTGTGCATAACCAAGCTCATTGATGATGGTAAAGACCTGCGGCGACCAGCCCAGGATGATCGTGTGACCGCTCTCCAGGACGCGCGAGCGACCCCGGCGCAGCTCATTGAGCCGCCCCTCCAGACCGCTGGCCAGGACGCCAATCAAGGCGCTGACGATAAAAATACCCCCGATCGTAACCAGGAAACTGACGAGGCGAAACGACCATCCAGAATCGCCTGCCACCGTCCCGGTGTCGATCGTACGCATGGTAATCTGCCAGATGGCCTCGGCAATACCCATGTGCTGCGTGCTCCCCCCTGGCCCTAAACCGGAAATCACCAGGATGGCGGCCGCAGTGAGCACCAAACAGAAGGTGACGGCGAACAATGCCGCCACCAGGGCGATCGTGCCATGCGACATGAAATTATCAAACCGATAACGCAGTTGTTCAGGAAGTGTGGGTTTTTTCATCGCATTAAGTCTAGCATGAATCGAGTGGCCCGGCGATGACATTTTTGATCGTAATTAGGATGCTTGCCGGCAGCCCTTAAACACCCTAATCGGGTTAAAATAGTTCCGATGAATGCTTCTGCCTTGATTCCCATCGTATCTATCATCGGAAAATCGAACAGCGGCAAGACCACCTTGCTCGAGAAACTCATCCCCGAGCTCAAGCGGCGCGGTTACCGCGTGGCGACCATCAAACACCACGCTCACGCCGGCTTCGAGATCGACCAGCCGGGCAAGGATACCTGGCGGCACGCCCAGGCCGGTAGTGATGTAGTGGTGATCACATCGCCGGATAAGCTGGCCCTGATCGAACAACTACAACGCGAGCTCAGCCTGGACGAGATCGCGGCCCGGATCGACGGCGTGGATCTCATCTTGACCGAAGGATTTAAAAGCGCCGGGAAACCGGCGATCGAGGTGCTGCGGGCCGGACGTGGGCTGGAGCGCGTCGGCGATCCCGGACAACTGGCAGCCATCGCCAGCGACGCCCCGTTGGAGGCGCCGGTCCCGGTGCTGGATTTAAACGATGCCGTTTCCATCGCCGATTTCATCGAGCAGCGTTTTTTGAAGCCGTAAACCATTCTTCACGCAAGACTCCCATGTAGACCAGGTCGATGTATTGCCCGGCGCTCCAAACATGCTGGCGCAAACGGCCTTCCTCGACGAAGCCGCAGGCCTGATAGGAGCGAATGGCGCGCTCGTTGTCGCCATTCACGGCCAGGTAGACCTTATGCAGGTTGCGCTGACGAAAGGCATATTCCAGCAGCAAGCCTACGGCCTGGCGACCATATCCCCTGCCCCAGTAGGCTTTGTCGCCAATGGTGATGCCCAGCTCGCAGGTGTGAGCGGTATCGTTAAAGTTAAACAAGGCACACTGCCCGATAAATTTACCGTCCGCTTCGATTGCAAAATGGGCGTTAGCTCGCCCACCGGCGCTGGCCTGGCGATCGAATTCGGCTTGTAAGTATTCGAGCGGCTGGGGCATGGGCGGATCGCCGCCGCCGGCCAGCTCCACCTCCAGATCGTTGTTGAACACGCAGAGTAATTCCAGGTCATCCCGGCGCATGGCTCGCAAGCGCACTTTTTCTCCAATTAGCATGGCGCAATTCCTCTGAAATTTAATCCGGCCGGCGATAGGGCTCGACCCAGAATGGGCCCTGACGGCAGAAATCGATCACTGCGGTCAGCGCGCCAATCCCTGGACGCTGGCGCAATGCCTGGTCATCCGGCTCGAACAAATAGAACCAGGCCGGGACGCGGGTGGGTTCATATTCGAAAAAAGCCTGCTCCAGGGCATCCGCCAGGTTCAAGGCATCTTCCAGGATGATCAACTGGCTTGCATCGAAGACGTCGACATCAAAATCGAGCAACGGTAGGGCCACGTCATAACCATCGAGCGGAATTTCCAGGTCTTGCCAACCCGGCGCATACTGTGCGCTGAGCGGGCTCCAGCCATACAGATCCGCCAGATCTAAGATGCCATACCAGGCTGTATGCGTCAGGCTCAAGGTTTGCCTGGGATTGCGTTGATTTCGCAAGGTGAGCGCCACCGCTAAGACTCCAATCCAAAAGACCGTTGGCTCGCTCCATCTTCAGAGTAAGCCAACGAATTTTACCTGAATAACGTGAATTCGGGTTAGCAGAAATGGGCCTTCTCTTGGGATAAGCGACAGGGATTTTGTCTATGGGGTGGTTGGTACTTTTAGTAACATACCGACGGCGTAACCAGCCAGGGCGCTAAGCGTGCCGATTACGGCCATTTCCAGGCCGCTCTTTGCGGGATGACCGACGGTCAGGCGGGCCTTATAGGCGCCTACACCGAACAGCACCAAGGCAGTTACCAGCACCGATACAAGCATGCTGGGAGCAATCGGTAGAAAAGCAAATGGCGCCAGGGGAATCAGCGAGCCGATGATCGCTGAGAACCCAACCACAAAGGCCGATTTCACAGCCTGGCGACGGTCGGTCGGTGTGAGCTGGTGCTCCTCAGCCATCATCACCGCCACCCACACATCCGGGCTGGCGGTAATCGTATCCACGATATGCTCTAACAGCTCGCCTTGGAAGCCTTTGCGTTCGTAAATCCGACGGATTTCTTCTTTTTCAAGCGTAGGCGTCTGTTCGATATGCCGGTATTCACGTTCCATCTCGCTATCGTAATAATCAGCTTCAGCCACGGTGGAAGTATAAGCCACCGCCCCCATCGAGACCGACTCGGCAAATGTCGCCGCCAGTCCGGCGACGATGACAATATGTGCGTCGCTGGAGGCGGCCGCCACGCCCAGGATCACTCCCAGCACGTTCACCAGCCCGTCCTGGCCGCCCAGGATGATATCCGCAAGCCCCGAAGCGCCGTGGCGGTGCGGGTCGATCATTGTATGATGATGGTTTTCGATGCGCTCTACCAAACTTATTTTTCCAAAATATGATTTATCCCCTGCTGAAACAGGGCGATAAGATGCGCTCTACCAAACTTATTTTTCCAAAATATGATTTATCCCCTGCTGAAACAGGGCGATAATGTGATCGTCGATCACGCTGTAATAAACTTCTTTGCCATCCCGGCGCGCGTGTACCAGGTGCATCTGGCGTAGGCCGCGCAGGTGATGCGAGACGGCCGACTCGCTGACCCCGACTTCGGCTGCCAGGGCGCTGACGTTCTTTTCACCATCGATCAGAGCGGAGAGGATGCGCACCCGGCTGGTATCGCTAAAGGCGCGAAAGAGCTCGGCCACGTGGGCGGCGGTGTGTTCATCGAGGATGAGGGAGTGGGTCATTGCGAATGATGGATTTTACATATGAACATCTATTCAGGTATTGCGATTATAAACGCGAGCGCATGAGTTGTCAATCACCCCGACTATGGCCGCCAGACAGGAGAGCCAAAGACGCTGCCGGCCAGTTTGATTGTGTGACCGTCATCAACGCTCACAACCAATAAATCCTGGCGATCAACGAAGGCGATTTGCGATCCATCGGGCGACCACACCAGATTACCATCTGGAACCGGCGCCTCAGGGAGCCATTCAATTGGAGTTCTTTCCAGGCAGGTTGCACAGATCTTGTACAAACCTATTAAATTATATTTATTGGCTATGTAGCTTATCCACGAACCATCCGGCGACCAGGTTACACTGTGCTCGGACCATGGGCTGTTCGTCAGGTTGGCCAGGTTAAACCCATCCGGAGAGGCCGTACAAATGTCGCTGTCGGCTGCACTAAAACACGAGAAAGCCAACTGGCTGCCCCCGGCCAGGCCAGCCGGAGACCAGACCGGTTCCGTTCCTTGAATCGGTTCGCCGGCCGGCTGTCCATCTGGAGAGACGACACAAATCCGGGTCTCGAGATCTTGGCTGCAGTGATAGGCAATCCACTTCCCATCGCGCGACCAGCGCGGCTCTCGATTATAGCCGGGCCGGTTGGTGATCATGCGTTGGCCGGCGCCGTCGGGATTCATTACGTAAATCTGGAGAGAGCCTGAACGGTCCGAGCTAAAGGCGATACGCCCATCGGGGGACCAGTCCGGGTACATATCGTTCCCAGGCGAGCCTGTCAGGCGCCGCAATTCACCGCCATCCCAATCGATGGTATAGATATCCGCATCGCTACCCGACTGGCAGTCGCTGGAAATGCTTCCCGGGCATCCCCACATCGCGATTTGCTTTCCATCCGGAGAGGCGGTCAAATGTAAAAGCAACATCGGTTCACTCACCAGCAGGTTCAAATTGGAACCATCGGACAAAATCGTGTAGAGTTCTGTGTTGAGCTCCGTGGCGCCATCCTCAGCAGCAAGGAAGGCCAGCTTACCAGGCTGTATTGGAGGGAGACTGGTTTGAGTCGCCAGTTGAACTGGGGTGAGAGCGACCGGCGTTTCTGTGACGCCTGGAGGTGAAGAGGTGGGATCAGGCAGCCTATCTGGTACGGGCGTGGCGCTCGGAAGCGGAGATAGCGAGCTCTCAGACCAGGCCGTGCTCTGCCGGGCGGCGCAGCCCCACAAGATCAGGCACGCCAGGCTCAAAGTGAAAGCGGCGGAAAACTTATTCCTACCCATCACGCCTCCCAAAAACTTGATCAAGCTATGATCTTATTCAGCGCCGCTTACCGCGCGGCGGGCGCGAGCGCTGCCCGCGCTTAAGGCCCACCCCGCTCGATGCCCGTACCTGCGCAGAATCTTCGTCCGCAGGCGGGATCAGCGGCGCGTGGAAAGTCTCCTGGTAAAAATCGTCGAGCAGCATGGCCAGCAGGCTGGTCTCATCTTCGGTCTCGCCCAGGCTGCGCCCCAGGGATAGGAAACGCTGCATGCGTTCGGTCTGCAAACGGTCGCGGCCGCGCAGGCGCGCCTCCAACAGCGCGATGATCCGCTCGGAGACCACCCGCTCCACGTCTTCGTCGGAGGGCAGCGGGCGCTCCTGCAGCTCGATGCTGAAGCGCTTACCAATCCGCTTCAGGTCGCCCTGCTCGGCCGGGTTGACCAGGGTGATGGCGGTGCCGCCCGATCCAGCCCGCCCGGTGCGCCCGGCGCGGTGGATGTAGGCTTCGGGGTCTTCGGGCGGCTCGTACTGGATCACGTGCGAGAGCTCGGGCAGGTCGATGCCGCGGGCAGCCACGTCCGTGGCCACCAAAAAGCGCAGCCGCCCTTTCCGTACCCGCTCCAGCACCTTTTCGCGCACATTTTGGTTCAGGTCGGAGGTCAGCTCATCGGCGTCATAACCGAAGCGCTGTAAAACCGTGGTCACGTAATCTACGCGTACCTTGGTGTTGCAGAAGATTAGAGCAGAAGGCGGGTTCTCGATTTCGATGATGCGCACCAGGCCGCGATCCTTGTCCAAGCCAGGCACGGTGTAATAAATGTGCTCGACCTCGGTAACGTGGATGTGGTCGCTGCTCAAGTTGAGAAAGCCGGGTTTTTCCAGGAACTGGGTCGCCAGGCGGATCACCTGCGGCGGGAAAGTGGCCGAAAACATGAAAGAGCTGACGTGCGCCTTGGGAAGATAGGCTTGCACCCGGCGCATGTCCGGGTAAAAGCCCATCGAGAGCATGCGGTCGGCCTCATCGAAGACCAGGAACTTGAGCTTATCCAGCACCATTGAACGGCGCAGCAGGTGGTCTAGAATGCGCCCCGGGGTGCCCACCACCAGGTGCGCCCCGGCCTTGAAGGCCGCTAACTGCTCGCTATAGCCGACCCCGCCATACACCGCCAGGCCGCGCACGCCGGCGGCGCGACCCAGCAGAGCGGCCTCGCCGGCCACCTGCACGGCAAGCTCGCGGGTCGGGACCAAGACCAGCGCCTGGGTCGCCGACTCGAGCGGGTTGATCATTTCCAGCATGGGCAGCAGGTAGGCGCCGGTCTTACCGCTCCCCGTTCGCGACTGGATCATCATATCGCGCTGGGCGAACAGATAAGGGATGGCTTTGGATTGCACGGGCATTAATTCCGTCCAACCTGCATCTGCTGCGCCCTGGCGCAGTTTTTCGGGCAGGTCGGCCAGGCTGGCCTCGGGCAGATCGCCGCTCCCTGTAAAATTTGTAGATGGATCGGTTTCAGATTCGGTCATGGGATTCTCCAAATTAAAATGGGCCATAATTCATCGCCACTGCGATCGCTAAAAAGCCCACCGTCAACAGCAAGATCCAGAACCACAAGGGGAGCAGCCACTTCAGCCACTTCGGATAGGAAACGACCGTCAGGCTAAGGGTGATCAAGAGCGCGGCGTTGGTGGGATAAGCCAGGTTCGAGAAGCCATCGCCAAAGGCATAGGCGCTAACGGCAATCTGGCGGTTGATGCCAGCCATATCCGCCAGGGGCATCAGAATGGGGATAACCAGCAGAGCTTTAGCCGAGCCGGAAGTAATGAAGAGCTCTAAAACCAGGGTCAGCCCATAGATGAATAGCGCGCCAACCAGAGGCGTGGTCTGATTAAAAATGGCGGCGGCCCAGTGCAGGATCGTGTCCAGGATGCCGCCCGAGGCAAAGATGAATTTGACGCTGGCGGCCATCAGCAGCAGGATCACAGCCGGCGCGATGCCCACAAAGCCATCCCAGGCGGCCTTCCAAACTGCCCGACCGACGCCTGCCAGCAGCCCCGATCCAACCCCGGCGATCACAAACAGCAACCCGGTCAGCGGCAGCGCCAGGTCTGACAGGATGGGCACGAATGGCGACGCCACCAGTACAGCCAGGATCAAAGCGAACATCACCGCCAGGAAGATGCCCGCCCGGCGTAAGCCCGGATTTTGCTCGCTGGCGCCATCCAGGTTAAAACCGGCGTACTTCACGCGCTCGGCCTGATCTTCTCGATACACCGGCGAGGCTTCAGGGGAACGATCGATTTTGCGCGCATAGCGCACCAAAAAGATGGCCAGGATGGCATAAGCCATGACGAACAACACCAGGCGCGGTCCGGCGCCAGAAAACAAGGGCAGGCCGGCCAGTTTTTGAGCCACGCCTATGGTGAAAGGATTATAGATCGCGGTCGAAAAGCCGACGTTAGTAGCCAGCACCGACATCCCCAGGCCCACCAGCGAGTCCCAGCCCAACGAAAAGGCCAGGGCAATGATGATCGGGACGAGGGGGATGACTTCTTCAAAGATTCCAAAGAATGCGCCCAGGGCCATAAATACGAAAGTAATCACCAGCAACAGAGCTATTTTCCGCCCCGCAAAGGCGCGCACCAGGCGCGGAATGGCCGCCTTCAGGATGCCGCTGCGATCCATGATGGCGAAAGCCACCCCGACCAGTAGGATAAATAAGATGATAGCTATCACAGTCGTCCCATCCGGACCGGCCAGCACTTCGAAGGGCGCTGTGAACCAGCGCCAGACGGGATAATTGGGCTGTTCGACGTACGTGAACGAATTCGGGTCGATTATAGTACGCCCGGCGACCTCGACGCGTGTATATTGCCCCGCCGGAATGATGCGCGTCAGAATGCCCGCGACCATCATCAAGGCCAGTAAGATGAAGAAGGCTTGCAAAAAGGCTTTTCGGCTGATGCGGGCTCCGGCTTTTTCTTCCATGTTGGCTCCTTGGGGTCTAGAAAAATGCTGATCGCGATGCGGCGTGCATTTTTCAAACCATCATTGAATAGCCTGGTAGATTGCCTGCAGGCCGAAATCTAACGCTGCTACCGGGACGCGTTCGTTCGCAGCATGGATGGTGGCTACAAAATTGAAATCATCCGGCAGCTTGAGGGGAACAAAACCATAGGTCTGGATGCCCAGGCGCGAGAAATAGCGCGCATCGGTCACGCCTGACAACACATACGGGATGGGGACGCCCTGTGGATCCAGGGCGCGCAGCACCCCGCTCAAGCGGTCGAACAACCCCATATCAGGGTCAGCCGGGCCCTGTTCGGCGCGCATGATTTCCAGATCGCAAATCTCACCCAAGAGGGCGCGCAGTTCGGAAAGCATCTCTTCTGGTTTTCCGCCCGGAACCAAGCGCCCGTCCAACCCCAGGACGACCTGGCCGGGGATGACGTTGATCTTGTCGCTGGCCTGCAGCATGGTCGGGCTGACTGTGTTGTGTAACAAGGGCGAAAAGAGGCTGCCGCGCTCGCCCAGCCGGTCCAGGATCACATCGGTGAAGGCCGGGTTGGCGAGCTGGCGCATCAGGCTGCCGGTGAGCCCCGGCAATACCTGGGAGATGTGTTCGATCATCATTCGAACCGAGGGTGTAACATGCACCGGCAACTTATTTTGATCCAGAATCTGCAAGGCTTTACCCAGCCTGGCCATCGCCCCGCCGCGTTCCGGCATCGAACCATGCCCACCCTTGCCGTGAAAAGTGGCCGTCATGGCGCAAATTTGCTTTTCAGCCACCATGATAGGATAGAAACGCTTTCCGCCCATGCTCAGATTGAAGCCGCCGAATTCGCTAAATGCATAACGCACGCCTTTAAATGAGTCGGGGTGCTCTTTCACCAGGAATTCGGCGCCATACGTGCCATTGGCTTCTTCGTCGGCGAGCGCGGCAAAAATCAGGTCGCCGGGCAACCGCAGCCCTTCGGCTTTTACCTTCAGGAAAGCAGCCAACAGCATGGCCACACCGCCTTTCATATCCAGGGCGCCGCGCCCCCATACAAAACCATCCTGGATGCGGCCTTCGAAAGGAGGCGCCTGCCAGTTTTGGCCGGCAGTGGTCACCACATCCAGATGACCGTAGAGCAGCAGGGGCGGCGCCTGGCCGGCGCCCGGTAAACGCGCAACCAGGTTCGGGCGTTCGGGGGTGAGCGCCAGGAGGGTTGAGTCCACGCCTGCCTGGGCAAGCAGCTCGCGGATGAACTGGACGCAGGCGCGCTCGTTACCCGGCGGGTTGGTGGTATCGAAGCGGATTAATTCTTGTAAGAGAAGGGAGGGATTTTGGTAGAACTTGGAATATGACATGGCAATGCCTTTTGATGCGGGTTAATCTTGCGCTCATTGTAGCACGACTCGCCGTTTCACACTTTGTGAAAAGCGTAACTTGCCCCCGAAAAATGGTATAATCTGCATGCCCTTATACCCTATTTTGAACGAGGAGAATCCGGCTATGTCCATGAAAATTCTTGATGACTGCATTTCATGCGGCGCGTGCGTGCCCGAATGTCCAACCGAGTCTATCAGCGAGGGCGACACGATTTACGTGATCAACGCTGATACTTGCGTGGAATGTGAAGGCCACTACGATTCACCGCAGTGCGTCGCCGTTTGCCCGGTGGATTGCATTGTAAAAGCTTAAAAATAAAAAATAATCAAAAACACAAATCTGCTTCTAAGCCGTGGCTTAGAAGCAGATTTGTGTTTTAAAGCGAAAAAACCTAACCTTTAATAACGACTTTTTGCACATACGGCGAGGTGGTGGCGGCCAGGAGTGAGCCATAGCTCGGGAAAAAACCGATTTCGCCGCCTAACCTGACTTCACTTTGCGCTTCTTCTACATCAAGCACCAGGTGATCGCTGCTGCCGCCCAGGACGATAATCCCGGGATCCTCCGGCGTAATGCCATCGACGACAACATCCTGGCGACCGATATTGCAGATCGCCCGCTTGCGGATGCCGCGGTCGATGAATTCGACCTGGCTGCCAAAAGCGTCCTGGCCGCGTTCGCCGATCGGCACGGAGGGCTTGCGCTCGACCTCCACCACCTCGGCGACAATCCGCAGCGTGTCCTGGCGCGTCCCGGGCCATGGGCTGCGGTCGAGCACGTTGCGGCCGAGGGTGATCGCCTCGCCAATGCGAAAGTGGTTGATTTCCTTGGGCATGCCGCCGCTGGCTAATAGATGCAGGTTAGCGCTATTGCCTCCCGATATCAGATTTAATGGCAGACCGGTAGCTTTCCGGCAGGCGTCGCGCAGATCGACCAACATTTGCATGTTCTCGGTGGTTGGGATGACGCCCCCAAAGCAAGCCAGGTTGGCGCCCAGGCCAACAATCTCGATGCGCGGGAATCGAGATGCCGCCCGGACGACCGATACCACACGGTCGGGCCAGACGCCTTCACGCAGATCGCCGACATCCACCATAACAATCACCTTATGGTCGCGGTTGCACAATTGGGCAGCGAGAGAGAGCAGCTCGATCGTCTCGACCGAGGAATTCAGCGATATATCGGCGCAGCGTACCACATCCGCCGCCCGGCTAGGCGCGGGGGCGCGCAAGAGCAGCACCGGCAAGTCCAACCCGGTGTTGGCGATCGACTGCAGGTTAAGGATGCGCGAGTCGGCAATCATATCCGCGCCGGCGCGCTCCAGAGCATGCAAGATGGCCGGGTGTGCGCTCATCACCTTGGTGACACAGGCAACCTGAGCGCCATGCGCCCGGCACAGCTCGATCACAGCCCGGGCGTTGGTTTCGATCCGATCGGTATAGATTTCGAGGCGGGGAGTACGAATAAACATTCCTTCACAGCTCCTGATATTTGGTCTGAGCATTGACCCAGTTGCGAAAAGTAGCTTTTACGTCCTCGGGGTAAGCCTGGGCCAGGGTGCCAAGCGCTGAAAAGAGGTAGTCCCGGTCCATCAGAATGCGGGCTTCGGGAGGTGGGAGCAGGTATTTTCCCGCTCCTGTGCAGACGCCGCGTAAGATGTCGGCGCCGCCTTCCACGCGGGTCAGCGCCCCACCCGTGCCGACAACCCATCGAACCGCCGTCAGGTCTTTGCCTTTGACGATTTGCTTTTTTCCGGTGGGGGTGTACAGGTCGGCGACCACGCCGGCATGCCTGCGGATGGCGATCTCGACTGCCCGGGCGCACAACCAGCGGGTGAGCGCTTTCTGCTGCGCGGTGCTTGGCAAGGCCTGCAGGTCGCCCAGTCGCGCTTCCCAGCCTGTGTCGCCCTCCATTTCGATAATGTTGTGCGCGTTAACAAACACACCCAGGTCGCCTTCCACGCTGCGCTTGGCGTGCGGCTCGGGTTCGACCAGGCGCGCAGCCCACTCCAGGCTGCCATCCGTAACGCTGTGTACGTCAGTCGTCGCCCCGCCTACATCAAAGATAATACAATCCCCCATCTCCTCAGCGAATAGTTCTGCTCCGCGCAGCACCGCTCCCGGTGTGGGCAAAATACCCCCACCGGTCAGCTCGCCAATGCGGGCCATGCCGGGAGCGTGGATAATATGCCGGTTGAATACGTCGTGGATCACTTTCCGCAGCGGCTCGATATTCAACACGTCTACGTCGGGGAAAACGTTGTCCGCCAGTAAAGTTTCGATCCCCGCCGCTTCAAAAATCTTCTGGATTGGGCGGCGGATGGCCGTGTTGCCGGCGTATAACACCGGCACAGGCAGCTTGAGTTCAGCGATTTTCTCGGCGTTGCGCAGTACGGTTCCTTTTTCCCCATAATCCACCCCGCCGGCTAATAAGATGATGTTGGGATGAATGGATTGGATTTCATCGAGCTCGAAATCGCCGAGCAGCCCGGCAGTGACAAGCTTGACAATCCCGCCCGCCCCCAAGGCCGCTTCACGCGCCGCGCGGGCGGTCATGCTGTACGTCAGCCCGTGCACGGTCATGCGCAGACCGCCGGCCGCAGAGCTATTAACAAAAATCTCAGGCCGGGCGACATCCAAGATGTCGGAGGCCTGCAAGTCAGAAATGGCCGCCTCCACGCCGATGCCGACATCGCCTTGGTCCACGCTGGTCGGCGCAAAGCCCTGGTCGAGATGCTCAAGCCCGCCCCCCGGCAAACGCCGAAAGCCGTTTACTTTCGTGATCGTCGATCCGACCTCGACGGTCAGGATTTCAATCTCAGCGCTCAAACCAGAACCTTTTTATCCACAGGTTGCGCAGATCTTTTCTTCCATCCATGCGATCCGTGAAATCTGAGGATGAGTCATTTTAGATATCGCCGCGGGCTTTGAGACGCTTCACGATTGCATCCACCACGTGGATGCCCTTTGTGCCGCGGCCGAAGGTAGCATCCAGGCCAGTCTCAGCAGCCATATCACGCGTCACCTGCGTACCGCCCGCAATCAGGATCATCTGCTCGCGAATGCCCTTCTCCTGGCACACTTCGGCCAGCTTGCGCATCTGGGCGCGGTGAATATCGTTATGACTGATGATGGTTGAAACGAGAATGGCATGTGCGCCGGTTTCAATGGCCGCATCCACCAGCTTACCGATCGGCACGGAGGTCCCAAGGTAGTAATACTTCACGCCGTACTTTTCAATGCCGCCATGCTTGATATCGAGGATTTCGCGCAGCCCAACGCTGTGTTCGTCCTCGCCGACCGTCCCGGCTACAACCTTAAGGCCGATCGCCTTAATGGCGGCCTGGATTTCTTCCACAGGCAGCAACTCCTCCTTAGGCGGGATCTTAAGCTCGGCCTTCTTGATATCGAAGGCGACCTTTCCCTTAACCTCCACGAAGCAGCCCTCGGCAGGGTGCAGAACCATCAAATTAATCACCTGCGGGTCCCCCAACCCCATTTTGCCGGCCATTTCGAGTGCAGCAGCCCGCGCCGCCTCTTCCGACTCGGGCACCATGAATTGAAGCAGCACCGTGCCGTCCCCGGCCCATTCGGCCTCAGGGCGGATCAGGCCGCCCACCCGGTAAGGCAAGGTCTCCTCCAGGCGTTTGGTCGCCGAATCTTCGGGATCGAGCTCATCAATATAGACAATTTTCTCAGGCTTGCATAAGGTGCAACCGTCGATCAGATCACAAGGCTTTTGCAGACCTTCTGGAAGGCGGTTATCGCCAAAATGGCTACAGACCGGGGCCATGTAATCTGGATCGCGGGCGACAATCGTGTCGGCAGCTACGCCGCCGTTGCCATCGCGAGCAATTCCGTCGCCGTTGCGCTGTGGATACCTGGCCGAATCCACAAAGAAGCCTTTTTCGACGGCGGCAAAATAACCGCCCTCGGCGAGTATTTCTTCTAAAAATGCCACCGCGCGCTCTTTGATATCGCGCGACATTTCTCCCAACGGGCCGTCCATTCTCAATTGAAGCAATTCCTGAATGCCGTCGAGGGCAGCCCAGGTTTGCTTGACGGTCTGCACGCCACGAATATTGTTGTAATGCCAGGGCACGTTCCGGCCTTCATCCGGTGTGATCGTGCTCTGGACATCGGCGCTGGTCAGGATCGAGATGAGCGTATCGATCGTATGCGTGCGGATGGCCTCTTCGACGTCCGCCTCGATATAGCGCGTATTTTGTTGGGCGCGCATTTTGTATTCGGAGAAGAAGTCGCGCAAGGCTACTGCGTAGGGCAGGTCATACCACAGCTTGGGAGCGGGCGGCGCGTCCGGCGGCACGGTGGACAGGCCGATCAGGTCTTTTTCCATCCCGGCGGCCACGGAAAAAGCGCAGTTGATGCCATGCTGGACCATCAGCTCGGGCATAACCAGCCAACCAGCCTTGGCAGTGGCATTGGCGTTGTGCGCGCCATCGATCTGGAAGATCGCTGCGCCGGCCATGACTTTCTTGGCCTCGGCAGCGTCTACAAACGAGCGGTACATGTTGATATTGCGATAAAGCACGTTGTACTGCGGGTCCTGGTGGGCGCCGTTGACGCCTTCTTCGGCGAACAACACGGCCACTTCTGGCCCCGCGACGCCCGATACGTAGCTGTGGAAATTGATCGGGCGGCCGACTTCGTCTTCGATTTGGTCGCAGGCTTTACGGCTGGCGCGTATCTGCTTGCGCGTGATCGGCACACCGCCGATGCCCTCAGGCGTGCCTTCCAGCAGGCCGTCGATATGGCTCTGGCCGGTGGTGCGAATGACCATCAAATGGTCCGCGCCATGCCAGGCGGCCATACGCATGCGGCGTAAATCATCTTCGAACCGTCCGGAGGCGATCTCGGTAGTGACAACGCAACTGGGCTGGGGATCGATATTTTCGAAGTATTTCGAGGCCGGCAGACCCAGGCTGCGTTTCAGCGGGCGGGACATATTCCGATAGTGGAAGGGGCCCATATCCACGCCTTGGGCGGGCGTCTGGCGCCAGACCCAGCCTTTACGCCGAGGCCGGTAAGATTCCAAATCTTGCATGATTTCTTCGATATCGAGTTTTTGGTTGGGGTCTAGCTGCCTGGTCATCGCGGATTACGCTCCTGAAACAGGTCTTTGAGCACGTCTTTATTTTCGAGGATCGCCGCAGCAGCAGAGCGAACGTCGCTTCCATTCTTCTGAGCCAATTTCAAGACCACATGCCCGGCGCCCTTGCCAAGCAGGCCGGCCTCATAAATACGATCCACCACGCCGTGCGAGCTCAGGCTGTCGATGCCCATACGCAGCAATACGGAGCGTTCGATGGAGGGTGAGGTATGCGTGCGGGCCAGGTCGACGATTGGCTCGACGAGCTGGTCGCACAATTGCCAGAAGCGCGCTTTAAGCTCCGCCTCGCTCATTTTTCCAAGTTCTTCCCGGCGTTGATCGAACCGGGAGATGCGTTCATCCATCATAAGTCCTTCCTTCTAAACCAAATTCCCGACCTTCTGCCTGACCCAGCCAACAGAGACTTTTAAGTCAGCAGCAAGAAAGATATAGTCCTGATCGGACCACCGCGCTGCCGGCAGCTCCTTGTTCGCATTTTTCAAATAGGATAGCCGCAGACGGTCCATATCCTGTACCTTGCCCCACACCTGCTCGAGCCGCTCAGGGATGACGATCGCCACACCCGGAATGTTGTCCTTTGGATCGCCGCGCCGCACGATGATCCCATTTTCGCGGGCAAATGAAAGCTGGCTGTTATGGTGCTTGCCGGCGCCTGTATATTCGGTCTCTTGAACCACTACGATCTGGTCGCGATCCATCTGGCGCGCCAGGGTGACCGCGGCGGTCAGGCTGGTATTGCCAGCCGGGCCGCGCTCCAGGCCTTCCAACTTCGTGAGCAGCTCGGTGACGTAGAAAACCTCGCCCTGGGTGACAAGCTGGTACTCATCCATGTAGCGCAGCGAGCGGGCCGCATTGCGCGGCACATCCACCCGATCGGGCCAGGTAGCAAAAGGGACGCCGAAGCCAGTATGGCCGGTGGTGAACGATTTGCGGTTAAAGTCTCGATCGGAGGCCATGTGCAGGCCACTCAGGTCCACCGAGCAGGCCACAATACGGGTCTGTTCACAACCGGCCGCCAGCAAGCCACGCGCCGTTCCGGTCAGGTTGCCGCCGCCAGCGTGCGTGATCACCACCGCGTCGGGGTCTTTGTCATAGCGCAAACGCACCTGGCTGGCAATTTCAAGGCCCAGGGTTTCGATGCCACGGATGCCAAAGGGCGTATATAAACTTGCATTGAAAAAGCCCGTCTCCTCTAATGTGCGCAGGAGCATGTAAAACAGCTCCGGCCCGACAGACAGCTTAAGCACTTCGGCGCCATAGGCCTCGCAAGCGCGTCCTTTTTCGACAATCTCGGGCTGGCCAACGCCGCGGCTGTCAAAGACCTCCTGGACGACAATACACTTCAAGCCACGCTGGGCGGCCTGTGAAGCCACCGCCGCGCCATAGTTGCCACTGGTGGCAGCGATCATGCCCTTGTAGCCTTTTTTTTGCGCTTCATAGGCGCTGATCGAGGCTCGCCGGGCTTTAAAACTACCTGAAGCATTGGCCGCCTCGTCCTTGACCAGGATCAATGCGCCCTTACCCGGCCCGGCGATTTTGCGCACGGCCGACGTCAGGTTGCGCAGCTCGAAGAGCGGCGTATTACCTACCTTTGTCTCGCGCTGGATGCGGGCGATATCGGCATGGCTATAGCCGGTCTCGCGCATCATGCGCTCATAATCAAACGCAATCGGGCTCTGGATGAAATCGTCGAAGTCAATCCCCAACGAGGCCTTCATAATCTCGTTTTTACGCGCCATGACTGCTTCATAAGAAATATCTTGTTGGGTCATGATTCCGCCTCCGTCCCAATGGTCAATAGCTCCGGAACGATCGTCCCAAAGCTGTGGCTATAGCTGGGATTGACCGTCCTGAGCGTGCCATCCAATTCACGCCCGATGATGGTGCGGATGCGCGCCGCCTGGCCCATTTCAGCGTCTAGAATCAGAAAACCGGATACGCGTAAGACATAAGAGGTCTGCCGGGTGTCTTCGGGCAGGGTAGGCGCACGCTGTGCAGGTTGAAGGATGATCTGTTCGATCTCTACCCAGGTTCCTTTTTTGATTTTGGTCATGGTCGCCTCTCTAGAAATGACTGCTTCAGCCTATACACGGCGGGCATAAGCGCTCGGCCCCATCAAGGCGGCCGGCGCCGGTAGATCGATCATGCGCTTCAACCCCGGTGTGGCGGCGACGACATGCGGAATCATGTTGACGGCTACCCCGATGGTCGCCAATCCACCGGCAATCTCAGGTTGGATGGCCATGTGAATTTCGGGCTTGCCAAAGATGTGGATATAGTCGCCGGTAGCCTGGTTTTCCAAACCGGGATGGATCTGCTGCGGATGGATCAGCTTGACTACTTCTTGATCGCCGCGATAGCCAATTCCAATATGGGCGCAGCCCGCCACCATTCCCGGCTTGACTTTAACGTGCTGCGTTTCTCGATAAATGGTGCTGATAATTGGTTCGCGGCTCTCGACGATACGGTCGACGCCCAGGCC
>JAYRNN010000308.1:0-2739 GCA_041912175.1 Anaerolineales bacterium | reverse complement strand
TTATAACTCGCTGGCAGTAACGCCATCTGATCCATTACATAGGGCTTGAACACTGGGGCGGTTTCTTTTCTTTTCATTCCCCTATTGAATCATGCTTTCGTTAAAAAGTGAAGGGCTGCCCTTTACTTTTAGGACAGCCCCTTTTTCTGTCGAAAAAGATCGTCTGGCGTCCTTAAAGCTGCCGCTACCACTATTCGATTTTTAAGATCTTGAGGGAGATTTCCCCGCCTGGGGTTTGGGCATTGACTCGCTCGCCTGCTTTGCGCCCCATCAGGGCTCGTCCGATGGGCGACTCGTTGGAAATTTTGCCTTTGCGCGGGTCGGCCTCTTTGGCTCCCACCACCATATACGTCTCTGGATCAAAGTCTTCCTCTTGAACGGTGACCTGTGCGCCTACCTCAACCACTTCACGTTTTTGATTGGTGGCCTCAACGATGATGGCATTATGGAGCACATATTCCAGCTCCAGGATACGCCCTTCCATGAACCCCTGGTCTTCCTTTGCTTTATGGTAGTCAGCGTTTTCAGACAGATCTCCCATTTGGATTGCTGAACGCAATCGTTTGGCGATTTCATCGCGACCAGGGCCTTTGAGTTGGGCTAACTCTTCGCGTAGTTTCTCAGCGCCTTCGGCGGTGAGGTAAGGGGTTTCGGGCATAGATCATTTCTCCTGGTTATGGTTTTACCGAGGAATCGAATAATTTTTGGTGCTCTTCCAGGGCAAAGCGGTCGGTCATTCCGGCGATATAATCCGTGATCGCCCGCTCACGGCCGCGCTCTTCAAGCAGTTCCTGGATATGGCTGGGTAGGATGGCCGGCTCGGCGCAGTAGGCGCGGAAAAGATCGCTGAGGATGCGCTCTGCTTTGACCGCCATGCGCACCACACGATGATGGCGGTAAAGCCTGGTGTACAGGAAGTCCTTAAGCTGGCGGTTTCGGCGGTGCAAATCCTCGCTGAACCCGATCACGTTATACGGCAAGCGCTGTAACTCGTCCACGGACTTGATGTTGCTATCGCGCAGGCGCTCATGGGTTGCCTGCACCAGGTCGCTCACCTCCATACCGATCAGGCGGCGGATCAGCCGGTGCCGCGCTAAGTCGTCTAGCTCTTGATCGCGCCAGCCGATGCTTTCGGCCAGGATCTCCCAGAGGGAGATGCCTTCGAGCAAGTGTGGCGTGATCATGCCGGAGCGCAGGCCATCGTCCAGGTCGTGGGCGGTGTAAGCCAGCTCGTCGGCGGCATTGGTAATTTGCGCCTCCAGGTGACCGCGGAGATCTGGGTTATAGCCATTCGCATCCGAGATGTCATATTCCGACTCGTGCTTGACAATGCCTTCGCGCACCTCCCAGGTCAGGTTGAGGCCGGGAAAATCGGGGTAACGGCGTTCGAGCTCGGTGACGATGCGTAAGGACTGCTTGTTATGGTCGAAACCGCCGTGTTCAACCATCAGGCGGGCCAGGGCGGTCTCCCCAGAGTGACCAAAAGGTGGGTGGCCTAAGTCATGGGCCAGGCAGATCGCCTCGACCAGGTCCTCATTGGCGCCCAGGGCGCGGGCAGTGGTGCGCCCAATCTGAGCGACTTCGAGGGTGTGCGTGAGGCGAGTGCGGTAATAGTCGCCTTCATAATTGATGAATACCTGCGTCTTGTACTCAAGACGACGGAAGGCGGTCGTGTGCAAAATTCGGTCACGGTCTCTTTGGAAGGCTGTGCGGTATTCTGGTTCTTTTTCAGGATGAACCCGGCCGCGCGAATATTTGCTGTGCAGGGCATACGGGGCGAGAGATTGTTCTTCAAAATTTTCGAGCTGTTGACGGGTGTTATACATAATTTATCGCAGGCAATGTAAATATAAGTGGTTCATGGGTTTTGAGTCTATCGCAGGTGAGGTGGGCTGTCAAGCAGGGGAAGTAGCCAGGATATCGGCTATAATTCAGGCGTGGTGAGTAGACCAACCAACCAGGAATTGATTTTCGCAATGTGTGCGGCGCTGCTTGGAATGGCGGTGGTGTGGGCGGCTGCCTCTACCTACGGGGCAGGGGTTTCTTCGGATTCTGCCTTTTATCTTTCTGCGGCGGATAATTTTGCGCGCGGAAAAGGTTTCGTGGATTTTGCTGGGGCGCCGCTGACTTTCTGGCCGCCGCTTTACCCGTTTGTGCTGGGTGTGTTGCGTTGGGCGGGTGGGATTGCACCGATGCTTTCAGGTAGGGTGATCAATGCGCTGGGGGTTGGCCTGGCGATCTTCAGCTCGGCATGGCTGTTCCATATCTGCTTTCCAGGACGGCGAATCTGGTTTTACCTGGGTACTGTAGCGACCACGCTGGCATTGTTCCTGTACAGCATGGGCGCCAATATTGGCGCCGATCTGCTCTTCTTGGACCTGGTAGTGGTTTTTCTCCTGTTGGGCCAGCGCCTTTTAAAACAGCCCGGCGTCTGGGTGATTGTAGGCCTGACGGCCGTGGCAGGCCTCAGTGCGTTACTACGTTGGATCGGCCTGGCCTTGATCGTCAGCGAGGCGCTGCTGATTTTGCTCGCCTATCGCAAGGACCTCAAGAGGGGGGTATTGTATAGCCTGATTTTCTGCGGACTGGCGTGTATACCCTTTTTGGCCTGGACCGTAGGGCGGAATTATTTGCAGTATGGGACGCTGTTTGGCAGCCAGGAGATGACGTACGTATCGATCCTCGGCAACCTGCGCTTTACGGCCGCAAAAATCAATCGCTGGTTCTTTCCCAACCTCC
>JAYRNN010000307.1:0-4476 GCA_041912175.1 Anaerolineales bacterium | reverse complement strand
CGTATTTGAGTTACACCGACGCAGGCGGTTTCCAAAAATACGGCAAGACAGAGCCTTACAAACGCCTGGCCAGGGCGGTCTATTTTCGTCCAGGCTGGGGCGACGCGTATGGCTATATGTGCGTGGCTACCGGACGAGCAGAGATTATGCTCGATCCGATGATGAATGTCTGGGACTGCGGGCCATTCCCGCCGATCTTACGCGAAGCAGGAGGATATTTCGGCGATTGGCAAGGAAATGAAACTATTTATAGCAATGAAACCCTGGCCACCAGCCAGGCGTTGTTGGCCGAGGTTCTCGCCCTGTTAAAAGGCTGACCCATTGTTCGAGCTAATCGCCTGGCGAACTCGGCAACTGCACACTCGCCGCTGTGCCGTTATCGAGGCGGTTTTCCAAGGAGATCTTACCGCTCTGCTCCTCCACAAGGGCCTTGGCAATCGGCAAGCCCAGCCCAAAACCAGATATACCAGAAACGTCTTCGCCCCGGTAAAAGCGGTCAAAAACATGCTCCAACGCGCCTGGAGCGATCCCCTGGCCATTATCCAAGACTTTAATCGTAACTTGCTCACCTGTCTTTTCGGCCGTGATGACAATCTTTCCAGCGGAATATTTCAAGGCATTATCCAACAGAATCAGCAGCACCTGTTTGAGGGCATCTCGATCGCCCAGGACGGTTAATTCCTGTACCTCAGCGACGATTTCCCGCTCTAAGTCCAACTGACGCGCCTGGCGGCAGACTTCCTCGACCAGGGGCCGCAGCGCCACAGGCTCTTGAAGCAGGCTGCGGCCGGCATCAGCGCGCGCTAACACCAGTAGGTCGTTGACCAGGCGGATTAAACGATCGCTTTCGTCCTCCAGATCAGTCAGTATATCCGCTTGCTCTTCCGCGGGCGGGGGTGGATTATGGCGCAGCAATGCCAAATTGCCGCGCACGGTAGTCAGCGGCGTACGCAGCTCGTGCGAAACATCCGAGACGAAGCTGCGCTGGAGCTTGAGCGCCTGGCTCACACGCTGGTAAGCCTCCTGCAAACGCGTTAGCATCACATTGAAGGTTGAAGCCAGCTCTCCGATTTCATCGTTTGGCCCCTTGTAGTCCACGCGGCGAGAGAAGTCGCGCTCGTTGCCGATGGCTATAGCGGTCTGGGTGATGCGGTGGATCGGGCGCAGCGCGAGCCCAGAAAGCACCCAGCCGATACCAAAGGCTACCAGGGTGGCCAGCAGGCTGGCGATCAACAAGGTACGCTCCAGTGCAGCCAGCGACTGGTCGCGTTCGGTGAGCGAACGAGCGAGCTGCACGATAAAAAGCAACTGGCCATCCTGGATTACCGGGCGATTATAGATCAATAGATGTTGGTCGGTGGTAGTGGCGATTTCCCACCATACGTTTTTGTTTTGCACCGCTTTGAGGCCCTCTGCGCTAAGCGGCAGTGCAGTTTGATCGCTGCTGATCGGGCTGGCAACCAATACGCCGCTGGCATCCAGCACGCGCACAATCTCACGCTCGCGCAAACCCTGGAAGGCTTGATCGCCCGAGAGGCTCTCCAGAGGAGGCGGGGGCGGCGGGTTGGGTTCCTGACGTTGCGGATGGGTATATGTAAACAACAGGGATTGGCTGATCTTATCGCCGCTGCGACTCAGGTCCTGTTTCAGCCAATTTATGGTCCACTGGGCTTGAACAAGGTACAACCCGGCGCCGAATGCAATCAATGTCAGCGCCAGGATCAGACTATAAAGGAGCGTAAGGCGTAACCGGATGGACATTATTCCCCTCTTAATACGTAACCGATGCCACGCACGGTCTGGATCAGGCGCGGTTGCCCGCCAGACTCCAGCTTTTTGCGTAGATAGCCTACGTAGACTTCTAATACGTTGTCATCGCCGCCAAAATCATAACCCCAGACCGTGTTCAGGATCTGAGCTCGTTCCAATACCTGGCGCGGATGGCGCATAAAAAAGTGCAAGAGATCAAATTCGGTTGGGGTGAGCTCCAGAAAGGTCTCACCGCAACGCGCTTCGTGCGTGACCGGATCCAAAAAGAGATCGCCAAACGTGACCGGCTGGCGCGCGGGTCTAGCTTCGATTCTCCGCAGCAGGGAATGCACGCGAGCCACCAGTTCGGCCGGCTCGAACGGCTTGACGAGATAATCATCGGCGCCGCTCTCCAGCCCTTCAACCCGGTTTTCCAGCGAGTCGCGGGCGGTCAGCATCAAGATAAAAGTCTGATTATTTTCGGCGCGTAAACGCTCCACCACCGCCAGACCATCCATCTTGGGCATCATCCAATCCAGGATGATGATCTCCGGTTGGTAAGCATCCACCTGAGCCAGCGCATCCTCCCCATTTACAGCCGTGACCACCTGCAAGCCTTCATAGCTGAGGGTGCGCTGAAGCATCTTAAGCAATTTGGGGTCGTCATCCACAATGAGCAAAGTCGGCATTTCTTTTGGTTCCCTGTTGAACTTGACCTCTCATAACGCCCGCAAACGGGCGAATGTTTTTGAACTTTCTTCTATTATATTACGATGCCTGGCTGAGAAAATCCTGTTAAAACCAGGCGGGAAAACATTTCTCAGCAATTTAACAGCTTTCTCTTGGGGTTCTCACAGTTTCACTTTATAGAATACGGACAACCAAAAAATTAATGGCGGTAGCGCATTTGTAGGCTAACGAAATCCGCCGAGAAAAGATTGGAGAGGAAAAATGAAAAAGAAAGCTATCTGGATTACTGGAGTTGTCGTTGCTCTGCTGGTGGCAGGGTTTTTCGCTTACCGGGCCATCGCCAGCAACCTGGCGGCGGATTCCACCGCCGTGCAAACGAGTACGGTCCAGCTCGGATCGCTGACCTCCACGCTTGATTCATCTGGGACGGCGCGCTCTGGCCAAAGCGCCACGATCTCCTGGAAGACCTCCGGGAAAGTGGACGAGATTTCGCTCAAAGCAGGCGATACGGTTCAGGCCGACCAGGTATTAGCATCTTTAGATACCGCTACCCTGACCAGCGAGATGATCACCGCCAAGCAAGACTTGATCGATGCAAAACAGACCCTGGATGATCTCTTGAACTCGACCCTCACCCAGGCGAAGGCCTTGCAGGCCGTCGAAGACGCGCAGACGGCGCTGGACAGCATCAAAGTGACGGCCGCCGAAGAAAGCAGCGCAGCGCAATTGGCCCTGGCCAATGCGCAAGCAGCGTTGGCAGATGCAAAGAATAATCGGATTAAGATGAATTATGCGCATTCGACCGATACGCTGGTAATCGAAAAGGCTGAAACCGATTATTTGCTGGCGAAGAAATCCTATGTGAAGGCCCTGAACCAATACACCAAAGTCGCCAACCGGAAGCTAACCGATCCCGAACGCGTGATGGCGCTCAACAACCTGGTATCCACTAAAGCGAAGATGGAAACCGCCCTGGCCACCTGGAACTGGTATAAGCTCGATTACACCGCCAACGACATTGCAACGGCGGACGGCGAGCTGGCCGTGGCGCAGGCGAACCTAGATAAAGCCCAGGCGGATTGGGATAGTCTAAAAAACGGGGCCACCTCGTCGGCAGTCGCCCTGGCCGAAGCCAACCTGGCGGACGCCAAGCGCGAATACGAGCGCGTTAAAGACGGACCGACTGACGATGACATCGCCGCGGCTCAGTTCGCAGTCGACGCCGCCCAGGCCACCATTGATTTTGCCAAGCTGTTAGCGCCTATCAGCGGCACCATCACCGAGGTAGATGTTAACACCGGAGACCTGGTAAACGCGGGCGATGCAGCCTTCCGTATCGACGATTTGGGCTCGATCTATATCGACCTGTCGATCTCAGAAGTCGACCTGGCAAGCCTATCGGTTGGCCAACAGGCCAGCGTAGAATTCGATGCCATCGCAGATAAGGTTTATACCGGAGAAGTAACCGAGATCGGTATCGTGGGTACGAACTCACAGGGCGTGGTCAACTACCCGGTCACCGTTCGCATCACCGATAGCGACGCCAACATCCGGCCGGGCATGACCGCCTCGGTTTCAATCATCACTGCCCAACATGATAATGTATTACTGGTGCCGAAGGCGTCTGTGCGTACGAGCAACGGCCAACAGACCGTGACGGTGTTGTTCAATGGTCAGCAGATCAGCGTCCCGGTCACCGTGGTAATGACCAGCAATGCAATGAGCGAGGTCACAAGCGAGCAATTACGGGAGGGCGATGAGGTCGTGCTTAATGGTACGACTGCTTCGACCACAACGACTAACACTCAAAATGGGCCTGGCGGCCTGATGGGCGGCGGACCTCCTCCAGGTGGGATGCCGTAAATCGTAGATTGGCAAATGACGCAGTAATGACGAAATCGCATCCGTCTAGCGTAGTAAAGGCGTAATCATATGATAGAAGTTAAAGATCTGACTAAAACCTACAAACTGGGAAGTGTAGAAGTGCCCGCCCTGTGCGGTGTAACCTTCAACATCGATCGCGGAGAAGTGGTGGCT
>JAYRNN010000306.1:0-2599 GCA_041912175.1 Anaerolineales bacterium | reverse complement strand
TCTTTCCACTTGGGTTCAAGGGGAGCGCTTCGATCATCATAAAGACCGAAGGCGCCATGTAGTCGGGCAAATGCTCCTGCACGTAGCGGCGCAGATCTCCAGAAGTTGGAGCGTCATGGGGGTAAGTAGGCACAAGATAGGCTACCAAACGCTTATCGTCCAGGCTGACTTCCACAGCAACCACTACTGCATCTTTAATCATCGGATGAGCACTGAGAATCGATTCGATTTCACCAGGCTCGATCCGGTATCCTCGAATTTTTAATTGATCATCCAGACGCCCCAGGAATTCGACATTCCCATCCGGTAGAAAACGAGCCTGATCACCTGTACGGTATAAACGATTGCCCGAAGGAACCGCCCCCTGCTCACCACCATCCGAATTCTTAGTTTCGATAAAGGGATTACGGATAAATCTCTCCACGCTAAGCTCTGCACGGTTATGGTAGCCACGGGCTACCCCTTCACCACCCACAAAAATCTCACCCGGAACACCGATCGGACTCGGCTGCAGCAAACCATCCAAAATATATATTTTCGTGTTTGCAAATGGGCGTCCAATCGGAACCAATTGATCCGAGGATAAATGATCTGTCGGCCCCTCAAAGTACGTGCTATCAATTGTGGCTTCAGTCAGTCCAAATGAATTAATTAATCGGGTATGTCGTCCAAGGAAGTGGGAAAATTTACGATATTCACTAACGAACCAACTGTCAGAGCCGCAAGCCACCAGCTTCATAAAATCCATACGTTGATTGGTTTTGTCCAAATATTGGATGAGATTTAGTAAAACCGCTGGGACGAATTCAGCTATATCGATTTGCTCGGCCAACATCAAGGCATAGAGTTGTTCGGCATTCAGCAGCCAATCTCTCGGGCAAAGCACCAACTTTCCCCCCGAACACAAGGCGCGCACCAAGTCACCAGAAAACACATCAAAGGTAAAATTCGCCATCTGCAGATGTGCTATATTTTCATGTAAAACGTACGTCTTCTCCCAAGCCAGGTAGGAATTTACCAGGTTGCGATGTTCCACCATCACACCCTTGGATTGCCCTGTCGATCCCGAGGTATAAGTCAGATAAACAAGATTCGATATGGATCTTGCCGGTCGATCATCGGTTATGGGCTCATCCTGATGGCTTAGATCCTGTGGATCGTTGTTTATTTCTCTGTGACTATTCAAAATATCTTCCAGCAAGATGATCTGGGAGTGTATATCTGGTAGGCGTCCAACCAGGTTTGTCTCGGTTATAATGATCGGAGGCCGTTCTGGCGACAAAAGTGCGGCATCTGAAATAATAAAGGCAAGACGATCTTGTGGCGCTTCTGGATCGAGGGGTAAATAAGCACCGCCAGCTTTCAAAACCCCAAGCAGTGCGGCGATTAGCCCCACGGTCCTTTCCAAACACACTCCCACGATCTGATCCGGTCGAACCTCTAGCTGAAACAGCTTTGATGCGATCAAGGAAGCAAAGTGATCGAGTTCCTTATAGCTCAACGTGACCTGGCGGGAAATTTTTAAACCGGACGGGTTGGACATTTCGAGGCCAGGTACTACGACAGCTAGCGCCTCAGGAGATTTCTGCACCTGAAGGTCAAACAACGCATCAACCGTCAGATTCCTTCGATCCAGGCCTGGAAAATCCGGGGTAAGAAATTCATCATTCGTTTGATTCCAGCCGTTAACAACTTGTTCCCATTCTGCTGTGGACAAAAGCGGCAGCCGGCTGATTGATTGGTCGGGATTGGTTAAAATGCCGTCTAATAACGTTTGATAATGGGAAACAAGACGTTCGATCGTTTCGGAATTGAATAAATCCGAGTTATATTCAACGGATAGGTTTATCCCATCCGGCATTTCACTCGCCACCAAGGTTAAATCAAATGTCGACGTGCCGCTGTGAACCTCGATCGGCTCGATCGTGATTCCTGGTAAACGCCGTGCGTGGATTGGCGCATTCTGCAGGATGAACATCACCTGGAATAAAGGGGTATGACTCATATCCCGCGCCAGACCCAAACGGTCAACAATCACTTCAAAGGGTACATCTTGATTTGCATAGGTACCCAGCGTCATTTCTTTCACCTGGGCTAAGAGTTCGCGGAATGTGGGATCACCCGCGAGATTCGAGCGCAGGACGATTGTGTTAATAAAGATACCGATTAACCCCTCTAATTCTGCCTGGCGGCGATTTGCAATCGGCGACCCAATTGCAATGTCAACCTGACCTGTGTAGCGAAAAAGCAGCGTTTGAAATGCCGCCATAAGGGTCATAAAGATCGTTGTGCCAGTTTGCTGATTGAGGATCTTCAATCCATCCAAAATCGATTTTGGTAGGTTCGCAGAATATGCACTTCCGCGCGAGGTCAGCACAGGAGGTCTCGGGCGATCCGTTGGCAATTCCAATACCGGGACATCGCCTCCCAGCGCCTTTAGCCAATAGTTGATTTGCTCCTCTAGAACCTCACCTTGCAGCCAATTGCGCTGCCATTCGGAAAAATCTGCATATTGGATGGCTAAATCCGGCAACGGCGACGGCTTCCCTGAAACAAACGCCTCATAAAGCATGGAAAGCTCGTAGATAAAAACACCAAT
>JAYRNN010000305.1:0-3249 GCA_041912175.1 Anaerolineales bacterium | reverse complement strand
GCATCATATCTATTTTGGGCAGTATGCTCTTAATTGGTTTCCTGGTTGGGGTTGTTTGGCAATCGATTCCGGATCCAGTATCTGCCGCAGCGCCACAGCTCAAACCGTTCCTCCAAACTGACAAACCGGTCGAGGGTTGGATCGTTTGCCGAGATCTTGGTGTGGGTCCGGCGCCTGGGGTAACCGGTAACCGCCAACGCTTTCGCTTATGCCATCAAGGAGGCTGGGTCGTTAGCACTTATTGCTTGCGCCCTGAATTACCGGCCCCCATGCTCGGAGGCATGTGCACACGTATAAGCGAAGATACTTACAATTGTGGGAACGGTTTGCAGCCTCTCCGAGAATATGAAATCCGCCAGACGCCGACAGCGACCCCACAGGTAGAAACATCTACACCAACGCCTACCGCTACAGCAACTTCTACTTCTACACCAACGTCGACGCTTCCCAGCCAACCTAGGCAAACTGCGACTTCAACGGTGTCCTCCCCGACGCCGATCCCAACCCGCAGGCCCTCTCCTGGAGGGGATGGTTTCCGCCAGGCGCTGCATGCGATGATTGCTAAAATTAACCCATTTCCAGCCGCGGTCCAGGTCAACGACCCAACTCCGACGCCCTTCCGACCACTCCACCCAACCTCAATTCCCCCAACCGCTCCCGCGGTCGATTCGGTCGTTATCGTTCATCAGAGCCCGGTCAATCCACAGGCTCTCCCAGTTTCTATGAACTATGATGGGATCGATTTCCAAGACGGAGCACCTCGCTTGAATATTCACATCAACCCCGATAATCATCGCCTTAACACTGGAAAAGCAATCCAGATTAACGTGCAACCTGGGGGTGAATGTGAATTTGGTGATGGCCAGGCCTGCGCGAATTCGTACCGGAACTCGAATGGCACAGAAATCATATTCTTGACCACCCACTCTGGCATCGGTGGTCAAGCACAATCTCTCCGCAATGCCTTGGAAGGCACCGGTTTCGATCAGGCAGGTCTACCGTTGCGCCAGGTTCGCAAGAATTTACAAGCTTTGCTCCACAGTCAGGTCGCCATCCGCCAGGCGGATACCCTCAGGCCGGACCTGGAAATACTCGCAGCAGTCCGCATCCCTGCCAACAAGGTACAAGAGTATATCGACACCCCGGTTAACTTCGCTTTGGCTTATGCAGCACAGGTCGATCCAGATTTAGCGCCATTCGTCGATACGACCCAGCCCTTGATCGTTATAGAAACCTGTGGCTGGCGAATGCCGGAAGAAGCAAAACCCGATCGGCTACCAGACACATCTGCTTCAATTTACATTATCGTAATCGGCACGGTTCAAGCGAGCCCGTAAGGTACTCGCGACGGCGAACCGGTCTTTTACCCACTGAAATGTAGATAAAAATAGAATTCATTTCTTGATTAGCGAGTATAATTTGTTGGTTTTACTCGCTATGACCGACTTAACCACAATTGCTGCAAACCTGGAGCTGCATTCCGACAGAATCTGGTATGCCTGCCATCAATCTTCCATCGATTATCCAGAAGAAGGCAATGCTTTTTGTTATGGCGTCGAGGAGGGCTCATTCTGGTTCAACCATCGCAATGAATTCATTTTAGAGGCTCTACGGAGATTTCCCCCCAGTGGAACCTTCTTTGATATCGGCGGGGGCAATGGGTTTGTTGCGATGGCAATCCAACAAGCGGGGAACGAAACTGTCCTGGTTGAACCTGGTATCGAAGGAATTTATAATGCCCAACGTCGCGGCCTGGATCACCTGATCTGTGCGACCCTGGAAAGCGCCCAATTTAAGGCAGGTTCCGTACCCGCGGTGGGCTTGTTCGATGTGCTCGAACACATCCCAGATGACACAAATTTTTTAAAGCAAATCCACCAGATATTAATTCCAGATGGTAGGCTTTACCTGACAGTGCCGGCTTATAAATTTCTTTGGTCAATCGAGGATGATTTTGCTCAACATTATCGCCGATACACGTTGACCGGGCTCAAGCAACGCCTCGCTCAAACCGGTTTTATCCCCGAATTCACCACGTATATATTTGCCAGTCTTCCTGTGCCGATTTTCCTGTTCAGGACTTTACCCAGCCTGCTTGGTTGGAGAAAGAAGGGAGATTTGAGTAAGATGGAATCGGAGCTTAAACCCGGCTCAATCACCGCCAATAACCTGTTAGATGCAATCTTAAGCATCGAGTTAAAAGCGCTGCAGCAATGGAGCTCCCTTCCATTCGGAGGGAGTTGCCTGGTCGTCGCACAGGCAGCGAAGTAGGGGTATTCAATTACATTAATTTTTCGATATGATCCACCGCGCTTCGCAGGTCATCGCCCAGATAAATCCCTGCAACACGCGTTCGCCACTCTGGTCGATCGATAAAGATTCGGCCGCCAAAACCAATCACTGGTTTACCCGACTGCGCAACATCCGGTAAGAATTGTGGCCAATCCGCCAGCTCCAAAGCCGTCGTCTCCATCATCGCTGCCAAAACGACGATAGCAGGATGGATTTCATGGATAAAGCCAGCCAAATCGGTGAGTGGAACTGCTTGCCCCAGGTAAGCTACCGGCCAGCGCCGGCGCCGTAATAGAGCCCCGAGCATCAATAGACTACCCTCGTGCCATTCTGACGGCGCACACGCCAGGATTATTTTTGGCTCGCTCCGCGCAGGGGGGCCACCCACCATCCACATTAAAAGTCGTTGGCGAAGATAATTGGTAGCGAAGTGTTCATCTGCAACATTTATTTTTCCTTCCGCCCATGCCTCACCGATAAAAGACAGCACTGGATTAATCACGTCTAAAATTAGATCTTCAGGGTTCGATAAAACTAAAGCCTCACTCAATACCATATCAGCGGCATTTGTATCGCCTCTGGTCAGTGCATCCATCAATCGTGGTCTGTAGATCTCTAGATGGGTTCCAGTCATTGCAAGCGCTTCTTCAGGCGATGAATATGACAGAGTAGGCGTTAAACGCCCGATTGTCTCTTGGTGACGCAGTGCATTAATCGCCTGCGCGGTCTGCATCCCCTCATCAATCCTTTCTTTAACCCACCGCAACCGCAACACATCTTTTTCTGAGTATAAGCGGTGTCCCCCAGCCGTACGCTCGGATTCTGGAAAATCGTATCGACGCTCCCAGGCGCGCAACGTCGCCATGGAGATGCCAGTCATGCGGGATACAACACCGATGTTATATAATGGCTCGTTGCTTCCGATCACGACCTCAGGTAATGGGCTCAATTCTTCGT
>JAYRNN010000304.1:0-4905 GCA_041912175.1 Anaerolineales bacterium | reverse complement strand
GGGCCCCCTAGTGTACCCCCCCCGGGGTGGGCGCAGACATCCCGGCCAAAACACCTACCACGCCCAAAATTTTTCTTCCAACCCCCGCGACGGGGCGCGCGGCGGGCGCGCAACTTCACTGCTTGATGGTTTCCAACTTTGCCAGGGGGAAATTCGCGCCGCAGCAGAGGCAATGCGCTATTTTGAGCAGCGATTGAACAGTTTCGGCGATAAATATACTCCTTCTTCCACTTTTTGATAATTTGTATCCAGAAACTCGATCAGAGGTCCCAGGTATACTTTGGTGTCATATTTTCCCCAAATCGTGGTTTCTTGGATAACCACGATTGCTTTCACTTTTTTCTGACCCAATTCGTTAATGACGTCTTCCAACCCCACCTCGGCGACCCACGGCCACATATATACATATTTTGAAACCGGCTTCAAACCAGTGAACCAATAGTGATAATTTCCACCCGATGGATAGTGTGCTAATCGAACATCGGATTGATGGCATGTAAGATCCAGTATATGAGCTGCATCGCTCTCATAGTTTGCGAATTGAACTTTTCCATAAGCGTTCAAATTTTGGACAATATTAATCCCGGATCGCAAACAGAGCCAGCACACCATTCCCAAAACCACGACCCCAACGATGTTTTGGGTAATTCTTAAAAATCTTTGATTGCCATCCCGCCGCCACTCCGTTGTAATCAGCGCTGAGATGGCAATCAAAGAAACCAACACAAAGGGTTGCCCACGAAAATCCCATTTATTAATGACCAATGTTGCTGCGGCGAATAAATATACAAAGGCCGCAGCGCGGAATTCTTTTTTCGCAGCCAGAAACAGCGTAATTGCCAGGATCGCAAATCGATAGAGGAAACCGGTAAAAAACCATCGATCGAACTGTGTATATTCGCCTGTAATTGGCTTGATAGGATTAAAATTCAGCCAGGTTTTATCCGTAATCTCCAGACCCTTGACAATCATCCCCAGCAACTCTTTGCTGCGCAGTGGAGATGCTTCGGTATACTTAGAATATATCTGCGAATTGAACAGAATTGCATCACTCCAAAATGCATGGAAAGTCCCAGAAAGAAATAAGTAACCCATATACAACGAAAGACCCCCGGTGATAATCAGGCCTGTCTTTATCCCCCATTGTGGATTTTTTATCAGAAGAAAGACCAGGGCAATCCCGACGGCGTATACAGAAAGTGGATCTGACAAAATTGAAATGATGGAGAATATCCCGATGATGAACCAATGTTTCCAACTGGGCGCTGTTCGTTGGAGTAACAATGCTAAAACTAAGATAAAGACCACCAGCAACGATACCCCTGCAAACGAGTTGTACAGCACCATATTACCCCGATAAAAAGGGCGAATGAAACTCCAAATGAGGGCGGTGATGCCAACGAGAATATATGCATCACTCAAACTCATCGCAAGCGCAAAAGCGGTAGTCTGAAACAGCAATAAAGAAAGGCGCACAGCAAAAATCGATTTACCGGCCAAACCAACGACCATCGCCGCCCAATAATACGGAAATGGAAAATGATGCGAGAAAAGGTCGCCATATAAGGAATAATTGTTTAACAGGAGCGAACCGACGCTTAGATTGTCCGCCTCGTCAACGAAGGTATCCCTGTAAAGTGTAAAAAGCCCGATTATGATAGAAATGACTAATAACGACCAACCAATGGCTTTGCGATTGTTGAACAGGAATTGACGAACTTTATCCACAGAAGGGAGATGCGATCACATTTTAGGGATGTAAAGTCATCAGTAAATCCCGGTTGGGGCGCAGCACAAACAACGGCTGGGGCTGCACCACGATCCCCGGAGCCAGGCGCAGCTCATATTGTTGGGCAACGCAGGCCAGGATCAAAGACGCCTCGAGCAAGCCAAAATGATTGCCGATGCAGGCGCGCGGCCCGGCGCCGAAGGGGATATAAGCGTATTTGTGCAGCAAACGAGCAGCGCCGGGGCGGAAACGCTCTGGGTCAAAGACCTCCGGCTGGTCCCAAAACTGCGGGTGGCGGTGCAGCGTGTAAGCGCAGATCGCAATCACGGTGTTGGCCCCCACCTTATAGCCGCCGATCTGGTCGGGCGCCAAAGCCCTGCGGCCGATCATCCAAGCCGGCGGATAGAGGCGCAGCGCTTCATCTAATACCATCCGTACATAGGGCAATCGCTCCAGGTCGGCGGTGACCGGCAGTCGATCCGGCAGCGCCTGGCGCACCTCCTGGCGCAGCCGCTCAAACGTCCCCGGGTGCTGCGAGAGCAGGAACCAGGTCCATGTCAGAGCGTTGGCGGTGGTCTCGTAACCGGCGATTAACAAGGTCATCACCTGGTCGGCCAACTGGCGGTCATCCATTTTCAATTGGCTGGTTTCATCGTGCGCCAGGATCATCGAGCTGAGCAGGTCGCCTTGATCTTCGAAGTCATGCTGGCGCTGTTGGATGATGCGCGTAACAATCGCCCGGATCTCACGCGCCGACTCCTGGACCTGCGGGCGGCTGGGTTTTTCAAACTGGACGGCGGCCTGGTTAACCCACTCGCCAATCCGGTTAACTTCATCGCCCAGGTCAACCCCGAAAAGCGCCCGGGTCGTGACCGTCAGGGTCAGCGAGGCCATCTCGCGCGCGATGTCGATGCTCTGGTTCGCTGCATAATGAGACTGCCAGCGCGCCAGCATCGCCTGGGCTGCGCCCACGATCATCTGATCCAAGGCTTCCAGGCGGGTATGGTGGAAGGCCGGTTGCATCATGCGGCGCTGCTGGCGCCAGGCCTCGCCCTCGCTGGTCACCAAGCCATCGCCGACGACTTTCTTAAAGACTTGCAGTGAATAAGTGTCTTTCGAATAATTGCGGTGATTTTCTACCAGCACATGCCGGACGTAATCGGGGTGATTGATCAAGTAGGCTGTATCGGGCGCCGGGCGGTAGCATACCACATCGCCATATTGGCGGGTCAAACCGAGGAAAAAATTGAGCGGATCGCGCACCATCTCACGAATGCTGCCATGCGGGGAAGGCGGCAAGCGCTGTTCGTTGGCATGCTTGTCTGGATTGGCGTCTATTTCCGAGCGAGTCATCAGGCTGCTCCTATGAGGTTCGCATTCAATCAGGCGCCCAGTCCATGTAAAATAAGCCTGGGGCGGGATAATTTTCCAATTATAGCAGCAAAAGCTAGGCGCGCGATGCAGACCACGCCAAACGAGATTGCTTTGCAAAGATCGCTCGCGATGATCAAATCAGAGAAGTGGTAAAATTTGATATGATTAATCCAGATACGCAAACGAATCGCCGGAGGAAAACATCATGCAATACGATCTGGTATTTGAAGGCGGCGGAGCCAAGGGCGGCGCATTTGCTGGGGCGCTGCGCGCCTGGCTGATCACCGAATTGGACAACCCCGCCATCCCGAATGCGATCGAACCAGCGGTCGATCGCATCATGGGGAACCTGGTAGACCAGGCGCTCTTCCGGCACATGCTGTCCCTGCTAATGTGGGGCGGCTGGTACTCCGGAAAGGCCTTCCGCGCCTGGCTGCGCGAGCGGCTGGATCAAGATGGGCGCGGCCTGGCCGATTCAACCCTGTTCGAGTTCTACCAGAAGACCGGGTCGGATTTTTCGGCCGTCGCTGCCGATGTGAGCGAGCGCGAGATGCTGGTGCTCAACCACCGCACGGCTCCCGCCTGCCCGACGGTGTGGGCGGTGCGCATGTCGATGGGCTGCCCGTTCGCCTGGCCCGAAGTTATCTGGCATTCGGAATGGGGGGCTTACCGCGGCCGTGACCTGACCGGGCATAAGGTAGTGGATGGGGGCCTGCTCTCCAATTTCCCGATCCGCTTGTTTGTCTCTAGCGATGAGAATATCGATGAGATCATGGGCGAAAATTCGGTTTCAGACAACGTGATTGGCATGCTGATCGACGAGACGCTGGCCGTGCCGGGTGTAGAAGAGCGGATCAAGCGCCGCTCTGCCGCGCCGGGCGTCCTGGAACGCCTGGATCTGCTGCAAGAATCCGTCTGGCGCATCCAGGGCCTGGCCGATACCGTGCTGGGCGGCAATGATCGGACGGCGCTGGCGGCTTACCAGGATATGGTCTGCCGGCTGCCGGCCAAAAACATCGGCACGCTGGATTTCGATATGCCCAAAGAGCGCATGGCAGCCCTGGTGAACGCCGGCGATGCGGCCATGCAAGCCTACCTGGCGGCCAAAGGCTAGAAGCGGTAATACCAATACAACGCAATCTCAGCGCTGTTTGGATCAATGCCTTGATACAGATACGGTCATTTTCAGCCGAAAGGATAAGCCTGGCGTCGACGATGAACGCGCCATCGCAACGGCCGGCGTCCCGAATATTAAGCGCATTGATCTTCTGAAGCGTAATCGGCATAGCGTCTCAGGGCAGTCTCATGGTTTATCGCGCCAGAGACGATGGCGCATGGCGCGGGCGAATTCCCCGAAGGCGTCCAGCCAGCGGCGAGGGTAATACGGCCAGGCCGGCCTGCTGGGCGGGATAGCGTAACGCTGGCGAAAGTAGTCAGGCGGCGGGAAGAGCAGCGCCAGCAGCCGGCGGATACGCTCGCCCGGCGGATAAGCCGTAAGCTGCAGCCAGGTGCTCTCCCAGCGATAGCCTTCCCCCTGCAGGCGGTCGACGTGAACGGTAGGCTCATCCTTGCGGCGGCGGCGCTGCAGATCGGGCAGGACCCACTCCGCAAGCGGCGTGTCGAAATACTGGCGGGCCAGGGTCAGAGCGCGCTCGACCGCATAGGACCAGCCTAGATCGACGGCGCGCGCGACGACCTGCTCCCAATCCAGGCTGTTTTGGGTGATCAAATAGTGCAGGTCAAGGGTGCGCAGCAGGCTGAACCTGGCTTCGCCGTGGCTCAAGACGGCGTGTGCGCACAGG
>JAYRNN010000303.1:0-20972 GCA_041912175.1 Anaerolineales bacterium | reverse complement strand
TTTCCCATAACGACAAAAAAGCCGGTGGTCGACCACCGGCTTTTTTGTCGTTATGGGAAAATTACGGGCCGACGATTATCTTGACATTATCCAGATAGGTGTATGTATTGTAAAAACTATCGGGGCCATTCTGGTTCTTGAAAGTCAATTTAATCGTGTGGCCTTGATAGTCGGTCAGGACCATAGTCTTGTTCGCCCAACCGGTCGTGACGCCATCCCGCGAGTTTTCATCGCTTGGTACTCGATACCATTTACAGACATCGCTGGGATTGAAGGCAGTGTTGCCATCGGTGTGGATTAGCGTTGGCGTGACCTGCCCGGCGGTTACATCGGTCAGGTAAACGTTAAACGCGTCATAGTTCTTATCGTCTTGTGAGTACATAATGTAATCAAATGACAACCTGACCGTTTGCCCACTCGGAGCGGTCGGCACCAAGATCGTGCGCTCGATCCCCGCATACTTACCCGCAGGAAGATCCAAGGCGGCGCAACTCCCTTTCGATTGCCCCATACCAAGGCTGGAATCACCCAGTAGTGCACTGGTTGTATCGGCGGGTACAAAGGTATCTGGTGTAGCGCCGGTCGGATCACGCGGGTCGGCGGGATTGCTGCTTACCAGGCTGGTCGGCATCCCACCGTTTAACTGGGTCCAGTTTGTCCACGCATATTCAAAATCGCCGTTGAACTTCGAGCGGACCACAATCGGGAAACGACTGCGTACGACGGTGGGGCTCATGATGATGTAATAGGGCTGCAGGCTGATCGATACCGAAGATACATTCGAAAAGATCGTCTCACCCTTGACATTTAAGACCGCCGGAGACATATAGGGGAGGACCAGGTTGTGGATAGCGCCGTCGTTCGACCACAACATCCAGACATGATAGGGTTGTAGCCCATACGGATTTGAAGACGGCGTATAAGCGAACTCGTAGCCCGTAATCCCTGGAAAGCTCAAATTATTTTGATATTTAAAGGTGTTTACGTAACTTGGGTAACCAGGATTACCCGATTGGCTTGCAGCAGCATTGTATGCGGAATATGCATCTAGGCTCGCGCTGGCGTCGAGTTTGATGATGCCATTATTGCGCAGCCAACTGCCAATCACATCGAACCAAATAACACCCTTAAGCCCTTCAGCCATGCTGGCCGCGTACGTCTCAGCCAGGTAATAGGATTTAGTCGTTTCCAGAATAGCCGGGTAAGGATTATTCAAGGTCGAATAATTCGCATCGAGCAGTGAAGCCTCAGTGTTCATCAAAAATTTCGAACCGTAGCCATAGATTGGGCGGTATTTTTCCAAGACCTCTTTGACGAAGCGAGATTTTGCAATTACGGCCGGCCCGTTCTGGTTCCAGCCGCTTCCCGGCCAGTTTGGGTTGTAATATTGTCCGAGCAAATAGGTGCTGCCTGATTTCTGGACGTAATCGAAAGCGTGCAGCGCGACGCCATCAAAGGAATTGCCTGCTCCGGCGAGTAAGATGCCCTCTAAGAATTTACTTGAGTTGCAATCAGCTTTGCCATTCGGCGGGGGTGAAACGCGGGGATCGCAGTCTAGATTGAGACCACCCACCATCACCTGAGCCTGGGGATCGACGGTTTTGATGGTAGGATAAACCACTTTTAACATTTCCCCATAGGCGCCACCGCCGTAATAGGCATCGTTTGGATCGCCCCAGCAACCTCCCCAGGGTTGGTCGGGGTCGCTGGTGCTGATCGGCCGGATATCGGGCTCGTTCCACAGCTCCCAATATTTGACATAGCCAAGTACGCCACGTTCTTGGAACTTGGTTATCAGGTTGAGCATAAAAGTACTAAAAGCCTGGCGCTCGCTCGCTTTGATCGGTCCGCAAGAGAATGCCGCTGTATCATCGGTGCGCGCCCATGCCGGCGTACTGCGCACAACCACGATCACGCTCGTCCCAGTATTCACAGCGGCAGCTTTTTGGATATCACTGACTGCTTTATCGATAGCGTTCCAATTATAGGCGCCTTTGGTCGCTTCAACATCTTTCCAAAGCACCTCCGGTCCACGCACCCAACGGGTAAAGCTACCATTGATATAGGATTCTATACCCGGATCGCCAAACGGAAAAATTTGTAATCCAAATACCGAGCTGTTCAACACTGCCTGGGTTGCGGTCGGGTCTGTCGGCGTAGTAGCGTCCGCCCGCGCAGATGGAGTATAGGCGGTTACGGTGATACTCAAAATGAAGAGCACAGCGATCAAGACCTGAACAATGTGTTGACTACGGTTTATCGGAGATATTTCACTTGAAGTTTTTTGTACTTTCATTGCGCCACCTCAACAGGTTGGTATTGAATAATCGGACCCCATTTTTGAATATTAGCCATGGATAGTTTCTAAATAGCCAATAATTCAGTTTTATCTGCGTATTTGATAAAATTGTACCATAATATCTTGCCCGAGCACGCTGTTTAAGCAATCCTGATAGACGAAATGGGTCTTGCTGGTCAATTTCATCAAACCTTTCTAGCCTATTATGCCACAACCAAATGCGCACTAGACCCCAATCTCGTTCTTTTCCCGTAAAGTAACAGTGAAAAAATCCGCTCAATATCTAGACAATTTACGACAATAGACGAATGTCACATTGACGAGTGTCCTCTTTCACGATACACTAATTTAAAGATCTAGTAAATTTAATTCCGAAGCAGACAGAACAAGGAGCTATCTGCAATAATTTCTAGTTTAAATGGAGTAGCCATGCATATCAGCCAACTTGCCAGGTCAATTCCAGCTTCGCCGACGCTGGCGCTCAATGAAGAGGCCAGGATCCTGCGTGAACGCGGCGAGCCCGTGATCAATATGAGCATCGGTGAGCCAAAGAATAAAGCGCCCATTGGCGCGATCTTAAGTTCTGCCGCCAGGCTAAATACCGGAGAGGTAAAATACACTCCCGCCGACGGTATTCCTTCTCTTAAGAAAGCCATCATCCGATATACAGAAGATAATTATGACCGGATGGTTGCGCCTGAGAATGTAATCATCTCGGCCGGCGCCAAACAATCTCTGTTCAACATTCTCTATACCATTCTAGATCCGCAAGACGAAGTGATTGTCCTGGCTCCCTATTGGGTGAGCTACCCGGAAATGATAAAAATGTGCAATGCCCGCCCGGTGATCGTATCTCCACTGGATGGCGCCTTCCACCCACGTATGGTGGATATCGAGCAAGCGGTCAGCTCGTATACTCGGGCGATCATCATCAACAGCCCGAATAACCCCTCGGGAGCGGTATTTCCGGACGAATTTATCGCCCAGATAGTAGATTTTTGCGAACGCAAAAAGATTTACCTGATCATGGACGATATCTACCATAAGCTGGTTTTTGATAATCGGCAGTGGACTCCGGCTTATAAATTTACACAGAAGGATGTCGAATCTACTTATATTATTGTGGTCAACGGCGTAGCAAAGCTGTACGGGATGACCGGATTTCGGATTGGGTGGACGGTCGCCAATCGGAAATTGATCGAAGTCATGACCAATGTCCAGGCGCAAACAACCTCTTGCACGTCGGTTGTCTTGCAGGCGGCAGCCGAGGGAGCTTTGAATGGCATGCAAAATGTCGTCGAAAGTTTACGTCTAACATTTCAAAACAATCGTGATGTGTTTATCCAGGAATTAAAATCCTTCAATGGCATCCGCACGATCACACCAGAGGGTACTTTCTATATCCTCCCCGATTTCCGGGCGTATTCGAATGACTCCGTTGCGCTTGCTAAATTCTTGCTGCAAAAGACCTTGGTGGTAACTGTACCTGGAAAAGAATTCGGGATGGAAGGCCACCTGCGGTTGAGCTATGCCGGTACAGTGAAAGATATTACCACTGCGGTTGAAAGAATTAAATGGGCGCTTGACCCGAATTCACCGAATGAATTGTTTATCGGCGATCGCAAATTGGTGAGGGATTGGCTATGAACAACATCTTGAATATCAAGACCCCGTCAGAGGCTCAAGCCGACGCCCTTCGCGGTGAGTTCACCCTGGAAAACCATGGTCTGATGAATCTAAATAAAATCTATTGGAACCTTCCAACCGAAGCTCTTTATGAAGAAGCCATATTTCGGGACGAAGGAAAGCTGACTCAGCTTGGCCCGCTGGTTGTTAATACCGGTAAACATACGGCGCGCGCGGCTAGTGACAAATTCGTCGTTCGTGAACCTGACACAGAGGGTCATATCTGGTGGGGTCAATACAACCGGCCATTCAGCGCAGACAAGTTTGAGGAGCTTTTTAGCCGCGTACAAGGATATCTCCAAGGAAGGGATGTATTTGTTCAAGATTGTTATGCCGGCGCGGATATGAACTATTCCTTGCCCGTACGCGTGATCACAGAACTTGCCTGGCACAGTCTCTTCGCCAGGAATATGTTTATTTCGCCCAAAACCAATGAAGACTATCGCCGCCATTTACCCGAATTCACGGTCATTGCGGTACCGGGTTTCAAGGCTTTTCCACAGATCGATGGCACGCCAACGAATACATTTATCGCCTTGAACTTCACCCAGCGCTTGTGCATTATCGGTAATACGGGTTATGCGGGTGAGATTAAGAAATCAGTCTTCACGATCATGAACTATTTTTTGCCTCTCCAGGGCGTGCTTTCGATGCACTGCTCGGCAAACGTTGGACAAAATGGAGAGACAGCGCTTTTCTTTGGATTGTCTGGTACTGGAAAGACCACTCTTTCTGCCGACCCCAAGCGGTTCCTGATCGGCGATGATGAGCATGGCTGGAGCGACGAAGGCATTTTTAACTTTGAAGGTGGCTGCTACGCCAAAGTAATCGGCCTCTCGCCGAGCGCAGAGCCAGAAATTTATGCCACCACGCGCCGGTTTGGCACGATCTTGGAAAACGTTGCATTTGACCCAATCACACGCATCATCGATCTTGAGGATGATACCCGGACAGAAAATACTCGCGCCTCATATCCGCTCGAATACATCGCCAATGCAATTCCCGAAAAAATGGCTGGGCATCCCAAAAATATCATTTTGCTCACATGTGATGCGTCCGGGGTCATGCCGCCGATTGCACGCCTGACACCAGAGCAGGCGCTTTATCATTTTATATCAGGGTATACCTCTAAGATAGCCGGCACCGAGATCGGTCTGGGCAAAGAACCCGAAATCACTTTCAGCGCTTGTTTTGGCGGCCCATTCATGGTGCATCACCCATCCTACTACGCCCGATTGCTTGGCGACAAGATCAAACGTTACGGCGTAAATTGTTGGTTACTCAATACTGGTTGGGTGGGCGGACCATATGGAATCGGAAAGCGGATCAGCATCCGATATACCCGGGCGCTGCTTAATGCAGCATTGGATGGGGCGCTCGACGAAGTTGGTTATGAAACAGATCCTGTCTTCGGCTTTCAGGTTCCGACGAGTTGCCCGGAAGTGCCTGAAAATGTACTTAACCCGGCCTCATCCTGGGTAAGCCAGGATGCTTATATGCAGCGGTATCGGGGTCTGGCCTCTCGATTTATCGATAATTTTAAAAAGTTTGAAGAGGGGACTCCATTCGAGATTATCGCGGCAGGCCCGAAACTGTAAACCTTACTTCGGACGGATGCAGCAAGCAGGATTGATCAAGCGACCCTGTTTGCTGCATCCTTGATATCAAATTATATCTTCATCATCAAGTTCGAATTCTAATTCAGGCAGTTCTTGTTCAACATCTAAGTGATCGGTTTTTGTAAAAGCCTGGAATCGGGCTAGCAGACGAATTGGCAGCTTGCCATGAATCGTTACGCCGCCGCGTTCGTGTTCGATTTGTTCAACCTGGCCTTGCTCATGAAAGAGTGAGATTAATTGACCCTGTTGATAGGGCAAGCGCATGATTACGGAAACATAGGTATCGAACAGCAACCCATTCATTGTACTTAGTAATTCTTTAATACCCTCGCCGGTCAAGGCGGAAATCGCAGTCGCGTTTGGAAAAGATTCCAAAGTTTGGCGAGCGCGTGCGGGATCGGATAATTGATCGATCTTATTCAATACCGTTAGAACCGGGATATGATCGGCTTCGATTTCAACCAATGTTTGATAAACGGCCTCAGCCTGGGCTTGCGCGTTTGGATGGGTGATATCGACCACATGCAGCAAGAGATCCGACTCTGCAATTTCTTCCAATGTCGCCCGAAAGGCAGCCACAAGCGCGGTAGGAAGTTTCTGGATAAATCCTACTGTATCGGTCATCAGTACGGGATGTCCACCGGCTAATTCGATACGCCGTGTGGTTGGATCCAATGTCGCAAATAGCTGGTCAGCAACATACACATATGATGAAGAAAGGCGATTGAGCAGAGTGGATTTTCCAGCATTGGTATATCCAACCAGAGCAATTAATGGAATTTGCGAACGTTTTCGCCGTGCCCGATATTGTTGACGATGGGTGCGCACCTTCTCCAACTCGATTTTCAGATGGTCGATCTGGCGCCGGATATCGCGGCGGTCAACCTCGAGTTGTGTCTCACCAGGTCCGCGCAATCCCACGCCGCCGACGCTGCCAGATCGACCGCCCCCGCCGCCAGCTTGTCGGGCCAGGTGTGTCCAGGCACGTGTCAGGCGTGGTAAACGATATTCGTATTGGGCTAGCTCAACCTGTACCACCCCTTCACGGGTATGTGCGTGTTGGGCAAAGATATCCAGGATCAGGGCAGTTCGATCGACTATGCGCAAGTTATCTCCGAAGATGCGCTCCAGCTCGCGTAAGTGTCGTGGAGACAGCTCGTCATCAAATAGAATCACCTCCGCTTGTGTTTCTTCGACCAGCGCCCTGACTTCGTCTACCTTGCCCGGACCAATAAAAGTTTTAGAATTGGCATGGCCGAGTTTTTGAGTGGTTTGTCCGACCACATCCAAACCTGCAGTCTCAGCTAACAACATTAATTCGGCAAGCGAATCTTCTAAGTTCAATAGATGATTGTCGCCATAAATTTCTACGCCAACCATAAATGCGCGTTCGCGCGGTCGAATAGTCGGCTCGGGACTTTTTTTACTCATATTTTCCTTTCCTTCGTCAAGGTGTGACAAACACACCTGAACCTTGTTTTAGCCATTCGATCAAGGTCGCGCCAATAGCCTGTAAACTTGTGCTAGAAACTTTATCGAGAGTATCGGCCGTTGTATGATAATAAGGATAATCGAAGTCAATCAAATCGACTGCGTTGATTCCTGCCTCTAAGAACGGGGTATGATCGTCAAGAATCGCATATTTTTGCTGGGGAATAAATTGTTTTGAATAACCAAGTTTAGCAGCCTGGTTCCAAATTTCTGAATTAATAATTGGATTCGAATTTTTTTCAAAATACAGGTTGAGATCCTGATCGCCAATCATATCAATAATGACAGCCGCTTGGGGCCGTTCCTTCAGACGATCGACAAAAGCCCTTGACCCAAGGATCCAGTCCCATCCGGGAATTTTTCCGTTATCTTCCGAATCGAAGAAAACCAGCCAGATTTGAGCAGCAGTTGTCCGATTGTCCTGGAATTGCAGATTCGACATTTGATCTGGGATGGTACGCGCCATTTCCAATAAGACTGCCACACCGGAGGCGCCATCATTTGCCCCCATGACCGGTTGGGCTTGTTTTTGTGGATCGGGGTCCTTATCGGCAACCAGGCGCGAATCATAATGGGCGCCGAAAACCACCCAAGGTTTTCCTTGTCCCCATTTTCCGATGATATTGCGTACAGGCTGTCCTTGATAGGTCGTCTCTTGAACCTCAACTTCCCAACCAGCTTTCTCCAACTCAGAGATGATCCAATCTCCGACTTCTCTATGGGCTTGACTACCCACCCATCGCGGCCCTAAATCCGTCTGGTAGGCAACGTCGTTTAACGCGCTCTGGCCATCGAAATCCTTGGGCGGTTGCGGCGTTGCTGTGGGTTCCTCCGTGGGCGTTGGAGATGGTATGAATTGAGTGGGTTCTTCTGCTGATCCATAAGCCCCGCAACCGGTCAAAAAGAGCATGCCAAGCAGGAGCGCTGTTAATGTGGGTATGATTTGCAGTCTCCAATTTTGGATCCTATGGCTTTGTTGCTGGTTTGTTGTTGTTTTTATCATATGATTTGTGTATTGTTGGTTAATGTCTATGCGCATTTAATGTGTATACATTCGCGCCATCGCGCCTTCGAGGTCATGCATTGCGCGCTCACTATAAAGCGTTGCTCGAACTCGCCGGCTTAACCTGGCTGGTTCATCCATTGGCAGGAGTATGCCAAAGTTCGCTTTCATGGGCTGAAAGTCAGCCGGATCGGCATGCGTTATGTAATCACACAGTGCTCCTAGCATCGTCGTCTTTGGAAGGACGACCGGCGCTTCCCCACTCAATAAACGCGCCGCGTTCCAGCCGGCTAACAAGCCGGTCGCAATATTCCCAACATACCCTTCGACTCCGGTGATCTGCCCGGCAAAAAATAAATCTACCCGGCCTCGATACTGTAGGCTAGGCAGGAGATGCGCCGGCGAATGAATAAAGGTATTGCGATGCATCTGGCCATAACGCACGAATTCTGCGTGCGCAAGTCCAGGAATCAAGCGTAGCACCCGGCGTTGCTCGGCGAAGGTCAGGTTGGTCTGAAAACCCACCATATTATAGAGCGTTCCCGCTAAATTATCCTGGCGTAATTGAACATTTGCATATGGCCAACGACCAGTGCTCGGATCTACGATAGCCACCGGCCGCATGGGCCCGAAAGCCAGCGCTTTGTGTCCACGCCTGGCTAAAATCTCAATCGGCAAGCAACCCTCGAAATATTTTTCGGGGCCAGCCCGAACACCCGCTTCAAGATCAGACTCAAATGAGCGGAGCGCAACCCTTTCTGCGCTCGCTAATGCCTGGATAAAAGCTTCGTATTGCGGTTGCGTCATCGGGCAGTTAATATAATCGCCTTCTCTTTGTTCCCCTCGGGAATATCTCGATCCACGGAAAGCCACGCTAAGATCAATCGAATCGAGTAAAACGATCGGAGCAATGGCATCATAAAAGTATAGATGGTCATGGCCCAACAATTCGCTGATCGATTGCGATAAGCAGGGAGAAGTTAACGGGCCGGACGCAATCACCGTCGGCCCATCCGGAATAGAACACATTTCCTGTCGAAACAGCTTGATATTTGGGTGATCATCGATTCGCCGCGTCACGAGGCATGAAAACGCCTCTCGATCTACGGCAAGCGCCCCACCTGCAGGTACAGCAGTTACCTCAGCGCACTCTAAAACCATCGACTTTAAAAGTCGAATTTCCGCTTTGAGAAGGCCGGACGCACGGTCAATCAGGTTTGAGCCCAACGAATTCGAGCAAACTAACTCGGCCAATTGAGAGCCTGTATGAGCGCCGGTCGATACACCTGGACGCATTTCGTACAGACGCACATTGATACCCCGTTCTGCTGCCTGCCAGGCTGCCTCGGTTCCCGCCAATCCACCGCCGATCACATTGAGTTCCTTCATCAAGAGCTAATTTTACCGTAGTATAATTTAGTTCGGAATATTTTTTTGATAAAAGGAGTCTGAAATGAACCTAGGAGTTCCCGAACTACTGATCATCTTACTGGTGGTCATTCTGCTCTTCGGAGTTGGTCGATTGAGTAAAATCGGCCGCGAAATGGGCAGCGGTATCCGTGAGTTCAGAACCGGTCTGCAAGGCGACGAGAAAGATAAAAAACCTGATGAAACAGGAAAACCGGAAGACCAGGTCAAGCCGACCGATCAAGACCAATAACCAGAGTACGACCGGTTCTCCCCTTTTTTCCCCCTAAGTTACTTTTATGCGTAAACATAAAATCTTGTACCTCTTTTTGTTGTGTGCTTTGTTTCTGGGATCAATTGGCGTGGCGCCGACGCACGCAGCCAGCCCGATTGTCCGTGCGGTCCTCTTTTTCTTACCCACTTGTAGCCATTGTGAATATGTCATCAAGGAAGTTTTACCACCTCTGCAAAAGGAATACAAAGAACAATTTATCATCGCAAAAATCGATCTCAGCACGCCGGCTGGCCAGCAACTTTACGAACACGCGATTGCAGCCTATCAAGTTCCCGATAACCGGTTGGGCGTTCCAGCCCTGGTAGTTGGCGCGGATTTTTTGGTTGGCGACCAAGAAATTCCTGACAAACTACCTGGTCTTATAAAAACAGGTTTATCGGAGGGGGGCGTTAATTGGCCCACGCTGCCTGGTTTAAATCAAATCACCTCTACACTTGAAGATGCCAACGACCTGAACCAAAACCAGCCCTTCATCGACAGCATGCTCGAGCGGTTTCAACGAGATCGTGTCGGAAACAGTCTTGCGGTTGCCGTCCTCCTAGGAATGATCATTAGTTTACTGTTTGTGATTTACAACTATGTGACCGGCAGCTCATCGCTTGCAAAACCCTGGCCAGGTTGGGTTATCCCCCTCTTAGCGACAATCGGCATGCTGGTAGCAATTTACTTAACCTTCGTAGAAACCACCAAAACCCAAGCATTTTGCGGACCGATCGGCGATTGCAATAGTGTCCAATCAAGTCCTTATGCGAAGATTTTCGGTTTTCTACCGGTTGGAATACTCGGATTGATGGGATACGCGGCTATCCTGGTCCTTTGGGTGCTGCAAGCCGTTGCCCCCGAGAAATGGCGCAAGTTTTCGTGGCTTGCGATCTGGGGATCATCCATTTTTGGTGTGCTATTTTCAATCTATCTTACGTTTCTGGAGCCCTTTATCATCGGCGCTACCTGCATCTGGTGTATAACCTCCGCGATAGTGATAACCCTGCTCCTTTGGGCTTCTACCCCGCTTGCGAAGTTAGCCTCCAGCTCAGAAGAACAAGCCCAGGGCGACGCAACACCAGCAAGCGGTCTCACCCCATAATGCATGAACTATCGGTTACGGAAAGTGTGCTTGAAATTTCACTGCGGCACGCCCAGCAGTCGAACGCTCGCCGAGTGTGTGGAATCCATTTAGTTATTGGAGAATTTGCCAGCATCGTCGACGACTCTGTACAATTCTATTGGGATATTGTCGCCCAAGACACTGCAGCACAAGGGGCGCAGCTTTATTTCCGGCGTGTCCCTGCTGAAATCCTATGCCAGGTATGCCATAATCGTTTTCAACCCCAGCCCGATCAATATAGCTGCCCAAAATGCGGCAGCAACAAAATCCAAATTGTCGCCGGTCGCGAATTCTATGTCGAGGCGATTGATGTCGAAACTTAAATAATTTGGGAATAGGTATCCAATATGTCTTCAAGAATTACTGTTGTTGAAAATATCATGAGCGCCAATGATCGCCTGGCCTCCGAAAACCGCCGCTTATTAGATCAAAATCATGTCTTTACGATGAATATCATGGCTTCACCAGGTGCGGGAAAAACATCTCTGGTTGAGCAAACCGTTAAAGCTCTGGCAGGAAAGATTCGCGTGGGTGTTATCGATGGTGATATCGCTACCAGCCTGGATGCAGACCGGGCCGCTGAGGCAGGCGCGGTAGCGGTACAAATTAATACCGGCGGCGAATGTCATTTAGACGCGGTGATGATACATGGCGCCCTGGCTCAACTCAATCTCGGAGAATTAGACTTGCTAATCGTTGAAAATGTGGGTAATTTGGTGTGCCCGGTTAGTTTTAAACTTGGCGCCCATAAAAGCGTTTTGGTTGCGTCCATCCCGGAAGGCGACGACAAACCGTACAAATATCCTGGCAGCTATCAAGATGTGGACGCATTGGTAATTAATAAAATGGATCTGCTGCCTTATGTACCTTTTCGGATGGAATATTTTCTCAGCGGTGTGGCCGCGCTAAACCCAGGATTGAAGACCTTTCCTGTTTCGTGTATCACCAAAACCGGTTTATCCGATTGGTATGATTGGATTTTGGATCAAATCGATCTCTATCAACGATCCACCTGGTTCGAACAAAACCAGGCTGCATCGTCTTAAAATTTACTGTTATGACAGATCTTACCGGTGCAAAAATCCATATCTCGGGGATTGTCCAAGGGGTTGGTTTTCGCCCATTTGTTTTCAACCTGGCAAAACAGCATCAACTCACCGGTTGGGTTAAAAATACATCTGCTGGGGTCGACATTCAAATCGATGGTCAACCCACAAGCATTGAGGAGTTTACATCCGCATTAAAAACGGACCCGCCGCCGCTGGCGCAGATTGATTCATTCACCATACAAGACTGCCCTGCAAACGGTTTCAGTGATTTTGAAATCATTCTTTCAGAAAGTATCCAAGACGCCTTTCAGCCGATCTCTCCGGATGTGTGCATCTGCCAGGATTGTTTGCGAGAGTTATTTGACCCGCAAGATCGCCGCTACCGTTACCCCTTTATCAATTGCACCAATTGCGGCCCGCGTTTTACGATCATCAAGGATATTCCTTATGACCGCCCGAAAACAACCATGGCAGGCTTTACACTCTGTCCGGATTGCGCACGTGAGTATCATGATCCGCATGACCGGCGTTTCCATGCCCAACCGGTCGCATGCCCAATCTGTGGACCTCACATCTGGCTGGAGACAACCGACGAAAATGGCAACCTTCAAACCATTCGCAAGGACGAGCTTGCTCTTCAATACGTTCAGGAAATGCTTAAGGATGGCGCGATTGTCGCAATTAAGGGACTAGGCGGCTTTCACCTGGCTTGCGACGCCGCCAATTCGCTCGCAGTGGAAAAATTACGCCAGAGAAAGTTGCGCGTTGAAAAACCCTTTGCGCTGATGATGGTTGATATCGACGCCATCATGGAGCACTGCGAAGTACTCCCCTCCGAGCATGATCTCCTGGTTTCAATCGCCCGCCCAATCGTACTGCTGGAACGAAAAACGAACTCCAACATCTCCCCGCAAGTCGCCCCGGGACAGAAGACCTTGGGGGTGATGTTGCCGTACACGCCTTTACACTATCTTTTATTTAGCAGGTCCGACCCGGAGATGCGCCAACCCGCACGAGCTCTAGTAATGACTAGCGCGAACCTGAGCGAAGAACCAATTGTCACGGATAACGAGGAAGCCAGGCAACGGCTTGCCACCCTGGCGGATGCGTTCTTAATGCATGACCGCCCGATCCAAACACGCTGCGACGACTCTGTACTGCGTGTATTCTCTCCGATGAGCGCTCCATTCCCCATCCGTAGGGCGCGTGGATTTGCTCCTTTCCCAATTCATTTAGCCTGGAAAGCGCCTCAGATCCTGGCGGTAGGCGCAGAACTAAAAAATACTTTCTGTATCACCCATGATGATTATGCGTTCCTAAGCCATCATATTGGCGATTTGGAAAATTACGAAACGTTGCAAGCCTTCGAAAAAGGGATCGCCCATTACGAGAGACTTTTTCGGGTTGCGCCAGCGGTGCTGGTTCATGACCTGCATCCGAATTATCTGGCGACGCGTTATGCGCTTGAACGCGCCGAGCAGCAACAATTGGTTTCTCTGGGAGTCCAACATCACCATGCCCACATCGCGTCAGCAATGGCTGAGCACCGCTTACCTCCCGAAGAGACGGTAATCGGCGTAGCATTTGATGGAACAGGTTACGGCGACGATGGGGCGATTTGGGGCGGCGAGTTCTTATTGGCGAATTATGCCAAATATCAACGGGTTGGACATTTAGAATATACGCCGCTTCCTGGCGGAGATGCCGCTACGCGTAAACCAGCCCGGCAAGCGTTGGCGTATCTCTGGCGTGCAGGTATCGACTGGGACCCAAAACTACCCAGCGTCTCTGCCCTGAGCTCACAAGAACGCCTCGCCTTGCAAGCCCAACTCGAGCGCCATGTAAACACTCCGCTTACTTCCAGCCTGGGACGTTTATTCGACGCGGTCGCCTCGCTGGCCGGTGTACGCCAGCAGATCAACTATGAAGCTCAAGCCGCGATTGAATTCGAAGCGCTGCACGATCAAGATGAAACAGGATGTTATCCATTTGAAATTATTAACCAGCCGATTGAGGAAAATGGGAGCATCACCAAACGCATGCGACTAGATCCTAAACCACTCATTGAAGCCGTCGTGCACGATGTCCTGGAAAAAGTCAGCCCATGCATTATCTCTGCCCGATTTCATAATAGCCTCACGAACGTCGTTTGCGAAGCCAGTTCGATAATCCGCCAGGAACACAGTATAAATACTGTTATACTCAGTGGAGGCGTATGGCAAAATATGCACCTGCTGTCGAAAACTTATGCCGCGTTGCGCCTGGAAGGGTTTAAAGTTTTGACCCATCGCTTGGCGCCTGCAAACGATGGAGGTCTCTCGCTCGGACAGGCAGCGATCGCTGCTTATCAATTTCGATAGAATCAACAAACAATATTTTGGCATGAAAATTTAGGAGTAATTACTGATGTGTTTAGGAATTCCCGGAAAAATTATTGATATCTATGAAACTAACGGCCTTTCGATGGGCAAGATTGATTTTGATGGTGTTACAAGAGAGGCATGTCTGGCTTACGTACCTGAGGCGCAAGTTGGTGATTACACGATTATCCACGTCGGCTTTGCACTAAACCTGATCAGCGAACAAGAAGCCCTGGAGACTTTGGATCTTTTGCGCCAGATCGCAGATTTCGAAACCGAACTTGGCTCACAGCCAGAGCTGCCTGCCTGAAATCTTCTCCGACGGTGAATCATGAAATACCAGAACGAATACCGGGATGCACACCTGGTAAAAGGCGTCATCGCCGAAATACAACGCAGCCTCACACGACCCTGGGTGCTTATGGAAATCTGCGGCGGCCAGACCCATGCCATTATGCGCTACGGTCTGGATCAACTCATCCCCCCGGAGATCGAATTGGTACATGGCCCTGGTTGCCCGGTGTGTGTTACTTCCCTTGAATTAATCGATAAAGCTTTAGCGATTGCTGCGCTCCCCGATGTCATTTTTACGTCTTACGGCGACATGCTGCGAGTACCAGGAACCGGGCGCGATCTCTTCAATGTGCGCGCTGCCGGCGGAGATGTGCGGGTCGTCTACTCCCCACTCGATGCCGTCAAACTCGCTCAGCAAAATCCAAACAAGCAGGTCGTCTTTTTTGCGATCGGGTTCGAGACCACTGCGCCGGCAAACGTAATGAGCGTTTTGCAGGCAAAAACGCTTGGTTTGACAAATTATAGCGTACTCGTTTCCCACGTACGTGTACCGCCGGCCATGCACGCGATTCTGAGCTCGCCAGCCAATCGGGTTCAGGGTTTCCTGGCAGCCGGACATGTGTGCGCAGTAATGGGTTATTGGGAATATCCACCCATCGCCGAGCAGTACAGCACACCGATTGTGGTTACTGGTTTTGAACCCATCGATATCCTACAAGGTATTTTGATGACAGTTCGCCAACTGGAAGAAGGCCGGATCGGAGTCGAGAACGCCTATTCCCGAACCGTTACATATAATGGCAACCAGCCTGCTCAAAAAGTTATTAACCAGGTCTTCGAAACATGCGATCGAAAATGGCGCGGTATCGGAATGATTCCAGCCAGCGGTTGGCAGTTGCGACCTGAATTCCGAGCTTTCGATGCGGAAAATCGTTTCCAAGTGGCTCATATCCAGCCATCTGAGTCTCCGATGTGTATCGCAGGTCAGATCTTGCAAGGGCTGCAGAAACCTCATAACTGTCCGGCGTTCGGCAATCAGTGCACGCCCGAACATCCGCTGGGCGCAACGATGGTTTCATCCGAGGGCGCCTGCGCGGCATATTATAAATATGCGCTGTCCTCAGACTTAGGAACGTCAACGCGATAAACATGGATCAGTGAGTACAGGAATCAGCCAAATGAATGAGGATTACCCAGAAATTCAGGGGTTGGCCTGCCCGCTGCCGTTAACCCACCAAGAAATGATCGTAATGGGGCATGGCAGCGGCGGCAAGTTGATGCACGATTTGATCACTCGGCGCTTCTTGCCGCATTTTGAAAACCCAATCCTGCGTACCGGTGATGATGCCGGAAAGTTAACCTTCCCCACCCCATCAGAGAGCCCACTGAAGTTGGCAATCTCGACCGATTCGCACGTCGTCTGGCCGCTTTTTTTCCCCGGCGGCGACATTGGCCGCCTGGCTGTATGCGGAACCGTCAATGATATTTCGATGCTTGGCGCCTATCCGACCTATCTGACCGCAGGGTTTATCTTGGAGGAAGGTTTGCCGGTAACAGACCTGGAAAGAGTACTCAAATCGATGCAAGAGGCCGCAAACGAGGCGGGGGTACAAATTGTTGCCGGCGATACCAAAGTCGTCCAGAAGGGCAAAGCGGACGGTCTTTACATCAATACTGCCGGCATTGGCATCATCGATCCAACTGCCAATATCAGTGGGACGAACGCGATTGCGGGTGACAGCGTCATAATTTCCGGCAGCATTGGAGACCATGGCATCGCAGTTTTAGAAGCACGCGGTGAGTTGGGGTTTACCTCAGGCGTCCTGAGCGATGTTGCTCCCTTAAACCATTTGATTGCTAGCCTATTACAATCAGGGTGTCACATCCATGTCTTGCGTGACCCCACACGCGGCGGGTTAGCCACTACTTTGAATGAGATTACCCACCAATCAAAAGTATCCATTTTATTGGAAGAGGCTTGTATCCTCATCAAACCGGCCGTGTCTGCAGCTTGTGAGATGCTTGGCTTCGACCCCCTTTATATTGCGAATGAAGGCAAAATGATTGTTATCCTACCGGCAGAAGAAGCGCCTAAGGCGCTAGAGATCTTACGCGCCACGCAATACGGTCAGGAAGCTGTCGCAATCGGAAAAGTCCTGCCAGATTCTACCCAGCGGGTTCTCATGAAAACGGTAATCGGAACAACCCGTATCGTGGACGTTTTATCAGGTGAACTTCTTCCCCGCATTTGCTAGCCTTGTCTCTCGATAATTACCCAGGCGTTAAATCCCTCATACTCAATCTGGGTGCGCGAACCCGGAAAATTGAATAAACCGGCAATTTTAGATGCTGAAATAATATGACTACGCATTAAGACCAGTTTTTCGGCGACAGCAACTAATTTGACAGAAAATTTCTTTATATTGGGTTCTTCAATAACGATCCTGCCGCCAGGCCTAACAACACGCCAAAGTTCCCTGGCGGTCTCACGCTGATTGATCACATGATGAAACGCGTCAACCATGATAACCCGGTCGAAAACCTGGTCTGAAAAAGGTATACATTCGATCAAAGAGTTAACCGCATGTAGTCCGGGGTTGCCGCCCGCCTGGGTCAGCATCCTCAATGAAAGATCGACGATGACGATTGTTCCAATACGATCCTGGAAGGCTTTCGAAACTCGTCCAGTTCCCCCACCGGCATCAAGCAGGATGCCATCTCTTGGTAGATCAACGAACCGGAATAAATTCTCATCTTTACGGAGCGGGATAAAACGCTCGTAGAAAGGGGCTATTAAACTAAAGTGATCAAAGATGGGCATAAAGTAACCGGTTAATCCAACCACCCCAAACGATCATCCGGAGGGAGGGTGGTATTAATATTCATCCTCGTCTATCCAGGATTCATCATCATCTTCTTCTTCGTCGAGTTCGTCCCACTCATCTAATTCTTCTTCTTCTTCCTCTTCCCAGTCATCTTCCCTTTCACCATCATCTGCCCGGGAATAGGTCATGCATCCGACGTCAGGATCTACCTCGATCGCTGCCGCGCTGCAATAACCGTCGTCGAGAAAGACGCATTCGACATAATGACACCGAATTCGTGGCATGACAGATATCCTCCTACTTATTCAATCAACATTTCCGGTCGAGCTGATTAACCTTGATTGGTTTTGAAAATTTATACGCTTCAAGATTAACTTTCCAATAACCAGGCATCGAGCTCCGTTCCGGCTGGCACAGATTTTACCTCAGATGGGATAATTAGCAAGGCATTTGCTTCTACCAAAGAACGCAAATTGCCCGAGCCTTGATGACCAGTAAGACGAGCGAACGGACCATCAGAATAATCGATGATCGCACGAAGATAAGTCTCTCGCCCGTCAGATTCGATCGGTTCCGTCACCCGAACTTTTAACTTCAACCTTTGGGCATTCATGCCAAGCATTTTACATATCGCTGGCCGTACGAATACTTCAAATGAAACAAAAGCTGAAACCGGATTGCCGGGCAAGCCAAAAAACGGAATCGAGCGGTAATGGCCAAACGTAAAAGGCTTTCCCGGTCGGATATTTACCTTCCAAAAGGCCAGCGCGCCATTCTTTTCAACAACTTTCCGCACAAAATCAAACGCTCCAACGCTCACCCCTGCAGTAGAGATGATTAAATCCGCACGCCATTCAACCGCCCTTTCCAGGCAAGCCTCTACAGCATCCTCGCGATCTTGCGCAATACCAAGGTCGATCGATACCCCCCCAGTCTGCTGGACCAATCCGGCTAACATGTTTGAATTCGAATCGTGGATCTTTCCAGGAACAAGCGTTTCTCCCGGAGCGATCAATTCGTCGCCGGTGGAAAGGATTGCGACGCGCGGCGCGCGATGTACAGTGACCTGGGTTATCCCTAACATACTCAACAGACCAATGTCTTGAGGACGGAGTTTGCGTCCATGCTGCAAAACGCGGTCGCCCATCTGAACATCTGATCCAGCAACCCGGATATTCGCACCATGCGGCCCATTATGATAAATCCGTACGCGATCTGGCAATGGCGCTCCGGGCAGGCGATCATGAAAATCCGTATTTTCGACGGGGATAACAGCCTCGGCCGAAAACGGCAACGGGGCGCCTGTCATGATTCGGATTGCCTCGCCTGGATTAATGTCCCGTTGGGCGGTTGACCCGGCTGGAATATCACCCACCACCTGTAAGATGACCGGTTCCTCAACAGATGCGAGTCGTACATCATCCATCCGTACAGCAAAACCGTCCATAGCGGAATTCGCAAAACGGGGCAAATTTACCTGAGCCACTACTGGAAAAGCCAGCACTCTCCCGGCGGCAAGCGACAGCGGTAATGATTCGGTATCCACTACTGTAAAAAACGAGAGAATTTTTCTCTGAGCTTCAGCAACACTTAGCATCTTTTAAAACGAATTCCCTTTTGGCGGGAAATTATACCACTATGCACACAAGGTATTCTATCGAATGACTTTCACCCCCTGCATCTCCTCGAACAATTTATCCTGGCCGGACGCGTAGCACCTCCGTTACGTTTGGTAAATTTTCAAGGCGGTCCAGGATCCTGCTTAGCTGGACGATATCACGTACTTCCAATACGGTATCCACCCAAGCCAGGTTCTTATTTGTACCGGATGAAAAACTAAGCATATTGATCCCTTCTTCCGAGATCAAAGTTGAAACATCCCGTACCAACCCATCTCGATCATATGCTTTAATTCGGATCGGAACTGGGTATGTTTTCTTCGGTTCACCCCAAGACACTCTGACCAATCGCTCACGATCTTCCAACCGTAAGATATTCGGACAATCTTGGCGATGAATCGTAGCGCCACGGCCGCGCGTGATATAACCAATAATGGCATCGCCGGGCGCCGGATTGCAGCACTTAGCCATACTGGTTAATAATCCTTTCAGCCCAACCACGGCGACATTACGACCGGTATCATCGATCAACCCCGCGCTGCTGGGCTTGATTGGGACAACAGGTTCCAGGCTCAGATCCGATTCTTCTTTTGAAGGCAGCGTTAAATGTTTTACCAGGCGGGTTAAGGAAAGTTCACCAGTACCCAGCGCGACATGCAATTCATCTACATTTTTAAAATCAAATTCGCGCGCCAGGCGTTCAAGGTTAATATCCGTCATCCCCAGTCGACGCAGCTCTTTTTCCAAGATGGTTTTACCCAGGTTCAAGCTTTGCTCGCGGGCTTGATCGGTAAACCAATGTTTTATCTTCGAGCGCGCCCTCTGCGTTTTCACCAGTCCTAAGTTGGGGTTCAGCCAATCACGGCTAGGTCCGCCTTGCTTGGCAGTCAAGACTTGAACCTGGTCTCCAGTGCCCAACTGGTAATCCAGAGAGACCAGTTTTCCATTGACTTTCGCACCCCGGCAGCGATGCCCTACGTCTGTATGCACGTGGTAGGCAAAATCAATCGGCGTCGATCCCGCAGGCAAGTCGAGAATGTCGCCTTTAGGAGTCAGCACGTAGACGCGATCGACAAAAACGTCGGACTTCATGCTATCGACGAACTCGCGAGCATCCTCGACGTCCTGGCGCCACTCCATCAATGAACGAAGCCAGATAATACGGCGTTCATACTCTTGATCACGAATTGCGCCCTCTTTATACCGCCAGTGAGCGGCGATACCATATTCGGCATTTTGATGCATTTCGGGTGTGCGAATTTGGATTTCGAGCGTTTTCCCATCTTCTAAGATCACCGCAGTGTGCAAAGATTTATAAAAGTTGTCTTTAGGATTCCCGATATAATCATCAAATTCACCCGGCATAGGTCGCCAGGTGGCATGGATGAAACCGAGCGTTGCATAGCACGCGGGTTCATCTTGCACAATGACACGTACGCCACGTACGTCATGGACGAGCTCAAAAGGCACGCCTTTTCGCACCATCTTTTTATAAATGGAATAAATGTGCTTCGGTCTGGCTGATATCTCGGCTTTGATTCCATTACGGGAGAGAGTCTCTTCCAGACGGGCCTTGATATCCTGCATTTCTTTCTCGCGGACAGATCTACGTTCGGCTAGGAATTGGGCAATCTCCTTATACTTTTCCGGGTTGACATATCGAAAACCCAGATCTTCCAATTCCCACTTGATATGCCAGATGCCGAGACGATTTGCTAATGGCGCAAAGATATCCAGGGTTTGTTGCGCAATACGCTTCCTTTTATTTTCCGGCATATGGCCCAGGGTACGCATATTGTGCAGGCGATCGGCCAACTTGATGAGCACTACTCTAACATCGTCGCTCATCGCCATGAACGTTTTACGCAATGTTTCAGACTGCAAATCGAAATTTCGGCTGCGGCGGAGCTGTTCTGCTTC
>JAYRNN010000302.1:0-6187 GCA_041912175.1 Anaerolineales bacterium | reverse complement strand
GCGTGGCGAACTCGAGATCACCGACCTCAATCGCCTCTACCTCGACCTAGGCAAGCTCAACGTCGAAATCATGGGCCGCGGCTACGCCTGGCTCGATACCGGCACCCACGACAGCCTGCTCGAAGCCGGCCAGTTCATCGCCACCATCGAGAAGCGCCAGGGCCTCAAAGTAGCTTGCCCGGAAGAAATCGCCTACCGCCAGGGCTGGATTACCCCCAGGCAACTGGAAAAGCTTGCCCAGCCGCTTGCCAAGAACGGCTACGGGCAATACCTGCTGAGTCTGCTCAAGGAAAAGGTATTCTGATGCACGCAACGCTTACCGCCATCCCAGACGTCATCATCCTTGAACCCAAGGTCTTCGGTGACAACCGTGGCTTCTTCTTCGAAAGCTACAACGCGAAGGCCTTCGAGCAAGCCACTGGTCTAGAGTGTGAATTCGTGCAGGACAACCATTCCAAGTCGGCAAAAAACGTCTTGCGTGGCTTGCACTATCAGATTCAAAATCCTCAGGGCAAACTGGTGCGCGTTACGCAAGGCGAAGTCTTCGATGTTGCGGTCGACCTCCGAAAAAGCTCAAGAACCTTCGGGCATTGGGTCGGTACCAATCTCAGTGCTGAAAACAAGAAGCAACTATGGATCCCAGCGGGGTTCGCTCATGGATTCCTGGTTCTTTCTGAAACTGCTGAGTTTTTGTATAAAACCACTGATTACTACTCGCCAGAATTCGAGCGTACTATTGCCTGGAATGATCAAGCTATTGATATCAGATGGCCCATTCAAATTCTCCCTTTCTTGTCTACAAAAGATCAGCAGGGTCAACCAATAGCGAAGGCGGAGTGTTTTCCATGACCTTACCCTCCGCGGGCATTAACCCTCACGCCGCCAAGCACACGTCGCTAGTTGCAATTGCCAGAAGTCTTTGGCGGAACCGTCAACTCATTGTGCAAATGACCATTCGCGAAGTCGTTGGACGCTACAAGAACTCAGTCATGGGGTTGGCGTGGTCATTTTTCAATCCAGTCTTCATGTTGGTGGTGTACACCTTCGTATTTTCCGAAATTTTCAAATCTCGCTGGGGAGTGGGGGAGGAAAGCAAAACCCATTTCGCCGTAATGTTATTTGTGGGCATGATTGTCCTAAGCCTTTTTAGCGAAGTAATAAACCGTGCCCCTAGTCTGATTCTGTCAAATGTTAATTTTGTTAAAAAAGTTGTTTTTCCGATTGAAGTGTTGCCTGTAATTGCGATTGGTGCGGCACTGTTCCATAGCTTGATAAGCTTAGGGGTATTACTTGGCGCATTTTTTCTGTTTAATGGATATGTGCACTGGACAGTGATCCTAATTCCCTTTGTAATGCTTCCATTGGTCATTTTTGTTGCGGGAGTCGCATGGATACTAGCTTCTTTGGGAGTGTTTTTGCGCGACGTCGGGCAAACAATTGGCATCATCACTACCGTTCTGATGTTTCTTTCCCCTGTGTTCTACCCAGTAAGTGCTGTTCCTGAACGATTTCGCCCTTTCATCATGGCAAACCCGCTTACCTTCATCATTGAACAAGCACGTGAGGTCCTTGTATTTGGGCAATTGCCAAACTGGGTTGGGCTGGGTGTCTATACCCTATTTGCTATGGTCGTAGCATGGGCAGGCTATGCGTGGTTTCAAAGTACCAGAAAGGGTTTTGCAGATGTCCTCTGAGCGCTATTTTCCCTCCGCGCTTTCGTCTGTTTCAGGGGGAGATGATATTGCCATTCATGTTCAGAACCTCAGCAAGGGCTATCAGATCTACGACGCGCCCCGTGATCGCCTGAAGCAGTTCATCTTTCCACGTATAAGCCGTATGGTTGGCAAATCACCGAAGCAATATTACCGGGAGTTTTCGGCGCTTACGGACATATCGTTTGATGTTAAAAAAGGGGAGACCGTTGGAATAATTGGGCGAAATGGTGCAGGTAAGTCGACCTTGCTTCAGATTATTTGTGGCACCTTGACGCCTACCTGTGGGATGGTCAATATCAACGGACGGGTAGCGGCCCTTCTCGAGTTGGGCTCTGGATTCAATCCGGAATTCACCGGGCGTGAAAACGTTCGTATGAATGCCGGTGTTTTGGGATTGAGCGATGAGGAAATTAACGCGCGATTTGATCAAATTATCGCCTTTGCAGATATTGGCGATTTTCTGGATCAGCCCGTAAAAACATATTCCTCAGGTATGTATGTGCGACTCGCATTCGCGGTTGTGGTTCATGTCGATGCAGATATTTTGATTATTGATGAAGCCTTGGCTGTCGGCGATGCTTTCTTTCAAGCAAAGTGTATGTCAAGAATGAAACGGATCGTTGATAGTGGTACTACGATTCTGTTTGTGAGCCATGATATCAATTCTGTTAAGGCTTTGTGTAATCGGACGCTATGGCTCGATCGCGGAATTGGGCGCGCATTCGGCGAAACCGCAGATGTGGCCAAAGCCTATGCTCAAGAGTGGATCGCGCAAGTTAATGCTCAACCGGTAGCCGACGTTGAGGCTAATTTGGAATGTGCTTCAGGGCAGGATGCCTTACAGGCAGGCAGTCTAAATATACGTAAGCCCCTAAGGTTCTCTGAACGTTCAGGCACAGGTGACGCACGATATCTTGCTTTTGAGGCGTTTTCCGGGACTGATCCCATCGGTCTATTGCCACTCCAATTTGGTAGTTCATTACGATTGGCATTCCTAATTGAAGTCTCTAAGAAATGTAATCATTTGGTTGTAAGCTTTCACATAAAAGACCGTAACAATCAGCATTTGGTAGGTGCCAATACAGGAGCTTTGTCGGGGCTTTATGATAGAAAATGGTTACCTAGTGAAAGATTCCAGATTGAATTTCAACTTCCAATTCTATTTCAAGCAGGTAGGTATTCAATAACGGCCCTAATATCAACTCTTGAAGATCCGCTCCAGTACTCGGACGTTAAATTTTTCGACTGGCTGGAAGATGTAAGTGTTTTCGAGGTTGCTCCCCGCAATCCTTTTCCTTTAAGTGATTGGGTTGAAGTCGAACATGAAATTAAATTTTCACTATCTAAAGCGGTTGTTTAAAAAGGAGCGTCGTATTGCGGTGCTTGACGATTTCTTCCCTAACCTCTTGACCGGTTTTCGTGTTGCTGAGTACAACTGGTACTTGGATCGTTTTCCAAAGTTAAGTGTCTATTCTACAAATGCTGATTTTGAATCTGTGCACGCTTTGTATGCTAAGCACTACCCAAATTATGCTGATCGGGTTATTAAATTTGATAGTTCGTCATTAACCGGCTATTCCTTTGCATACATGAATTTTCTCAATAATGCAGATTATTTCATTGATGCACTAAGTGCGCATAACATACCATTCCTGATGACACTCTACCCAGGCGGGGGGTTTGCATTAGAAGAGCCAGAGTCTGATGAGAAGTTGGACAGGGTCATTAATTCCTCACTGTTGCGTGGCGTGATTGCTACCCAAAGCGTGACGATAGACTACCTTAAGAAAAAAAATTGCAGGGTTCCGGTACATAGTATTTATGGTGGCGGGTTGAACCCAATATATTTCAAAAGCTTAAAAGATAATACGGGGCGCTTGCTAGGCGACGGTGCTGTTTCAATATGTTTTGTTGCTGATCGTTATATGCGGCAGGGGGCAAATAAGGGTTATCCTGAATTTATTGAGACAGCCAAGTTGCTGATAAAAGATTTTCCAGCTCTGCGATTTACGGTGGTTGGTGGCTTCGTTCCTGAAGATTACCCATTGGATGAAAAACTATGTGAAGTAATTTCGTTTAAAGGCCGATTGTTCACGGAAGAACTTAGAAGTTTTTTCCTAACGCAGGATATAATAATTTCTCCTAATCGACCATTTGTTTTGTCTCCAGGGAATTTCGATGGTTTTCCGACTGCCTGTTGCATGGAGGCATCACTTTGTGGTGTGGTAGTAGTATGTAGCGATGAATTGATGCTTAATCGCAATTATAAAAATTGGGAAGATATCGTTATCTGCAAACCAGTTCCAACTGACATAGCGTGCGCTGTTGGTCGGTTAGTTAATAATCGCGATTTACTTAGCATAATAGCTTCCAATGGGCAAAGGCTAAGTCAGAGGCTGTACGATCCAGCTTTTCAACTTGGAAGTCGTGCGGATTTGATAGAAAACTGCGCGGCTGAATGCGCTTAAATTTTCCGCACCAAGCGCTCACATTAACGACGTTTAATATAAAATATGAGTAATCTACCAGTTTATGTTACACAGCCGTATCTGCCACCATTGGAGGAGTTTATCCCCTATCTGGAAGATATATGGGGTAATAGAATCCTTACCAATGGTGGTCCATATCACCAAGAGCTAGAGCAGGCCTTGTGCGAATATCTGGGGGTCAAGCATCTTGCATTGTTCACGAACGGCACTATCGCCTTGGTCACCGCCTTGCAGGCTTTGCGCATCACCGGTGAAGTCATTACGACGCCTTATTCATTTGTGGCCACCGCTCATTCATTGCTGTGGAATGGAATCAAGCCGGTGTTTGTTGACGTTGATCCACGCACGCTCAACCTAGATCCCACCAAGATAGAGGCGGCGATCACCCCCCAAACCACGGCGATTATGCCGGTTCACTGCTACGGGCACCCATGTGATGTGGAAGCAATCCAGAAAATTGCCGATAACTACAATCTCAAGGTAATTTACGATGCTGCCCATGCCTTTGGTGTGCAATGTCATTGTGGCAGTGTGCTCAATCACGGTGACCTTTCGGTGCTGAGCTTTCACGCTACGAAGGTATTTAACACCTTTGAAGGTGGCGCGATCATATGTCCGGATGCAAAGACCAAACAGCGCATTGACCATCTGAAAAATTTTGGTTTTGTGGACGAAGTCACCGTTGTGGCTGCGGGCATCAACGGTAAGATGAGCGAGATCAATGCTTCTTTTGGCTTGCTTCAGCTTAAATACATTGACGAGGCTCTTGCACGCCGCAAGGAAATTGATGCGACTTATCGCGACCAGCTGGCAGATGTCAATGGTATTGACTGCTTGGGTCATTCGGGCGAAAAAGTTGCCAACTACGCTTACTTTCCCATTCTGGTTCAACAGGACTATCCGCTAGGACGCGATGCGTTGTATCAAAAACTCAAGGATTGTGGTATCTACGCTCGTCGCTATTTCTATCCATTGATTTCCGATTTTCCGATGTACCGCAGTATGCGATCGGCCCAGCATGACAATCTTCCGGTGGCGACCAATGCAGCGACAAGAGTTCTGTGTTTGCCCATCTACCCAACGCTTCAGTCGCAAGAGCAACAGCGTGTGATAGACGTCATTAGAGGGGCATGATTTGGCAACATTGAGCCGTGCTGATGTCCTGCGCTTGGGATTTTCGTCCGTCGGTGACGATGTTAAAATCTCCGACAAAGCTTCATTTTATGGAAACGCCCGAATTGAATTAGGCGCTAATGTTCGGATTGATGATTATTGCGTTCTGTCAGCAGGCGAACACGGCATTCACATCGGACAGCATGTTCATATTGCCGTGTATTCATCCTTGATCGGTGCCGGGAAAATATGGCTCAGTGATTTTTGCAACATATCCTCCCGCGTTTCGATCTATTCCAGTAATGATGATTATTCTGGCAGTAAGATGACAAATCCAACCGTGCCCAGTTTATACACTGGAGTCACTAATGCTGACGTATTCCTTGGTAAACATGTCATTGTCGGAAGCGGCAGCGTCATCCTTCCCGGTGTCATTTTGGAAGACGGGGTGGCGGTTGGGGCGCTGAGTTTGGTTAATAAGAATTGCGCAGCATTTGGTATCTACGCAGGAAACCCAGTCAGACGAATCAAGGAGCGTCGGAGCGATTTGTTGGAGCTTGAGCAGCAGTTTATGTCGACGAAGGGGCCTTCGCCTTAGCTGGAAATTTATCGAGAAAGGCAGTCTACGCCTAGTATGAAAAAAAATCCGCTTCTATCGTTTATTGTGCTTTCGTACAACTACGAGCGATATATCGAAATGACCATTCAAAGTATTTTGGGACAGACAGTCCAGGACTTTGAGATTGTGGTCGTAGATGATTTTTCAAATGATAATTCCGTTAACCTCATTTACGGCATTGATGACCCGAGAATACGGGTCATTTGTAATGAGAAAAACATCGGTGGGGCAGCCAGCTACAACAGGGCTGT
>JAYRNN010000301.1:0-10279 GCA_041912175.1 Anaerolineales bacterium | reverse complement strand
TCGTGTTGGGGTCGCCAACGATCAGCAAGTAGTAGGGCACTTTGTGCGGGTCGGCCGGGCCAGGACCCATGCCATGCCGTTTGAGCCAATCCAGCTTGGACTCGCCGGGCTGATAACCATCATCGCCGCTGAATTCGCGATAAAAATGCGCCTGGGTTCGCCCGGCCTGCTCCTGGCGCCAGTCGAGCAATTCCTTTAGCGCGGGTTTGATGGCCGGGTCGCTCTGGGCGGGAAAAATGACCCCCCAGCCGGCCTGGGCCAAATCCTTCGAGTCGCCCTCTTTGAGGCCATAATCTAATTTCTTCTTTTCGAAGAGCCAGTATTTTAGTTCGGCCAATTCCTGCGGGTCAAGTTCCTGGTTCCCGACGGCTCTTGCGAACAGGTCTGGAGGTATTGCCGGCAGCAGGTATCCGCCATGGACGGCGTCAATTCCATTGAAATAAAGTAAATCTTGCATAGGATTGGTTTTCTCAAACGACTGGTTTAAACCAAGGAGCCGCCTCGAAAGACGGCTCCTTGCAGCGCTGCGGCTCCCTTATCGAAGAGCGAGGAGGGCTGCCGCAGCGCTGTAGGTCGTACTACGACTAGGATCCATCGGCAACACCTCCTCTTTACGTGGGATAGCAGAGAGAGGAATGACGTGGGTTGTTCACCCACTCCCTGGATACAGTAAACCATAAAACCCGCCGCCTGTCAATGATGATAAATCGGAGTGTTTATCGCAAAAATGGTCGACGGGTAATTAAAGGCGGAAAGGACCAGTCGGCGGCGGTTAATTCCAATCTTCCATACCCGGCCAGGATGCGACCGGTTGATGCGAATGCACGAGATGCATCCCGGCGTCGGCGAAGCGTTGGAAAGCCGCGTCGGCCGCATCTGTGTAATCCACGATGCCGGGGACGACCACCGGCGAGGTGCAGTCTTCGAGCAGGTAAACTTTACGGGTCAATTCTGGGTTGTGGAGGTTGATATCCTCTAAGAAATCAGCGATCGTCCAGGCGACGCAATGGCTCTTGGCCTGGCCGGCAAAGATCAGGGCGTCATATTCATGCAGCAGGCGCAGGAAGGCGGCGGAGTCGCCGGCAATCTTTTCGCCGTTTGGGCCATCTAAAACTTCGGGCCCGATGGCCGAATAATGTTCGGTGAGCGGGTTGTCGCCCTTGATCGTAAAATTCGCCTGGCTATTGCGGGCGACGGTATGAAAAAAGATGGCTTCCTCGAAAATCGATACCAGGGCGTGGCCGAGGCTGCCGATCATCACGTGGTAGGGCCAGACGGTCAGATCGTATTTGTGGCGATCTTTAAGTTCTTTGGCGTAGTGCAGTACATGCGCCTGCCCGTATTGCGGGGTGATCTTCAAGTTGGCGGCGATGGCGGGGTTAAATTTCCAGCGACCGGTTAAAAGATCGTTATAGGAGATCAAAGTCATCGGCGCTGGGTGCTGCCCCTGGTCATCGATGAGGAAGATCGGGTGAAAGATCTGCATGGCGGTATGCGTGTCCAGGGTGGCCACGATGTGGGTGATATTGGCCAGGTTACGGTAAATGAAGTCGACCAGGCGCTGGTTATCCTGCACGGCGCCCAAACCCGAGCGCCCGCCGACGTACAGCTCGAAGCCAGGGATACAAAATGAATTCTGAATGTCGATGCCGACCAGGGCGATTTTTCGCTTGTCTTCGGCGGCGGGTTTAATGCGATGCGCTTCCGCCCAGGCTTGCGCTTCGGCGGCGCGCTGCGCGTAGGGGGTCGGAAAAATCTGGTCAGCCTTGCCCGGATCGAAAAATGAGGGCAGTGGTAATTCACGTAATGGATGGGTTACAGGCATAAAAATATCTCCTAATTCGTCTCCATATGCTGCGCCAATTGCGGGACAATCGAGACGATGGGCGGCGATCCTGGCTGAGAGACGGTTTTCAGGAGGCGCGCCGACCGCTACGCCGGATGATCACCAGAACTACCAGGAGCAATGCCGAAAAGCCACTGATCGGCCAGAGCACGGCAGGGTTATTCCACCAGGCCAGGCTGTTGACGGCAAGCGCGCTCATCGTCACAGCCGTTGGGGGAGCAGAATACTCCAAGATTGGCGAACCATCCACGACCTGTCCGGTGGACGTGTCGGCCGTGCCGATTTGATAATGGATGGGCTTGGGGGGGGTGTCAGCGCCTCGACAGCCTGGCGGGAGATCACAAAACTGGAAACCCCATTCGACATTTGTATTGGCGCCGGTGGGTCTTTCTCCGTGGTAACTACTTCCTGAACAGGAGGAAGCCCAGGGATCGTTGTTGCCGCCCAAACTGGTATTGGCTCCGTCCAGGTAACGGGTCCAATCAACGGTAGTACCGTTGGTTGTGTAAAGGATTTTTCGGTCGCCCAAATTGGGCGGGCTGCCTTTTGGATCCGAGAAATCACCGTCATTATTGCAATCGAACTGGATGGCGGCGTTGATGTTGGTGCTTGACAAGGCTGGCCCCGCGCAGACCTCGATACGGAAATAATACCAGCCCCCATCCGCGCCGGCCGGATCACTGTTGGTGATCCAGGCGTTTTTTATCTCGTCTTTGTCATTAACGTTCGTATTCGAACACGTGCTGGTATAGACCGGGAGGGTTTGCCAGAGTGGGTCGACCGCGTTATCGTTCAAATTGATTGTGCGGTAGGTAGCATAAACTGCACTTGTGGTTGTGATTAACCCCAAGATCAGGATGGCGACCAGCAGACTGATGCGCCAGGATGGGTGGGCTGCTACTTTTGTTAACATCGCTGTGATCCTTTCTGCATATTTGCGGACCTGTTGATTGAAATGGTTGATTTTATATCAATCGTCTAACAAAAGCTGTCAGTAAAATTATGATGAAATCTTACGCGGCCGTCTTTTGCTCTGCGGGCCTCCGCCGCGATAATCTGGAGCAGTAACGGCGAAGATGGTGCAAAGGCGCAGGTCCAACATGCGGCTGCGCAAGCGCGGGTCGATGTCTTCGAGGCTGTCCACGCTGGTGATGACGGTGGGCAACTTGGCGAAGTAACGATAATTGAACAATTGATAGAGTTTCTCGCGCGCCCAAGGGGTGCTGGATTGGGTGCCCAGGTCGTCCAGGATCAGCAGGGAGGCCGTCTTGTAATCTTCAAAGCGCTGGTCGAGGCGGACGTTGCTCTCAGGGCTAAAGGTAGAGCGCAGCTCATCCAGCATCTCGGGAACGCTGACAAAAATCACCTGTTCATCCAGCTCGAGGCGGAAATTGCCGATGGCGGCCGCCAGGTGCGTTTTTCCGCTGCCGTGCGTGCCGGTGAAGACCAGCCAGCCGTACGGTTTTTTGGCGAACTGGCGGGCGGTCTGCAAGGCGTTTTCCAGGTTTTTCATGTCTTCGGGTTCGAGCTTCTCGTTCTTGCGCAGATCGAAGCGGTCGAAGGTCATTTCATGCAGCAAATCCAGGGAGGATAGCTCGTGATGGCCGAAGTCGCTGGTGGGCCGGCGGTAGTCGCTGGCCAGGATGCGCACCGTGCTGACCAGCTCGGGATCCTCCAGTCGCGAGCGGATGCGCCCTTCGATTTGTTCGAGGGGCAGGTTGGTGGTCACGACGGTGGGCAATTTGTTGATATAGCGATAATTGATGATCTGGAAGAGTTTTTCCTGCGCCCAGGGGGTGGCGTTTTGGGTGCCAAAGTCATCCAGGATCAACAAACCGGCGTCGCGGATTTGCTCGAAGCGTTCTTCGAAGGTTGCAGAAGGGTCATTGTAGGTGAAGCGCAGGCTATCCAGCAAGTCGGGCACGGTCAGGAAGAGGGTGGGCATACCGAGCTCGACGACGTAGTTGGCGATGGCGGCGGCCAGGTGGGTTTTCCCGCAGCCATAGCCGCCCAAGAGCACCAACCAGCCCTGTGGATTTTGGGCGAAGATGCGGGCCTGGTTGAAAGCATTTTCCAAGGAAGCCGCCTGGCGCGGGGTGAGACCGACCCGGCCACGCGTCTGGAAAGTCTCGAAGGACAGGCGGCGCAGCTCCTTCAGGTTGCTGAGTGCGTATAGTCGATCGAGCACCTGCTGGCTAAGCTCCCGCAGGCGGCAATCGCAGGGGAAAAGTTTTCCGAAATTGGGATCGCCGAGCGGGACATCCAGGCGGTAGTAACCCATCCCGGCGCAGATGGGGCAGTTTGGATCGCCGAGATACTCGTTCTGGCGCGCAGCAGCCGATTTAGTGCTTGATGTAGTCGGAGTACTCTCCTTCGATATATTTTCGGCGAGTTTTTTCAGCGTCTCGTCCATCTTCTTGGTCATTACGCCCTTCTTTCTGCCAGCGCTTCAGAATCGCTTCGATATAACGCCAGTTGCGCGCGTTGCGTTCGACCGCAATCTGAAAGGCATCTTCGATCCAGCCAGCGGGGTAGGTATCTTCGGCCTCGCCGAGCGCCTCGGCGATCATGGGGGTCAAGGGGCCGATATGTTCTTCGTAGAGTCGAAAGATGTTGCGGGGCTCTGGTTGGAGCAGCGCCGGAACCGGCTCTTCGCTCAGCGGCCGCCATTGGCCTTTTTGGATGGCCTGTACAGCGGCGCGGCCCTTGGGCGAGTTCAGGAAAAACAATCTTTCGTCCTGCCCGGCGGATCGCGCGCGCGCTTCGAGAAGCACGCCGCGCTGGACGGCGCGCTGCAGGGCCCCGTCCAGGGCTGTCTCGGCCTGGGCGGCGTCACTCGCCAACCCCTGCATGAACAGCTCATCCTGGGCGAAATCAGCCCTGCGTAAATAGCGAAAATCGCCGGCCATGCGGTCCAAACGCCAAAAAACGTAAATTGTCAGCTTGAGCTCGCCTAAATCGTCAATGAAAGGCAGCAGCTCGCTGAAAAACTGGCCCGGGATGGGGGTCAGGTGCACTTTCTTGGACGGGAAGCCTTTGAAATTCATGCCGTTGTGCTCAGCGGGTTCGCTTTAGATCGATCGGCCGGGTGGCCGAGTTTTCGAATTTGGCGACATTGTTGCGGAAGTACAAATCCACCGAGCCAACCGGGCCATTGCGGTGCTTGGCGACCTTAATTTGCGCCAGGTGTTGGTTGAGGGTGTCCTTCTCGTACAATTCCGGGCGATTGATAAACATGACCACGTCTGCGTCCTGCTCCAGGCTGCCCGACTCGCGCAGGTCGGAGAGCTGCGGCTCTTTGTCGGCGCGCTGCTCGACGGCGCGTGAAAGCTGGGCGGCGGCCAGGACGGGCACGTTGAGCTCGCGGGCCAGGACTTTCAGGTTGCGCGAGATATAGGAGACCTCCTGGACGCGGTTTTCGGCGCGCATCCCGCTGCTCATCAACTGCAAGTAATCGACAATCACCAGGTCCAGGTTATACTCGAGGTGCAGGCGGCGGCACTTGGTGCGCAACTGTAAGGGCGTCAGAGCGGGGGTATCGTCCAAAAATACTTTGGTATCGTTGAGCACCTCAATCGCATGGGTGAAGACCGGCCATTCGTCGGCTTCGAGCTTGCCGGTGCGCAGGCGCTGCGAATCGATGCCGGTCTCCTGGGAGATCAGGCGCTGCACCAACTGTTCGTTTGACATTTCGAGCGAAAAGACGGCGACATGTTTCTTGTAGACCTGGGCGGCGTTTTTGGCCACGGTGAGCATAAAAGCCGTTTTTCCAGTGCCCGGTCGCCCGGCGATGATCAGAAAGTCGGAAGGTTGCAAACCTTCGAGCAGGCGATCCAGGTCGACGAAGCCGGTCGGAACCCCGAAAGTCTCTCCACCCCGGTTTGCGAGCTGGTCTACGCGATCGTAATAGTTGCTCAATACCTGTTGGATGGTCTGCAGGTCGCGCGTCATGCGCCGCTCGCTCACCCCAAAGACCGATTTTTCGGCTTCGTCCATCACCGTATCGATGCCGGCGTCTTCCTGGTAAGCCAGCTTGGCGATCTCATTGGCGGCGGTTAACATTTTTCGGCGGATGGCGGTTTCTTCGACGATCTTGCCGTAGGCCTGTGCGTGTAGAGAGGTAGGCACGTTGTTGACCAGGGCGGCGATATAGGCCGGTCCGCCGACTTCGGCAAGCACCCCCATCTGGTCGAGCTCCTCGGAAACGGTCAAGAAATCGAGCGGCACGCGCCGTTCATGCAGACGGTTAAAAGCCTGCCAGATCCAGCGGTGGCGGTGGATATAAAAATCGTCGGCCAGCAAGAAAGAGGCGACATCATAGTAAGCGTCTGGGTTGATCAGCACCGCGCCGATGACGGATTCTTCCGCTTCGCGGCTGTGTGGAACGAGCTGCGATCCAGGTGAGGTGGTTTCAGTAGCAGGGTAATCGGTCATCGGGAAACTCTGACAAAAAACCGGGGCAACCATGCGCCCACAGCCTGGCTAACCCCGGTTCATCGATCATGAGAGGGCTTATTCTTCGTCTTCGTCACGGGCGTCGTCGTTGTCCAGGCCATCCATGTCCAGGCCGGCCAGGAAATCCTTGAAGACATCCAGCATCTCATCGCTGCCTTCCATTTCGCCGGAGTCGCCGGCCAGGGGGAGCGCCTTGGTGGGCGAATCTTCTTCTTGCAAATCCTCCTCGGGGATGATGCCGGCCGTATCCATGACGGAGCGCGCCACCAGGATGGGCACGTGGGTGCGGACGGCGATGGCGAGCGCATCCGAAGGACGCGAATCAATATTAATGGTTTGACCGTTGAATTCGACGACAATATTGCCATAATAGGTATCGTCGCGCAAGGCGACGACTTCTACGCGTTGGATTCTCGAGTTGAACTGGTTGAAAATATTTTTCATCAGATCGTGCGTGAGCGGTCTGGCGACTTCGACCTCTTGCAAGGCGATGGTGATTGACTCGGCCTCATAAACCCCAATCCAAATCGGCAGATACCGTTCGGCGTTTTTCTCGCGCAGGATAACAATACGTTGTTGTGACATCAGGCTGACACGGATACTATCGATCGCAACTTCGATCATATCGGACATAAATTGCCTCCGTTCAAGACTCACTGCGCAGTGATTCTAACATGGGCGAAGCATAGTTGCAACCACCTTAATCCGGCGTGCCTGCTCTGATTGTTGCACGTAAAGAATCCGCAAAAATCCTCATTAATGTTAAAAAATTCCGTTGCTCATTTATTTGTTTACGCTTATAATCTCATCCCGATTAGTGTTATCGGAAATTTGTTCATTCTAAGCGATCTGGTTCCCGCCGTTGAAGTATGAAAATTCTAGAAAACTTTTGCTTGCTTGAATGAAAAAGGCCTGGGTAAAAAAAGCATGAAAGCGATTGTTTTGTGGATCGAAAGCCGGCAGTTTGAAGGAACGCCGTTCATCAACACCTTGCGAAAAAAAGGTTACCAGGTCGAGATCGTGGCGACCGGAAACGAAGCGATCAGCCGTCTGCCTGTGTTGTCGCCAGACCTGGTGGTGATCAATGCAGCCTCGCTGCGCAGCAGCGGCAAGCGAATTTGCGGCGCGATCCGAAAGCAGGCCAGCAAAATCCCGATCGTGGTCATCGCCGATGCCGCGCAAGCGCCGGGTAACGATAGCTGCGCCAATGCCGTCATCACCTTGCCGTTTACCACGCGGAAATTGCTCAATTGGATCGTGCCATTGTTGCCCTGGACGGGCGACCAAATGCTGCAAGCGGGACCCATCCGCCTGGATTTGGAACGCCGCAGGGTGGAGAGTAATGGCAAGGTGACCCGCCTGACCCCGAGCCTGACCCATTTATTGAAGATGCTGCTCGACCGGCGCGGCGAAGTGCTGGCACGCGAGGACTTATTTCGCCAGGTATGGAATACCGATTACACGGGTGATACGCGCACCCTGGACGTGCATATTAGCTGGCTTCGCCAGGCCATCGAAGAAAATCCACGCCGGCCGGTTTACCTGAAGACGATTCGCGGTGTGGGGTATCGTCTGGACGTATAAAAACAGGTGTTGCGTCGTTTTTCTACCAGTTTCGCCATTTTTTCAATGCTGCTCGACAGCCTGCTGGTAGCAGCCAGCCTGTATGCAGCGGCGCTATTACGCCCGGCCCTGAACCACTGGTCATTTATTGAATATATGCCCGCGCCGGTGATCATCCCCGGCGTGGTCTACCTGATGGCGTCCGCCAGTTGGGTGGGGGTCTTACTTTTATTAGGGGTCTACGACGGGCGCAAAAACTATCGTGTGATCGACGAAATCAGTACATTGACCATCGGCTCGTTCCTGGCGGGCGTCTCATTGGCCGGTGTGCTGTACCTGTCTTACCGGGAGACATCCCGGGCGCTATTTTTGGTATTTTTTCTATTTGCTTTCCTAAGCCTGGTGAGCTGGCGCCTGGCGGCGCGGCTGGTTTTCCGCCGCCAGACGCAAAAGACGACCCTGCGCAGGGTGATGATCGTGGGCAGCGGTGCGCTGGCCAAATCGGTCGGCGAGCAAGTCGAACGATTTGCCAACCTGGGTTGGGAGCTGGCGGGTTACCTGGATGATCACCCGGATGATCAGGCGCCCGGCGCGACGTTGGGCAATTTGCAGCAGGCGCGCGCCGTGGCGCAGGCGCATCAAATCGACGATGTGTTGATTGCACTGCCTCAAGGCCCACACGAAACCACCAACCGGCTGGTGGCCGAGCTTCACGATCTGCCGGTTAAGATTTGGGCGGCGCCGGATTATTTCTATCTCTCCCTGCAGCAAGCGCACTACGAGAACTTTGCCGGCCTGGCGATGCTCGATCTCCAAGCGCCGGCCTTCAGTGAATACCAGCGTTTGATCAAGCGCTGGGTTGACCTGATTTTAGCCAGCCTGCTGCTGATCCCGGCTTTGCTGCTGATGGGCGTCATCTCTGTGGCGATCCGCCTCGAGAGCCGCGGCGCGGCGATCTTCAAACAGGCGCGGGTGGGCGAGAATGGGCGCTTGTTCTACATGTATAAATTTCGCACCATGATCGCGGATGCCGAGCAGCAGCGCCACCTGGTGGAGGTCAGCGATGAAAATGGCAACCTGATCCACAAAAGCCCCGATGACCCGCGCCTGACGCGCCTTGGCCGGTTGCTGCGCCGGGCTAGCCTGGACGAGCTGCCACAATTTATCAATGTGTTAAAGGGGGATATGAGCCTGGTCGGCCCACGGCCGGAGCTGCCGTACCTGGTCGAACGGTATGAGCCATGGCAGCGGCGGCGGCTGGTGGTCCCGCAAGGGTTAACCGGTTGGTGGCAGGTGAACGGGCGCAGCGACAAGCCGATGCACCTGCACACCGAGGACGATTTGTATTATATCCAGCATTATTCGCTGGGGTTGGATTTTAAGATCTTGCTGATGACGGTGGCGACGGTGCTGCGCGGACGGGGGGCGTTTTAACCCGGCCAGTTCACCCAATCAATCCCCGCGATCCCTGCAAAGCGTTTGTGCATCACTTCGAGCGCCTGGGGGTTGTTGTCGATTAAGATGAAACGCCGTTCCAGCTTCAAGCAGCTTTCCCCAAGCGAGCCACTGCCCGCAAAGAAGTCCAAGACCAGATCGCCCGGGTTCGAAGAGGCCTGGACGATGCGGTTCAACACGCCCAGCGGCTTCTGGGTGGGGTAACCGGTTTTTTCGGCGCCGTTGGTGGACACGATGGTGTGCCACCAGGTATCGGTGGGTAATTTTCCCCGGGCAGCCTTCTCCGGCCCGACCAGCCCCGGGGCCATGTAGGGGATGCGCTGGATGGCGTCCACGTTGAAGGTGTAATGGGCAGGGTCTTTGGCGTACCAAAGGATATTGTCATGCTTGGGGGGCCATTTTTTCTTGGTGCGGCCGCCGTAGTCATAGGCCCAAATGATTTCATTTAAAAAGCATTCTCGCCCAAAGATCAGGTCGAGCAGCAGCTTGCAGTAATGCACCTCGCGATAATCGATGTGAAAGTACAGGCTGCCGTGCGGTTTGAGCAACCGGTAGGCGGCTTCTAAGCGCGGTTCCAAGAAAGCCAGGTAGTCATCGAACAGGTCGCGATACTGGCGCCGGCCAAGCTGGATGGTCTGGTAGCGCTGGCCTTTGAAGCCGGTACGGTCGCCGTCTTCAGAACGCAATGATTTAATTTGGGTGCGGCCCTGCACGCGACCGGTGTTGAAAGGCGGGTCGATGTAAATCAGATCGATGCTCTCGTCATCCAGGGTTTCCAGGATGGGCAGGTTATCCCCGAAGTAAATCGTTCCAGGCATTGTGAACTCACATATTCATCACAGGCTGAAATGAGATTCTTTGTGTGTTGGAAAAACGGGGCCGCCCATTTTTAAACACACAACACCCTGGTTGTATTTGCAGCGGTTTGGTTGAAGGGGCGGGTCAGGGGGCGGCGGGGCG
>JAYRNN010000300.1:0-3947 GCA_041912175.1 Anaerolineales bacterium | reverse complement strand
TGATCCTTTCGAGCCAACCTGATCCCGTGCTCGCTCCTTTCAATCCTCTTCATCACTGGGCTGACCTTTACCCCTGGGCGTCTTTCGCCTGAAGCGCCAAAACGCGGCAAAATCTTTGACTTTTTGTGACAACTGAATCGGAATACAGTCATTTTTCAATCGATTATCACCGTGTTTGACAATTGAGCCAGCTTTCAGTACATTCAAAACTTATGGAAAACTTATGGAAAAGGTGGTTTATTTTTCCTATACCCAAGAAAAATTGCGGAGGAATTTACGAATGAAGTCGGCGGCACACTGACTATCGCCACAACACACACGCAAGCGCGCTATGCGCTACCCCCTACCCCCTACCCCCTGTGATCAAGCGCTTTACCGAACGTTACCAAAGAGTCAAATTAATTCTGCGGCAAGGCAGTCCGATGCAAATTTCTGCTTTAGTGACTTCGGGAGAAGCGGATATTGCGATTGCCACCGAAGCCTTTGAGCAATTTCCAGAACTCATATTGCTGCCGTGTTATCAATGGAATCGATGTGTCGTTGTGCCGTCCAAGCACCCGCTTCTAAAGTTAAAAGAACTCACATTGGAAGCGATTAATCAATATCCTATCATTACTTATGATTTTGCTTTTACCGGTCGCTCAAAAATCAACCAGGCATTTGCTAGCCGGGGACTGGAACCCAATGTGATACTGACGGCCATTGACTCGGATGTGATCAAAACTTATGTAGAATTGGGGCTAGGTGTTGGTATACTGGCAAACATGGCGTTTGATCCCAAACGAGACAAAAATCTCAGATCCATTGATGCTAGCCATCTGTTTGAACCCAGCACGACACGCATCGGCATAAGCCGTAACAGTTATATACGTGGTTATGTCTTCGATTTTATCGAAATGTTTGCGCCGCACCTTGATCACGCCAGTATTCAAACCAAACTGGAAGGCAACGTAGAAGGATGATTTAAAGAATGAACGCAATAATATCTATAAGTACTTCGTGCCAAAGTAGCACTCACAGATTCTAATAAACATGCTATAAGAACCTCCTAAGGCACAAACGTCTCCCTCCAATTGCTTTAGGAAAATCTTAAGTGATCTGCATTCCTTAAATCTAATTTTCACGGAGTATGCAAATGAATAATCAAGCATCAAGCATCAAGCATCAAGCATCAAGCATCAAATAATATTAAATCTTTTCTCAGTATTTTTTCTATCCGCAGTATCAATTTCTCTGTCATTAGCAGCACAGTATGATGCCAGCGATTACGAGAACCTTCTTAATGAAGCCAATTCGAAAGGCTTTGCTCGAGTATTAATTACCTTGGACGACACGGTAACAATCGAAGATATGGTAAGCAAGGGGGCTTCATTAAGTGCCGTAATGAAAAACAAGGCCCAAAACGTTCTTACCGAACTAGATCAACATGCACTGAAATCGGGCTACTGGAACAACGGAATCGGCCAAATGGGTGCCTACGTGAACGAAATCGGTCTTCGCGTCCTGGCTGGCAGTAATAATGCAATCTCATTTACCCGTGATGTGACCACGCAATATCGTATTAAAGCGGTTGACGATGACGGTAGCCTTGAAGCAATTGAAACCGCGATCCAGAACAATGGCAGCGCAAATGTTGATATATTTCTGAATACAGACGCCGTTGATTATGAATTAGACAGTCTTGGCAATACCTTATTCAAACCATCGCCAGCGATGTCAGAACAAGCACAGAATATACTGACCAATATAAACAATGAGCATTTCGCAAAAGGGATCAACATCACGGAAATAGGCGAGGGTCGCCCAGTCATCCTGGCAAGTATTGACAGAAATGCATTTTATGCACTCATTGAAAGAGATGATATAAGAGCCATTCGTCCTGTCGGCTATACCGATCCCAGAAAAGCACAATGGCCGGAAGAAGTATTGGAAGCCGCCAAAGAGCATGGTGAAGCGGAAATTATGATGACATTACGCGGCGGTGATTTTTCTTCAGCAAAAACAGGTTACATGTCGTCGGCCGCAATCAAAGCCCAAGCCAATGCCAATCACCGCGCTTTTGATGACATTCTTACCAAAATTGGCGCATCAGCTCTTTCCACAGACACATCAACGAGTACGGAAATTGGTGTGTTGCACATAAAGCTTCCCTTTGATGCACTAGCAAAATTGTACGGCAATGCTGATGCGAGAATTCTGAGTGTCGAGCTGAACAAGCCTGTTGCCTGGACAACACTGACTAACAGCACCGTATTACTCAATATGGCGTCAGCCTGGAGCGCAGGGTTTCGGGCAGCCGGTCAAAATATTGTTATCTTAGATAGCGGTATCCGTAAAAATCATGCATTTCTAACACCAAGGGTTACTTTTGAAGCATGTTTTGGTACCAACGGAACCAACGGTGGGATTACTTATTCAACAATCTGTCCCAGCCCAAACGCTACTACTGGCGACAGTCCGCTGGGGCTCGTCAATTCGGGAGAACCTTTATCCTTTACCAATATGGCGGCTTGTAATGCGCTGGCGGGTGGCTGCTATCACGGCACCCATGTGGCCGGGATTGCTGCAGGCAGACAAAGTGCCAGCATCTCTCCTTCGAATCTACAGGGTATTGGACCAGACGCTTCTATAATATCAGCTCAGGTTTTTTCATATAAAACCACCTCTCCTCAATCAATGACAGCATTTGGTGCGGATATTTTTCAAGCCCTAGTCAGTGTGTTATCTGCTACGACGGCAAGCACAATTAACAATCCTTATACCGTTAACATGAGTATAGCTGGAGGGCTTGCATCAACAAATTGCAACACTTCCTCATTTAGTATTAATAGCACTGTATCTAGCCTAATTAGTAGAGGAGTTCCTGTTGTAGCAGCTACTGGAAATAACGGGATTTCCCCTGGCGTTGGAAGCAAAACGCAGATTACTTGGCCATCTTGCGTACCACAAGTTATCAAGGTAAGTTCAGTCAGAAATGATTCAACAGGAATAACTTTATCTAGTTTTGCAAATATTGCGAATCAGTCCAATTATACTGGACCAATTCTGCTGGCCCCAGGAGGTGGGGACGGTACAAATATCCGTTCTGCATTTCCTACTTCAACAACTGCTACTGGATTACTGTCAGGTACATCGCAAGCATCACCTCATGTAGCTGGTATATATGCTGCTGTCAAAGCGGCCAATCCACTTGGAGTTTCAGTAGCAGATGTCACGGCATGGATCGTTTCCACAGGAAGCATTCCAGTGACTATTAACTTACCTGCTCCTACTGGCAACCAAGTTTTCCGTCGCGTGAGAGTTCCTTAATCTCGACGAGTTTAATCCCCACCCCTCGTGTGTGATGAAAGCTGGTGATTTAAGAGTGTAACTAATACCCCGCTGCTTGCGGCAGGGTGCTTTATTTAACAAGTATGGAGGTATTCCCATGAAATTCTTTATTCAGAAATTCTTGCTTGCAAGTGCTTTATTACTAAGTGCGTTATCCTCACAAGCGGATATCGTTAAATTCTCTGCACCCGCAGAGTATTGCTTCCCACAAACATCGGTTAGAAGCGAGTTAGGAAAATTCGATAAAGTCATTCTCGATCATAATTTAATCGTAAATGAACAGGATCATTTTAAATCCGGAGACATTTTTGTCGGTTTCCGGCGTAAAAGCCAGCCTGATATTCTATGGCTAACTAACGGCACTTCATGGCTGAATGCTGCCGATAATAGTGATACCACACCCAAAGCCTACTCAATTATTTTACCAAATGGAGACGGCAAGCTCCAACCCATCATGCCTATTACTCTTTCCAACGAACCCATTGATGTCAGTGCATATGTTGGAGATGGCGAAGTATGGGTAGGTTACGGTCTAAGAGCAGGAGGGGAAACCTGGGAAAAATCATACGAAGAGATGATAAGTAATCGACGATTCAATAAAATATGGGAGATTACTG
>JAYRNN010000299.1:0-13285 GCA_041912175.1 Anaerolineales bacterium | reverse complement strand
CTGTTCCACCCCGAGATCGGTTTCCTGGGCAGAAATCCAGGTTTTACATTGACCAGGAGGGTTAAGGAAACGAAGATCGCTTCATCCACGTTGGAGAAGGGTCCGCTGCGGGTACTGCTGTTCACAGCCTTGCCAGACGATGTGAATCCCGAAAGCGGCCGTTTGAATGTAGAGGAAGAGCAAACTCAGGTTCAAGAAGCGCTGATGCCCTGGATCGCCAAAGGGCGGGTGCAACTGGAAATGCCCGACGATGGCCGCTTCGTTACGTTGAAAGAACTGCTAAAATCGTTTCAACCGCACCTGGTGTTCTTGAGCGGGCATGGGAAATTCCTGGGAGAGCCGAACAGCCATGAGGAGCCGTTTGGCGTGTTCCTGTTTGAAGGCGAGAGCGGCGAAAGCGAGCCGGTGAAAGACGCGCTGCTCGCCGAGGCCTTCGTCGGCAGTGCGGTGCAAGCCGTGGTGGTCTCAGCCTGCGAGAGCGGAAAAACCGCTTCGCAGGCGCTCAACCATGGCCTGATGCAGCGCCTGTGGTACCAGGGAGTTGCACATGTCATCGGGATGCGCGAATCGATCCTCGATGTAGCCGGCATCCAGTTCGCCCGCAGCCTGTGCGATGAACTAGGGCGCGGCGAACGAATCGATTTTGCTTTGCAGGCGGCGCGGGCGGCTATCCAAACGCTGCCAGCCGATCTGGTCAGGCTGGCAGGCAGCCCGCAGGCGCTGGCCGAGCGCACGCGCAATCAATGGAGCCTACCGATGCTCTTGTCTGCTCATCCAGAACGGCCGTTGATCGATTGGGATTTCTCACCCCAGCCGGTCGCGAGTAGACCGGTCAGCCAGAGTCTGCAAACCATCAGCCTGCCTCCGCGCATCATCGGCCGGCGAGCTGAGCTGCGCCAGTATAAAAGCCAGATTTTGAGCGGCAAACTGCAAAAACTATTAATCAGCGGACCGGGCGGACAGGGCAAGACCGTCCTGGCCGGCAAACTGGCTCTGGAGCTGCAGACCTGCGGCTGCCCGGTATTTGCCTGGTCGGCGCGTCCCGGCAACCCCTGGCGCGACTTCCAGTTCGAGCTGGAATTTAGCCTGAAGGAAGCGTTTGCCAACCGTTATAACCGGATGCTGCCGCGAATAAGCAATCCGGCCGAACACGCCAGGCTATTGCTGCGCCTTCTGTCCGAGCAGTATGGCGGGCGTTTGGTGATCTTTTTGGATAACCTGGAATCCATCCAGGATCCCGACAGCCTGGAATTGAACGATCCGAAGACGGCGGCCTGGCTGGAGGCTGCCAGCGCCCAGCCCGGATTGGTCCTGCTAGCCACTTCGCGCTGGCGTCTCCCCGGCTGGAAAGGCGCACACCTGCCTTTGGTGCATGCTAATTATGGCGATTTCCTGCAGATGGCCCAACAACTGGCATTGAACGGCCAATTGCCGTTAGCTTTTCTCCAAAAGAGGGAGCAGATGCGAACCGTTTACACCGTCCTGGGCGGCAATGGGCGGGGTTTGGAGCTATTTGCCGGAGCCATCTTGGGCATGAAAGATGTGGGGGAGGCGGACCAATTCCTGGAACGGTTGGCGCAGACCCAGCGTGAGCTGCAAGCCAACCTGGCAATAGATTTCATTTACCGGCATTTACCGGCGGAGGCGCAAAGCTTGTTGCGCCGGCTGCCGGTTTACCCGGGGCCGATACCGGTTGAAGGGATCATCAAGCTGGGTCTTGATCTCCACCAACAACCCGAAAAGCTGCTGGACCGCTTACTGACCGTCTCGCTGGTGGAAATGCAATACGATTTGTATTGGGATACTTTTCAATATCAGTGCGCGCCGCTGACTGTGGCCTGGCTGCAAGACCAAGAACTGGCGGATGAATCTTCAACCTGGCTGGAGGCGGCCGCCGACTACCAGCTCTATTTATATGCGTATGAGCGACCCACTTTGAGCCAGGCAGTGATTGCTTACGCTGCTCTGCGCCGCGCCGGGCGGAAAGAAAAAGCAGACCGGCTGGCGCTGGATCGGATCGTTGGGCCATTAAATAGGGCCGGATACTTCCATACCTTATTGGAAGATTGGCTGCCGGATATTTGTGAATCGACTGATCTCGCCACGCAGGGTGAAGCGCTCGGACAGACCGGCAAACAATATCTCCATACCGGCGATTACGCCACGGCGCTCGACTACCTGCAACGATCGCTGGCCATCAGGCAGCAAATCGGCGACAAAGCCGGCGAAGGGACGACGCTCAACAATATCTCGCAAATTTATAAAGCACAGGGCGATTACGCCACGGCGCTCGACTACCTGCAACGATCGCTGGCCATCTGTCAGCAAATCGGCGACAAAGCCGGCGAAGGGACGACGCTCAACAATATCTCGCAAATATACGACGCCCAGGGCGATTACGCCACGGCGCTCGACTACCTGCAACGATCGCTGGCCATCTGTCAGCAAATCGGCGACAAAGCCGGCGAAGGGACGACGCTCAACAATATCTCGGCGCTTTATCACGCCCAGGGCGATTACGCCACGGCGCTCGACTACCTGCAACGATCGCTGGCCATCTGTCAGCAAATCGGCGACAAAGCCGGGCTGTGCAGCGCCTTGTTCAACATGGGTTTCCTGTACGCACAAAAGGGCGAAACGGAAAACATGCTCGGCGCCTGGGCGGCATCCTATCGGTTGGCGAAAGGCATCGGGCAAGCCCAGGTTTTGCAGGCTTTGGCTAAACTCGCCCCACAACTCGGCCTGCCGGAAGGCCTGGAGGGTTGGGAAAGACTGGCGCAGCAATTCGAAAATCAAGGTTAACCGAAGCAGTTGACAGGTCTCTTATTTCCACCTGTCAACTGTATTCTCAACCTGCCTCAATCCCCCCGCCCCTCACTTCCTCAAAACCTCCAAACAGTACCTCTTCGCCGCCGGGGGCGTCAAGTTGCCAGCCTCCAGCGCCTGGGCGTCCAGCCACTCGAAGGTGTAGGAATTTTCAGGCGAGTTCGCCTCGGCTTCCACCCCGCCCAGCACGGGCTCGCCGTCTACGACGCGAACCAGGAAGTACTGTTCTTCGTTGCCGCCGGTGAAGGTGGTGAAAACCAGTTGCAGGCCGGTCACGTCCAGGCCGGTCTCTTCTTTGACTTCCCGGATGCAGGCATCCGTAAAGGGCTCGTCCAGCTTGACTCCGCCCCCCGGCAGGATGTAGTAATCGCGCCCCGGCTTGCGGCGGCGCATGAGCAGGATTTTTCCATTGCGCAGGATGATGGCGGCGGCGCGATTACGCATCTTGGCTCCTCAACGTTTCAAACTCTCGATATCGCTCAGGCGCACCATCAGCGCATCGATGGAGACCTGCAGCTCGCGCAGCGAATAGCCCAGCGAGACGAGCAGGCAAAGCAGGCTGGCGCCGAACAGGACTTTGCCCGGCAGCGCTTGCCCGATGAACAGCGCCAGCATGGTCGCCACGCATAGGAAAAAAGCGCCCGCCCCGAACAACTGCATGTCGCGGATCAGGACGATGCGATAGCGCAGGTTCTTGATCTGGGCCAGGATGATCTCTTCCGGGTTGGCGGTGTAGCGGGCGTGCAGCTCACGGATCAGGTTGGCCAGGGTCAAGAAGCGGTTCGTATAGGCAAGCAGTAAAAGCGAGATGGCCGGGAAAAGCAGGGCCGGCGTGGTGAGCGTGATCTCCATGAAACCCCTTAGCGGGTGAAAAGTTCTTCGAGCACGGCCCGCGAGCGCTGGTCGATCTGGGCGTGCAGGCTGTTTCCGTGCGCGTCCATGGTCACCACGGCGGGGAAGTCTTTGACTTCGATCACCCACAGCGCTTCGGGGACGCCGAAATCGAGCTTGTAGACGCCGAGCACGCGGCTGACGCTTTGGGCGATCAGCGAGGCCGCCCCGCCGATGGCGTGCAGGTAGACCCCGCCCACCTCCTGGCAGGCCGCCAGGGTCTTGGGGCCCATGCCGCCCTTGCCGATCACGCCGCGCAGGCTGAAATGGCGCATCACGTCGCCCTGGTAGGGCTCTTCGCGGGTGCTGGTGGTCGGCCCGGCGGCCACGAAGCGGTAAGCCCGCGTATCCAGCCCGGCCACGACCGGCCCGCAGTGGTAGATGGCGCTGTCCTTGAGCAGCGGGCGCAGGGCGTCGTAGACTTGCAGGTCGTCGTCCTGGGCGGGGCGGGTTTTCTTGATGAAGGTGTCCACCAGCCATTTGTGGACCGCGTCGCGCCCGGTGACCATCACCCCGTTCAGGGCCACCGGATCGCCCACCTGCAGGCTGCGGGCGAGGGATTCGCTCATCGGAAGGTCGATTGTGTGCATGATTTTCTCCGTTATCTTCGAGGCAGTGGGCGCTCAAGCGTATTCGATTTCAGCGCCGCGCACGGTCATCTTGCGCCGGCGGTAGGCCCAGCACATGTACGAGACGGTCACGAAATAGCTGGCCGGCAGGCGGTTCAGGCTGGCGATCTTGGTCCCCAGGACGGTGGTCTGGCCGCCGAAACCCATCGGGCCGATGCCGAGCTGGTTGGATTCATCGGTCAGGCGCTGCTCCAAATTGGCGAGCTGCGGGTCGGGGTTGTGCTCGTCCATGCTGCGGAAGAGGATTTCCTTGGATGCGTAATACGACGAGCCGCGATCGCCGCCGATGGCCACGCCGAGGATGCCCGGCGCGCAGCCCTGGCCCTGCGCTTTTTGCACCGCGTCCAGGACGACCCGGCGCACCCCGGCCAGGTCTCGCCCGGCGCCCAGGGCGGCGTTGGGCAGCGAGTATTGCGCGCCGACGTTTTCGCAGCCGCCGCCTTTGAGCATCAGCTCGATGGTCAGCGCGTCGCCATCGACTTCTTCGAAGTGGATGGTGGGGAAATAGTCGCCGCCCAGGTTATTGCCGGTGTTCTTTCCGCTGAGCGAGTCCACCGAGTTGGGGCGCAGGTAGGATTGTTGGGTGGCCTGCACGACGGCGGTCTCGATCTGGGCGCGCAGCTTGCGCGTGCTCCAGCCTTCCGGGTAGAAGACGTAGAAGATGGGCGTGCCGGTATCCTGGCAGATGGGGGTGGCGTTGCGGCGCGAGAGCGCCACGTTTTTCAGGATGGTTTCGAGCGCGCCGCGCGCGGCCGAGCCGGGGGCTTCATTTTCCACCGCCTGGCGCAGGCGGGTCTCCACGTCGGCAGGCAGGTCGGTGCTGGTGTGGCGGATCAATTCCAGGATGGATTCGGTCAGGTCTTGCATAGGACCTCCAAGGGTGATTGGTTGTCGAAGCTTGCTTGTATGTCTATTTTAACTTGGTTTCGGTTTTGCGGAAATGAGCTTTCTTCTTTCCTTGACAGTTGTTTATTTTTGTAATATAATGAGTGAGTAGTCAGTCATTATACAGAGGAATCGGAAGGAACAAGATGGCTCGAACCCTTAATCCTGAAAGAAGAGCAAAGTTATTAAGCTCAGCCCTGACGCTATTTGTCAAAAATGGTATCGCAAACACTTCAACCGCGGAAATCGCCAAAGGAGCAGGAACCGCTGCCGGCACCCTGTTTCTGTATTTCCCAACCAAGCAAGATCTGCTGAACGAATTGGTTTTGAAGATCGGCAAAGAACAGTCCGACCATATCAACCAACTTCTCGAGCCATCCCTTTCAGCCCGGGAAACTTTTTTCATCATCTGGCATGGCACGGTGACCTGGTTTTTGGAAAACGTGGAGGCCTATCGGTACATTCAGCAGGTCAGAGATTCGGGAATGATCTCTGAATCTGCCGTGCAGGAGTCGAGTAAATTCTTCGGCTATTACTACAACGCCATCCAAAAAGGTTTTCAGGAAGGCAGTATCAAGACTTACCCCCTGGGCTTGATCGGAGACTTTCTGTACCAGGATATCGTGGCCGTCATCAACCACATCAGCCGGCAGCCAGACTCTGATCAACGGGAAGAAACGATCCGGCAGGGGTTTGAAATATTTTGGGATGGCATCAAATCTGCTGTACGCGGCGAATCAGGCAAAGGATAGAAAGCGATGAAATATAAAAGCGTGGTAGTTCCAAAACTTGGCGGGCCGGAAGTTCTGCAAATCATGGAGAACGAGATGCGCCCGCCCAGGGCCGGGGAAGTCCGCATTCGTGTGCTGGCGACAACCGTGTGCAGGCCTGATACGACGGTGCGCGCCGGCAATGCGCTGTACAGCGGGACACTGCTGGGGCAGAAGGTCCCGTTTGTGCCCGGATATGCCATTATCGGTGACGTGGATGCTCTAGGCGAGGGGGCGGCGCCGGTTGCCATTGGAGACCGGGTTGGCGCCTTGACGGTCGTTGGCGGGTATAGCGAATATCTCTACTGGAAGAGCGCCCGCCTGATCCCTGTTCCGGCGGCGCTGGACCCGGCCGAAGCAATCACACTTATTTTGAATTACATTGTGGCATACCAGGCGTTGCATCGCTCGGCAAAGGTCAAAACCGGCGACAAGGTCCTGTTGATCGGCGCCAGCGGCGGGATCGGCAGCGCATTATTACAGTTGGGCAAGCTGGCTGGCCTGACGATGTACGGTCTTGCGTCGCGCAGCAAACATGCCATCCTGGCCGAGTATGGGGCAATCCCCATCGATTACCGCACGCAAGATTTCGTCGAGATCATCCGCCAGCTTGAACCGGATGGCCTGCATGCAGTGATCAGCGGCATGACGCGCATGGATTATATCCGTGGCGGCCTGGCCTTGCTGCGACAAGGGGGTAGGCTGGTGAGTTATGGCGAACCGGACAGCTTCTCGGAGCTGTTCCAGGTGATGGGAACCATGCTGAAGGTCAACCTGCTGCCCAACGGCAAAGTCGTTAAGCTGTATGGGACATCCACATATTTTATCGGCGATAAAAAGCCGTACCTGGAAGACTGGGCAGCTCTGTTCAAATTGTTGGAAGCAGGTCAGATCAAGCCCATCATTGATCGTAAGTTCCCCATTCTGGAAGCGGCTCAAGCCCACACCGTGTTAGAAGGCGGGCAGGTTATCGGCAACCTGGTACTGGTGACGCCGGAATTGTTGTAGGGCATTTCGTTCAAGAAAGGTCATGAAATCCGAATGAGCGCCGCTCAAGCCGTGGCCAGGCCGGCGGCGGAGTTGACCGCCATCACCGTCCCCGAGCGGCCCGGGACGCTGGCGTAGGCTTCGCCCTGCAGCACCGAATACCAGCCCAGGGTGGAGGCGCGCACGGCGAGCATCATGACCACTTGCAGCCACGGCCAGGGGGCGAGCATGAAGGCGATGAAGAGCGGGATGGCGCAGGCCGCCGAAGCGCGCACCAGTGTGCGCCCTGGGACGCGCTCCAGCAGGGGGATCAGGAGCAGGTCGCTGGCCAGGCTGGTCAACATCAGGGCCGTCAGGGCCAGCCCGGTCTGGGCCGGGGTCAGGCCGACCACATCCGCCAGGTACAGGGCGGCGTAGCTGGTGAAGACGTCTAGCAGCAGGTCAGACATTTCTAGCAGCCCTACCCAGCGCAGCAGGGCCTTGACGCGCAGGGCGTGGAGCAAGTTGGCCCACATCCAGGCGGGGGCCCGGCGCAGGGAGGGCGGGTGGTTGGATGAGCCGGGTTCGCCTTCGGGCTTGCCGCCGGGTACGCCGTCGGGTACGCCGTCGGGCAGGCCGTCGGGCGCGCTGCCGGGTGTGCGGTCGGGCGCACTGTCGGGCTTGCCGTCGGGCGCACTATCGGGCTTGCCGTCGGGCGTACGGTCGGGCGCGCCGTCGGGTGTGCGGTTGGGCGCGCCGTCGGGCGTTCTGTCGTCGGGATCGCCCTCGGGCGCGCCGGCTGGGTCCGCCGCGCGGCGGGCGGGATGCAGGGTGAGGTGGGCCGGGAAGGGCTGGCGCCACACGATCAGCGTCAGGCCGAGCGCCAGGAGCGCCAGCCCCAGGTAGGGCAGCCGCCAGCCCAGCCCGATGGCAAAGGCGCCCGCCAGCAGGGCCGGGCCGAGCAAGTTGCCCAGCGAGCCGGCTACCGTCCAGCGCGCCATGCTGTGCGGCTCACGCCCTGGGTTAAGGTCCATCAGGGTGGCCTGGGAGAGGCTGACAAACGCCCCGGAGGCCGGGTAGCTGACCAGGAAGGCGATCAGCAACGGGGCGAAGGATACGGCGCTGCTGATCAACAGGATGGCGAGCACGATCGTCAGCCCGCCGCCGATCACCAGGCGCTTGCGGGTAGCAGAGTCGCCGAGCAGCATGATCAGCGGTTCGACAAAGGTGTTGACGATCTTGGGCAAGCCAAACAGCAGCCCAATCTGCGCATAGGTGAGGGCCAGGTCGAGGCGGATGGAAGGGATGGCGGCGCTCTGCAGGCCATAATGCAGCTCGTCGAAGAACTCGACCAGCAGGAAAATCAATCCCAGGCTGATCAGGCGCCGTCCAGGTTTGCGAGGCGTGATGGTTATCTTCGCTTGTGTTTTTTCTGCTCGTGCGGGCGCGACTGCGCCGCGCCGGCGCGGGAATGTTTGCGCAGCCAATCCATGACGCCGGGGGCCTGGCGCCAGAAAGGCAGGTAGACGGCGGCGTAATCGATGGCTTCGCTGTTATGCCCGGCAGTGATGGTCTGCGGCGTGTCGACGGGTAAGCGTTTGCGCCCGCTCAGGTAATCCGGGACGTGCGGGTTGGCGCGCATGGCGAGCTGCAATTGCGCCAGGGAGGCTGCCGAATCGCCCGAATTTCGGAATTCGAGCAGAGCGGCGGTGTACTGCCAGCTTGCCGAAGGGTCGTCCATGGTGTGCATGAACTCGTGCGCCTGGCTAAAACGCCCCATTTCGAATAAGATCAACAATTTCGCATAGCGAAGATGCAGGGCGTCGGCGCGATCCAGGCGCAGCAATTCTTCTGCGCGTTCGAGCGCTTCGGGCAGGCGCTCGAGCTCCCACAACATACGCGTCGCTCCGGCGTGCGCGCGCAGGAGCGGGCGCGCTTCGACCAGCTCCCACAAGCGGCCGGCGTGCTCCTGGATGGCGTCTGGCCCCAGGGCGCGCTCGCCGGCCTCGACGCCTTTCTGATAATACTTGAGCGCCTGCCCGAGGTTGACCGCCAGGTCTTCGGCCAACATCACATAAGCCTCGGCGCAATCGGGCGAGAGCGCCAGCGCCTGGCGGCAGAGCTGGATGCGCTGGGCGGGGTCGTCCTCGTCCCAGGCGTTATAAATGAGGGCCATAGCCTGTACCAGCGCCGGGTTACGTTGGACGATGGGACTGGCCTCCCAATCAGCCAGGCTTTCAAAGTCTGTGTCCAGCGCCAGGGCTGTGCCGGGCGGCTGGGCGTCATCCGGGGCGGCGGGCGAAGCGGTGACCTGCGCTAACAGCTCATCTTCAAGCCATTCGATTTCTTGGTCGTCGTCTTCGAAATCCAGCTCGCTTTCCAACCCGTCCAACGAGATCAGGGCCGGGAAGGCCTCCCGGTGCAGCTCGCCGGCCGGGTATTCCAGCACCGCGCTGAGCGGCAGGGCGCCGACCAGGACGGGGATTTCCAGCTCGAGCGGCGCATAATCGCCCTGCAGGTCGGGCTGTAAAGCCGCAACGAAGGGGGGCAGGGCGCGCAGCAGGGCGATAAAAACTTGTAGCGTGGCCAGGTCGGGGAGCTCGAGGCGGTCTTCGAAGAGGATCATCGGGATTGGATATGCATCAGGCGCCGCCACCGGCCAGCCATATTTTTGGATGGCCTCCAGATCGCCGGGCGACGCCTGGAAGGCCGGGCCGTAATTGAGCGACACCCAGCCGGTTGCGGGCAGAGTGGGAGGGGCGTCGCTGCGGGTTAAGAAGGATTGTTCGACATCTTCCCAGGAGTGATAGAGCAGCAGCCCATATTCGATGGCGCTGTTGCCCATCAATTGCACATAACCGCTTGTATCGAGGGCGGCGAGGCTGAATTTGACCGGCTGTTCGGCGCTCAAGAAGATCCAGGGCGCCTGGCGATAGGCTTCGGCGGCCGCGGCGTACAGGTCGCCGACCAGCTCGGGGTCGGCGCCCGGCACGCTGAGCAGGTCGGGGCGTTCTTCGTCTTCGCCAAATTCATCTTCGAACATGCTCACCAATTCATCCAGTAGCTCGATCTGGGCCTGGAGGTGCAGCTCCACCCCGATCTCGGCCAGGGCGGGGGTTAATTCATCGACCAGGGCCGCCAGGTCGGTATCGACTGTCTGTGGGCGGTGGGGCGTCTGGCGCAGCTCGCGCTCCGGCTTGAACATGGCCCGCCAGAGCAGGCTACGCAGCGCTTCGACGCCCGGGGGATCGTGAGCGAGCTCGAAGCCCAGGATCAGCTCGCGCTCGAGATTGGCCAGCAGGGTCAGGTAGGGGTGGGCGGGCAGGCCGTCGTCCATCTCGACCCAGACGGACATTTTGCGCACGGTCAGTTGCCAGGTTTCGGGGCGCAGCGGCAGGGCGGCGGGAGATTTTGGGCTTTTGGGGGTGGTTTTCGGCATAGACTTTTCCTGTCGGAAGGTGAGATGGGGAAAAGCGTTTCTGGATCCCCTGTATTTTGCCATAAAAACGCAATCTTGTCATTTATTAGGGCATGGCTTTCACAAGAACCGTTACTCCCGCACCTACAAATACACCAAAACCAACAAACACACCTGTTCCATCACCTACTCCGACTCCATTGCCCGAACCCATAATAATATAACACGAGAAAACAACCACCCCTCTCCACAAGAATGGAAAGGGGTGGTTGAAATATATGCTTGTAAATCAAAGCCTATCTACTTACCAGACCCCCTATAAATCGAGTAACTTTTGATGCAATCGGATCAGGTCTCACCGGATCTAAACTGGCAACAAGGATTTTTGACGACCGGATACTGATATAGTTTGCTGTCTGACCTGAAGTTGTAGTGGTTATCTGTGATTGAGGCGCTGGTACAGGTAAGTTATCATCCAATAAACTTTGAATAAAATCAATGCGTGCCAAAGCTAAATCAGCTAGGGCTTGTTCTTCTGTTTCTCCCTGGCCAATGCAACCCTCTAACTCGGGCGATAAGGCAATATAAACCGGATCGCCGCGAGTGGTTAAATCTTTGATACTGAAGGTGGTATAAGGTCGAGCGGCTAGCGTTTTAGCTTCCATCCGCGGGTCCATGTTCTTGCTCCTGTTTTTCTAGCTCTAATAATTGGTCTACTAATTTTATCGCGAACTCAACATAACCTCTAGCTAGGAAATTATGCCGAGGCAAGGTGGTTCGTAAATTGGTGTATTTCGAGTGTTTAACTATATCATGATTTGAGCCGTGTGTGATGAGGAAACCAAAGCCTTCATAGAGTTGGATGAGGTCCTTTGTTGACCAATCGGCTTTTGACCGACGCATGCGTTCAAGCAGCTTTTGTGCTTTGGGAGTCATTCCTCTATCCCTGGTTTAGTACAGACGGGTCAATTTTATTTAGCATCACCTGTAATGAGCCTTTATAATCCTTATCAACCAGGACAATAAACTGATACGGTCCAGGTTGAGGATAGATGAGATCCTTTAATTCTAAGATTACATTGACCTCAGGAGATAATTCACCGCTTCTTTCAGGCGCTTCAATCTGACCGGATAGTTCTACTAATTCATTTCCGTCTGGTTCACGAAGTATAACTTTTAGATCCCGTGTAACGCCATATTCGCCTAATTCCGGGATCATCCTAATGACCAGGTGCATTGAAGCATGTCTGGCTGGAAAGTTTGTCGCGTTAATGACCCTGAAAATTCCCATGACATTCAATTTACCATCACCGGTGATATTGGCATAATCAGCAGCTAAAAAAAGCTCCAGTCTCATCGCTCCTCCTTATTTTCAACAATTATCAGTATGATAAAACAATAAAGGGTAGACGACAAGAGGAAGAGCGCGTAGATGTGGTAAAAAATGAATAAGGGAACCCACCCTCCCCACCGAGATTGCTTCGCCGAAGGGCGGCTCGCAAAGACGGGTTGGTTGTCGCTGCGAGCGTCTTGTGCGAAGCAGTCGCAAGTTCGGTGCGTGAAGAGATTGCTTCGGCAAAGTTCGCCTCGCAAAGACAACGGCGGGGATTGCTTCGCCGAAGGGCAGCTCGCAAAGACAACGACGGGGATTGCTTCGCCAAAGAACGGCTCGCAAAGACATCCCCGACCCTGTGAAAGCCGTGAATGACTCTGTTGAACTAATTGACAGTTGCGGCAATTTCTGTTACCATTCCATTGTTAGAACATTTATTCTATAATTGGGTTGGCGATCTGGATAAGGTGAAACCGCATGTCATTCTGGCGCCGTCTGCTGCACGCCCTGGGTTTTCATGGACCCGAGTCTCGCAATTATCATCTCGACGAAAAGCGGGTGGAATTTCTGCAAACCCTGGCCGAAGAGCAGGGGCTCAGCGAAGAGCAGATCACGACCAACTTGATTCTGCGCGCCATCGCCCACCGTTGGGTGACCCAGGACCTGCTGCAGCGCTGGGAGAGCCTGTCGCCGCGCGAGAAGCAGGTGGCGATCATGATCTGCCGAAATTACACCACCGGCGAGATGGCGACGCGCATGGTGGTCTCGCCCAACACGGTGAAGGCGCACCTGCGCAAGATCATGGTCAAACTGGACGTGCACAGTCGCCACGAGCTGCGCTTACTGCTGGCGGATTTTAACTTTGACCTGCATGGCGGGGATGAAGATTTACCAACCTAAAGATCGCCGCCCATCACCTTCTCGCCGGTGGGGGCGGGGCTGCCGCCGTAGGGCTCGATGGTGATGCCCGAGCTGTCATAGCTGGAGAGCGGCCTGGGGGCGTCGACGTACAGGGTGGCATAGCCGAATTCGTCCACCGAGAACACGCCGCCGCTGGCGCGGGCGCCACCCCGGATCAACCAGAGCTGGTACTGCTGGCCGGGGTCGAGCGGCTTGAGGCCATCGACCACCAGGGCGCCATGCACGCCATCCCGGCTGACCACGATCGTGCCGGCGGCGCCGGGCGCCAGGCCGGTACCCTGCAGGGCGAAGATCGGCATCTCGACCCGTCTGAGCTGGCTCACCTGCCGCCACATGAACAGGTTGCTGGCGACCAGGAGCGCCATCACCGCCAGGCTGGCCAGCCCCCAGGCCGGCGCGGCGCCCCCCAGGGAGCGCGTGAGCCGCTGCAGCCAGGAGAGCGGCCTGGCCTCAGCGGCTGGTTGCTCGTCCGGCGACGGGCGGGCGGAGAGTTTACTCAACAGATTGCGCTTGAGGGAGGGCGGCGGCTCGGCCTGGACGAGCGCAAAGGGAAGCCGGTCGGCCAACTGCTGGTAAAGCTTGAGCTCCTGGCGGCAGCTTTCGCAGTCCGACAGGTGTTGGGCGACCAGCAGCGTCTCGGCCTGGT
>JAYRNN010000298.1:0-1853 GCA_041912175.1 Anaerolineales bacterium | reverse complement strand
GCCCCCCTCACCCTGGCGTTCAACGCTTTAATCGCCTAATGCGATGGCGTGTCGGAATAAACCGACACACCGATGGTGCCCGAGCCTACGTGAGCCCCGATCACCGGGCTCAAATCCAAAAGCAACGTTTCGACACAATTCATCCGGGCAGCCAACTGGCCGAGCAGTTGGCTGGCTTCGGCATGCGCCGCAGCATGATACACGCTGAGGTGCACCGGCTTGCCGGCCGCCTTTTCTTCCACCAGCTCGCTTAGGCGCGCCAGCGCTTTTTGTTTGGTGCGGATGCGTTCCAGAGCATCGATTTTCCCTTCCTGGTTCAAAAACAAGATCGGCTTGATGCTGAGCGCAGAGCCCATAAACCTGGCCCCGCCGCCGATCCGGCCCCCCTTATGCAGGTATTTCAAAGTATCGACCATAAAGAACGTGTGCATACGATCACAGACCTCCTGGGCGATTTTAGCCGCCTCGTCCAGGCTGCGACCCTCGGCTACCGCCCGCGCAGTCGCCAGCACAACCAGCGCCAATCCGCCGGCGGTTGCATGCGTATCCACGACGTGAAGCGGAACTTTTGAAAATTCAGCCGCAGCCGACCTGGCCGTGGCGACCGTACCGCTGATCCCCGAAGAAATCAGCGGCGCGACGATCCCATCATAGCGGAGCGCCAGGTCATCCAAACGATTCAGAAACTCTTGTGTGGAAGGCTGAGAAGTGGTGGGCATACTTGTCGAATGGTCCAGTCGGGTATAGAAATCCTGGGGGGCCAAATCGATCCCATCCCGGTACGTTTTGCCATCCCACAAAATCGCCAGGGGAACAATTTCAATCGAATATTGCTGGCGCACTTCTGCGGGCAGGTAAGCAGTGCTGTCGGTTAGTATTGCAATACGGGCCATCGGAAAACTCCCAAATCGGTTGTATTCATCATCCTTGACCATCTACATTTTCAGGAAACTCCCCGATGGCCGAGCAAAGCAGGTTGATTTCGCCAATTGTACTATAATCCAAGATATGGACCTCTCAAAATCGAGCCCAACCCTGGCAGAAATCGACCAGATTTCAGGCATAGATGACCCGGTGATACGCAACTTACGCATCACCCAGTGCTACCACGAGCTCTCTGCCGTTTTCGCGACGCGCATCGGAACGAGCGCCAACTGGTGCACCTTTGCCACCTGGGCCTCGAAGCAAGCCGGGCAGACCATCCGCAAAGAGGACCTGAAACGAACGCTCGAAATCCAGCTCAGCCGAGAAGCCGCCCCGCTACAGGCCGCGAGCAATTTTGCCGCCTCCGCCCAGGCTGTGGGGGCGCAACAAACGGCGGGCCTGCAAAGGCAAGCCCTGGATGCAGGCAACTTCGTTTCAGCCATCGAGCGCGCCAGCGATGCCGTAGGACGCGGCAACAAGAAGGTCTTTGATGAAATCGGACGCGAGTTCGCGCGCTTCTTCAATACCTGCCTGCAAGACAAGACGCCTGAGCAGGACAAAATCAGCCTTTTTTGCGAGGCGCTGCTCCCCGGCGACCCGTCGGAAGGCCAGCAATATCTGCGCCAGGCGTTTTCCCATTACTATGTCGCCATGTTTACGGACGATGAGAAAGCACGCGCGGAATTAATCCTGCTGGCGAACATCGAAATTGGTTTCCACGAGCAAACCCGCTTGCAGCCCGAGATCGCCGAAGCGCTGGACGCCGGACTGATCAGCTCGCTGGATTTCACCCGCCGCCTGCTGGCCGCGATCTTCCCCTATAAAGGCCTGCTGGCGCTCTCGAATTGGCATATCCGGCGTTTGCTCGGCCGTCCGAACGTTCTGGATCAGGCCATCCAGGGCTTGCTGGAGGCCACGCAAACATTCCT
>JAYRNN010000297.1:0-29085 GCA_041912175.1 Anaerolineales bacterium | reverse complement strand
GAGGGCGGCAGAATTAAAAACCCCTGCAGGCAATTGTGCTTGATACACAGACAATAAAGATTGAGCGCGCTCACGCACAGCCCTGGCGCATTCCTCGTGCGCCAGGGCGAGCGCTAACAATTCCACCGCTCGCGCCGCTTGCCCTTCGTATCCTAATAGCTCCGCAATCCCCACCAGGTTATCCAGCACTTCCGGCGTGCGCTTGAGCTCCAGGCTGATGTGCAAGGCGCGCCGGTAGTTTTCCCAGGCAGAGGTAACTTCTCCCGTGCGGTAACACAGGCCGCCCATGCGCTTGAGACAGATGGCATATTCCCAGCGTGCAAAAGGGATATCTTGCAACAGATCGATGGCCGACTGGTAACGCTTCCTGGCCTCCTCCAAATCGCCGCCGGAGAGGGCGATGTTGCCCAAATTCATCTCGACCATACCCATCTCACGCAAGTCGCCCATCTGGCGACTCAGTTCGAGGGCTTCACCGAAAAGGCCGCCCGCAGTCCGGAAATCTTCTTCCAGGTATTCAACATAACCCAGGCACGATAAAAAGCGCGCCGTCACCCGCCGGTTGCCCAGGGCGCGCACCAGCTCAAGGCTCTCTTTATAAACCTCCCGAGCCTGTGCATATTCGCCCAAGGCGACGCAGGCCTGGCCGAGATTAAGCAAGGATGTCGCTGTACGCCAGCGATCACCCAGGGCCCGGCACAGACCCAGGCTTTCATGGCACAACTGCTTCACCGTTTCATATTCGCCCAGCGCATAACACAGCGAGGCATGGTTGATCAGGGAAAATACCATGCCGACCTTGTCGCCCAACGATTCGAACAAAGCCCGACTGTCCTGGCAAAGTCGGCGGGCGAGCTCCATGTTGGCCAAAGTATATTGGGCGTAGGTGACGTAGACGAGCATTGTCAAGGCTACCGCCCAACGATCACCCGCCTCCAGGAAAATCTGTTGGCTTCTGCGATAATTCTGCTCGACCTGCTCCTGCGGCAGGCGACCAGAGCCAAAAGCCATCAAGGTATAGACCTGCGCCTGGTCCGCTTCACCTAATCGGCTGACCAGGTCTAAGGTTTGAGCATATACCTGGTTCGCCAGGGCATAGTTTTCGCTATTGAAGAGTACTGAGCTGTAATAGGCCAGGAGGTAGACGTAGACCGTCTCAGCTTGACTGGAAAGAGGCTGCTGAAAGCTCTCCAAGGCGAGGCGCAGGTCATCTTCAGCTTCCTGGTAACGGTTGCGAATGTTATAGTAGTGGGCAAGCCCGTTCAGGCACTGCAGGAGGGCGGGGTAATTGCGGCGTTCGATCATCCAGCGCCAGGCAGAGCGCACATCTTCAATTTCCAGTTCGACCTGATTGAGGGCCTGGATTTGCCGGGGGCTACGCATCTCAGCGTACATTTTCACCAGCCAGGCGGCAACGTACGCCGCCTGGCGGTCGCGTGACTGTTCCGCCGCGTCAGCCGTCTGGGCAAGCTTCTCTGCGGCATACTGGCGGATCAGCTCGTGCATAGCAAAGCGCACTTCATGATCACTCTCCACCCGGCGCAACAGGGATTTATCGACCAGGGCTGATAAGAGCAGCAGAAAAGGCGCAGGACCGCGGCTGCCCCTGGTAGACGCAGCCGCCGGGTCGGACGAGCCCGTCTCGAGGGATCGGAGCTCTTCTACCACCGCCGCGCCGGCCTCTCGGCGGAAGGAACCGCGAAATACAGACAAGCGCATCAGGACATCTTGCTCTTGTTGTGAGAGCAGGTTCCAGGAGTTTTCAAAAACCGCGCGCAGGCTCTGGTGGCGTTCTGGCGTTTCACGCTGGTTAGCGGTCAGAAAATCCAGGTTGCGCTCGATCTCGGCGGCAATTTCTGAGCAAGATAACAAGCTCACCCAGGCCGCGGCCAGCTCAATCGCCAGCGGGACTCCCTCCACCAGGCGGCAAATATGCGCCACACTGGCTTTGTCAGCCTGGCTGGCTTCAAAATTAACCCGCGCCCTACGGGCATGCTGGATGAACAATTGGACCGCTGGGTAGGCCTCCAGTGGTTCCAGGCTGCCATCTTGCGGGAAAGACATCCCGCCCACTTCGAAAACCCATTCCTGCGCCAGCCGTAGGCGCTCGCGAGAGGTCGCCAGCAGCTTAACCCCCGGACAGTCAGCGAGTATCTCGGTGAGCAGATGTGCGCCGGCCATCAGGTGCTCAAAATTATCCAACACCAGCAAGATTTTTCGGTCGCGCAAGTATTCGATGAGCTGGAACTGCTGCGGCTCAGGCGTATCGCGCGGCAGTTGCTCGCTGCGGAATTGTACCTTGAGCGCGGTGGCGATGGCAGAAACCAACCATTGAGCCGAATTGACCGGCGCCAGAGGGACAAAGACCACGCCATCGGCAAAGATGGAGGGATTTCGATCGACAATCTTAGCCGCGGCCTGGATTGACAGGCGGGTTTTACCAATCCCGCCCGGACCGACCAGGGTCAATAAACGACACTCAGAGTTCAGAAGCAGGGCGGTGATATCAACCAGCTCGGCGACGCGGCCAACAAATGGCGTCGAAGGGTTGGGCAATTGTAAGCGCTGAAAGTCCGGACGGATAAGCTGAAGCTCTGCCTTGGACCGGCCTGGGTTGATCTGATTTCCATCCCGGATCGACTCATACAGGCGAGTGGTCTCAATTTGGGGCTCGACGCCCAGCTCGGCCTTCAAAATGCGCTGGCATTCTTGGTATTGCCGCAGGGCAGCATTGCGTTGGCCGTCCTGCGCATAAATCTGCATCAGCAGCCGGTGGGCTTCTTCATTGAGCAGGTCGAGCGCCAACCAACGTCGCACAGCCAGGATCGCCCGATTTGCATCCGCCTGGCCGCTGTAGGCCTGAGCCAGGCGCTGCAGGGCGCTGGCGAGTTCGGTCTTCAGCTTCTCGCTCTGGAAGAATTGCCACTCATCAAAGGCTGCGCTATCACGCAGGCTAAACCCTGACATGAAGTCCCCCCGGTAGAAGGCCACCGCTTGTTCGAGCGACTGAATACAGCGCCCGCATACCTGGTCAGGGGCATGGTCGTGCTGGTTGCACTCCTCCAGCGCCTCCCGAAAATACTGCACATCCAGGCGCAGATCAGGGGTTCGCTGCAAGCTGACCTGCTCGCGACCGGCTTCCAACCAGCCTTCGCCAAGGGTTTCGCGAATGGACCAGAGGGTACGCCGGAGATAGGCATAGGCGCGTTCACGGTCATAATCCGGCCAGAACAGGGCGGCCAGCGATTCGCGCGCCTGGGCAGTATTTTCCATAGCCAGGTATGCCAAGAGCGCCAGGGCCTTATTACGCTCGAAAGCGACGGTCTTACCATCCAGGTCCAGGCGGGGTGCACCTAAGAGATAAATACTCAACATAGCCATCACTCGCTCCAGCAAAATTATATCGGATTTTTCATTAATGTTTTATGAAACGCTTTTCGAAACGCGCCCAGAAACGGGACGGCAACGTCCGCTCGATAAACTATAGACAGAATATTACGAAAGGACAGCCGAAATGTTTGAGATGTTGAACCCCACCCCATCAGAACCCGCCTTTCCGGACCGCCTTGCGAACAATGAGAATGCCCGCCTATCCGTCCAAGCCGTTAAGCTGTTCCATTCAGCCTTTCGCAGTCGCAGTCGGGTGAACTTATGGGCACACCTCACCCATCGCTCAAACGCTCTTCTCGACCTCGACGAGATAGAACACAGCCTGCAGATGCGTGGCCGCCATTACGCTGGCGTGCAGGCTGTGCTGCTGGAGCAGATCCGCGGCTCGGAAGGTCGGGTGAGAGATTTCGACTCTGCCTTTCATCCACTCAGCGAGAAGACGCGCGACCGCTGGGTCAGCGTTGCAACTGCTCGCTTGCAGGGAAAAGCCTTGCCGGCTGTAGAATTGATCCAGATTGGCAAAAATTACTTCGTGCGCGACGGGCACCACCGCATCTCGGTGGCTCGGGCGCTCGGCGAGGCCGCGATTGACGCCATCGTAACCGTGTGGGATGTAAAAGACGCGCTACCCTGGGAAAATTTCTCGCCGGGCGAGCTAGCAGCGCAGACGGCTTAAGGATCAAAAAATCGGGCGTAGGGGCGCCCGATTTTTTGATCTCGGCCAGGGATTTATTCCGCCGGCAAAGAGATCATAAACCTGGTCCCATGGGCAAGGTTGGAAGTGAAACTCACTTTACCGCCCAGGTAACGCTCTCCCAGTAATTTGATACTGTAGGTCCCCAGGCCCCGGCCAGCGCCTTTAGTCGAGAATGATCGTTGGAAGATCTGCAAGCGCGCCTCGGGGGGAATGACGCCTGGATTATGCACCCAAAATTCAACTTGCCCTTTGCGCGCCTGGCATCCCAGGTTGGCGGCGCTGCCCGCGGGACAGGCCTCCAAAGCGTTTTTGATCATATTGCCCAACACTCGCCTCAACAGAGTGCGATCGCTGACCAGCACCGTATCACAGGCCTGTGGGTCGAGGCGAAGCTGGCAACCGGGGGCATCGTTTTGGTAAAAACGGACCAGCTCTTCTAAGAATTGGCGGGTATTGATGAGGCTGCGCTCGACATTCAGCTCGTTATTTTCGGCTGCGGCCAATTCTTTCTGCGACTTGATCTCATCGATTAAGCGCTCGCAGACATCTTCGATATCCACGGCGACGGCGTCTTTTTCATCCACCGGCGCGCGACGCAAGACTTCCGCCAGCCCACGCAACGCCCCGGCCGAATTCAAGATGTCATGAAAGAATACACGCTCGAGGATACGGCGGCGTTTGGCGTGGCTGATGTCCCTTAACGTTAAAAACGAGAACTGCTGTCCGTCCAGCACCAGAGGAGCAGAAAATACCTGCAAATCCAGCGCATCGCCGTTCGACAGACGAATGCGACATTCCTGGTCCGCTTCGACTCCGCGCAAGCTGGATAGAATGGCCTGCACCACGCCGCACTTCTGGCAAAATTCTGTTGTGCCGCAGCCGCCTTCGGTTTCCGAGGCGTGCAGGCAATCTAATATTTCACCGGGACGAAAGCTAATCGCCATCTCGGGGCTGTCAAGCCGGACAAGATTCAGCAGCGCCTGGTTGGCAAAAACAATCTGGCGCTCGGCGTTCAAAATGAGGATAATATCTGGAATAGCGTCAAAGAGCGGGCGAATCAACGGGATACTGGAAACGCTGGCCGCCTGGCGTAAGATGCGTTTCTTGGAGGCGCGCCGTGCAGGAGCATATTGAGTAGGGAGGCTGTTTACGGACATGCCCTTCCTCCAATCGGGTTGGGAAGCTCGGATAGCGCTATTATAACCTTAATTGCAAATTATATTAAAAGAAGATTAAATCCTGAACTTACGCCTGGCTCAGGTGTGAACAACCGCCGAGATTAAAGATTCCAAGTCTCCCGGGTCCCATTTCGCCAGGGCGTTCGCAGCCATGCCGGCCGGCAAGCGGGAAATACAGTGCTGAAGAACTTTCTCCGCCCGCAGGCGAAATTCCTGCCAGGCGGCCGGCTGCGCAACGACGAAGGCAGCCAGCTCAACCGCGCCCTGATCGTCTCCCTGGGCTGCGTACATCTCGGCCAGTCCGGAGATAGCGACCATGATTAAACCACGCGCGCCAGTCTGGACTGCTTTCTGCAGCGCTTCATGGAAATGCCGTTCGGCAACTTCCAAATCCCCCAAACCGATGTCGGCCCGCCCCAATCCACTTAGTGCATACGCGACCGACCAGGTGTGATACCCTTGCTGCGCCAGTTCCAGGCTTTGCTCAAAACGGCGCTGTGCCTCAGCATAATCCCCTTGCGCCAGGGCAATATCGCCTAAACCGCGCTGGTAGAATATCAGGATATTCGATTGAGGCGTGAGCTCGAACTGCCTCAAGCTTTCCTCGTATAGCTGGCGGGCGCCTGCCAGGTTACCCTCCACACGCTCGATCTCGCCCAACTCCCATTTGCCCCAAATCAAACCGCTGGGATCCTGATTCTCGGCTGATTGCGCCAGGCTGCGCTCGCGAAATTGGCGCGCCAATGGGTGGTTGCCCATGCGCAAAGCGGTATAACTGGCGGCGGATTGGATGTGAGGCATGAACAGGCGCAACCCAAGGTTTGAGCAGACATCCATACTTTGTTGAAAATATAGCAGCGCGGTATTGTATTCGCCGGTGGCTTCTTTATATCTTCCCCGGTCATATAAGACACTGGCCAGGTTCGCTTGTTCGCCCAACTCTTCAAAAATCTCCTGAGCCTGGCTAACCAGCGTGTCAGCCAGGACATAGTCATTCCGCCCGACCGCCATTCCACCCAGATCGTCAAGGCACCAGGCAAGCTGGATTTTATCGCCGCAAGCCTGGAACAAGCTGGCTGCTTCGCTGTATGCCTGCCTGGCGGAGTCGATCTCACCGAGGATTTCGTGGCGGAAGCCCAATTGCCGTTGAGTCAAAGCGCATCCCCAACGATCATCCTGCCTTTGCAGAAAAGCCAGGTTCTCGTTCAACAAGCGGATGGCATCAGGATGTTCGATGTGCGTGGCGATATTGGCATTAAACGGCGAGATACCGACCAGGTAGGTAAACCAAACCCCCATCTGATCTTGTGGGGGGAGGTTTTCACGCAGCTCCAGGGCGCGCTCCTGCCATTCGATGGACTGGTTGGAAGACGCATAGCGATAGGTCAAGCGTTGAAAAGTAAGCAGCTTAGCCAGGAGACGCTGCTCGCTTTCACCCAGCGGGCGGGCGAAATCCAGGCGCCCGCTAGCCATCTCAAGGCCGCTTTGCAGCTCATCATGCAGATAACGCACATCACAATACAAAAATAGGCCCAACAAAGCCTGTTCCAGGCGCTCAACCTGGAGGTGGTCGACTGCCCAGGTCCAGGCCAGACGGATATTATCCAGATCATTTTCCACCGCCTGGAAAGCGGCGACCTGCTCGACCGTCTTCATGCGCTCAGCCTGCTCAGCAAGCAGGTTAGAGAAGTAATCGGCCAGGCGCTCGTAGGTTGCTGACTGTTCTGCCAGGTTTTCCCGCAACTGCTCGGCGCCGAACTGGCGCAGCAACTCGTGGATCTCATACCGGCCATCGACATCACGCCCGAGGAGAGATTTGTTCATCAGGGCTGACAGGTCTCTCAACACTGCGCCGGCCACCGCCTGCGCAGCCTGGCGGGTGAAGCCGCCCAGAAAAACCGAAAGCGACTTGAATACTTCGCGTTCGTGCTGAGTTAGAAATTCCCAGGTGCTGGTGAAGACTGCCCGCAAGCCGCGCTGGCGTAAAGGCAAGTCGTGCAGCTCACTTTCTAAAAACTCAGAGGCGTGTTCAATTTCAACCGCGATCTCTTCTGGGCTAAGAACGTCCAACCAGGTCGCCGCCAACTCGATGCCCAACGGCATGCCTTGAACCTTGCGGCAAATTTGAAGCACCGAATTGAGATTCTGGCGGGTGATCGCAAAATTGGAATCGATGCGCCGGGCGCGCTCGACGAACAAGCGCACAGCGCTGAAAGTTTTCACGGTTTCGGGATCGGCTTGCTCGCCGGGCGATCCGGGCAGGCTCATGCCTCGCAACGGATACTGCCGCTCGATGCCAAGGTTTAAACCCACGCGAGTGGTGACCAACAGCTTCACACTCGCAGCGACGGTGATGAGCTCGAGCAGTAGTTGAGCGCTTTCCGCGCCGACAAGCTGCTCGAAGTTATCCAGCACGACCAGCATATGCCTGGGTTTTAAGGCCGAGAGCAATTGCTGGCGGTGGTCGCCGCCAGCCTGGTGGAAGGTGAGCTGCATAGCTTTGGCAAAAGCCAATAGCATCCCATCTTGAGAGACAACCCCGGCCAGGGGTACGAAACATACTCCCTGACTGAATTCGGCCAGTTTACCTTCGGCGATCTGGATGGCCAGTCGGGTCTTACCAATCCCACCCGGGCCGAGTAGAGTCAGAATGCGACAGGCCGGATCGTCAAACAAGCGCAGGATCTCTGCCATTTCTCGCGTGCGACCGATAAAAGGGGTGAACTGCGGAGGCAAAGCGTAATACGGGCTAAGCTGAGAGAGCAGAGGCAGGAAATCGGCCGGGAGACCTGGGATCACCGCCTGGAAAATGTGCTCCGGACGAGTCAGCCCTTTGAGGTAATTTAGCCCAAGGTCTTTCAGAGAGACGCCGGCCGGCATAGCAGGTTTGCACAACTCGGCAGCTTCATTCGAAAGCAGGATTTGGCCGCCATACCCGGCAGACATGACACGTGCGGCGCGGTTCAGCGTATGCGAAGCGGCATATTGGCCGCTCTCGTCCAAAACAGCCTCGCCGCTATGCATCCCCATGCGCACGCGCAGGCGGCCGATTGGGCCCCAATCTACAGCGGCCAGGTCTCGTTGGGCAGATATCGCCGCGCTAAGCGCCTGGGGCGCGGTGGGAAAAGCCGCCAGGAAACCGTCGCCGGCAATGTTGACCACCACACCCGCGTTGTCTGCAATCGAAGCCTGCATAATCGCGTGATGGATTTGTAAGGCGGCGCGCATCTGCTCCGGCTGGCTCTCCCATAATGGAGTGCTGCCTTCGATGTCTGTGAATAAGAAGCTGACCGTGCCGATTGGATAGTCATTCATATGGATTGCTTCGCAAAATCCACTCTTACTGATGGATGAGTAGAATTGCGCGCCCATTATAATATCATGGAAACTAGAGGATGCGCCGGTGGGTCGGGTTGGCGGTGTGCAGGATGTTGGTTTTGTTTATTCGATTTTAGCCAGATCAAAAAACAGGATAAATACGGTATAATTTAGGCGCAATATGCGCCTTCGCCTCATTCGCAACGAGTCGACCAGGCTCGGCCGAATATAATTCGTTTACACGTACCGCTAACAGAAAGGATTGCTTAAGATGCTTAATTTAAACTCCGTCATGATCGGAACGACACAACCCAAGGTCCTGGCGGCTTTCTATGAGAAAGTCCTCGGAAAGCCAGCCGAGATGGTCGATGAGAAGTATGGCTTTTTTGGCTGGCAAGCGGGGGCGTCCTATCTATCCGTCTTGGATCATTCCGGGATGATGGGTCGCACGAAAGATCCTGGACGCATCATGTGTAATTTTGAAACCACCCAGGTCAAAGAGGAGTACGAGCGAATAAAGGCCCTGGGAGCCGAGGTCATCCAAGAACCGTACGAACTGGATGGTGGATGGATTGCGACCCTGGCAGATCCGGATGGAAATTACTTCCAACTGGTAACCCCAATGGGGTGAGTTTTTCCTTTGAGGGATTGGGCCGGCGCGGCCCCATCCCTCAGAGCCGTGCAAAATGAAGGAAAAGCAAGGTGCGAAAACTAATTGTTTCCACGTTTATGACTCTTGACGGTGTAATGCAAGCCCCCGGTGGCCCGGAGGAGGATCTTGCCGGCGGCTTTGCATACGGCGGATGGTCGGTCAACTACTGGGATGAAATGACGAATCAAATCATGGGCGAATTCATGGCAGGGCCATTCGATCTTCTGCTGGGGAGGAAAACCTATGAAATCTTCGCTGCGTACTGGCCGTACTCCCAGGAACCCGGTGCAGACGAACTCAACAATGCCAGGAAATATGTCGCCTCGAGGTCGCTGCCGAAGGTCGACTGGAATAACTCTGTCCTGTTAAAGGGGGATGTCGCCCAAGAAGTCAGGAAGCTCAAAGAAATGGATGGCCCTGAATTACAGGTTCATGGCAGCAGCGATTTAATCCAGACATTGTTAAAACACAACCTGATCGACAAGTTTCATCTATTGATTTATCCGGTTGTGATTGGAAACGGCAAACGACTTTTTGGCCAGGGAACACTCCCGGCCGGCCTCAAGCTCATCGACAGCAAAACCACCAGTACAGGCATCATTCTGACGATCTATGAACCGGCCGGTGATCTAAAAACCGGTTCGTTTGCACTCGATAATCCATCAGAGATAGAGCTCGCCAATCGCAAGTAGACCGATGAAGAGAGTCGCCTTGACAGGTAGCGCCGCTTCACAAAGATTGCTCACAAAGGTCAAACAAGGATGGTATGTAGATGCAAAAAAATAGTCCCCCATTTATGGTTCGACAATGATTGCTCCTCATTGTTTCGCGCCGCTTTGCAACCGGCCCCCTCCCAAATAGGCGGCTTTAACATGCTCGTCCTTTTTCAGCGATTCTGCAGCATCTTGAAGAGCGATCTTCCCAGTCTCTAAAATATAACCATAATTCGCAATCCCAAGGGCTTTGCGCGCATTCTGTTCCACAAGAAGTATCGAGACCCCTTCCTCCTCGTGGATTTTCTTGATCACTCCAAAAATTTCCAATACCAGAACCGGAGCAAGTCCTAACGAAGGTTCATCAAGAAGCAGAATCTTCGGTTGAGACACTAATCCCCTCCCGATCGACAACATTTGCTGCTCTCCGCCAGAAAGCGTTCCGGCTAATTGCTTCCGCCTGGTTTTCAAAATCGGGAAAAGGCTGTAGACCCAATCCATACTCTTTTGAAGATCACGGGAAGGAATTTTCTTACGAATACTCCAGGAGCCCAGGTTTAGGTTTTCCTCAACGGAAAGTGTGGAGAAAACCCTGCGTCCTTCTGGGATATGCATAATTCCCATTTCAGCCAATTTAAAAGCTGGGTACGTACTTAGATCATCCCCTCTCAACCGGATCGCTCCGGTTTTTATGGGGACCAGTCCGGAAATTGCTTTGAGCAGTGTCGTTTTGCCAGCTCCGTTGGCCCCCAGGACTGCCACCACATCTCCCTCCGCTATTTCGAGAGACACACCTTTAAGCGCCTCTACAGCGCCGTACGCTACGGTAAGATTTTCGACTGAAAGCAGCGTGGTAATCTTACTCCTCCGTTCCAAGGTAAGCTTCAATTACCTTTGGGTTGTTATAAATATTGTGAGGCAGGTCCTCTGCAATCTTGGATCCCATATCCATCACGGTCACCAGATTCGAAATGCCCATCACTACATTCATGTCGTGTTCAATCAGCAGAAGGGTAAAACCTTCAGTGACGAGTTTGGAAAGGAATTCCATGAGTTGCTCAGTTTCTTTATCATTTAGGCCCGAGGAGGGTTCATCCAAAATGAGCAGTTTAGGGGTAGAGGCCAGAGCACGGGCGATTTCAAGCATTTTCTGTTTGCCATAAGGCAAGTTTTTCGCCAATTCATTCCGATAATCCCACAGACCAACCTGGTGTAAACGAATGGATGCTACCTCTAAGATATGGCGCTCTTCTGTCTGTTGGCCAGAAAAACGTAATATCGAGGACCCGGCGCCGTTGCAAGCATGGCAATGTGGGCCAGACATGACATTTTCAATACATGTTAAAGATGGAAAGAGGCGGATGTTTTGAAATGTCCTTGCCACACCTTTAGCGATGATCTGGTGTGGCTTAAGTTTCGTAATATCCTCACCCATGAAAATCACTTTCCCGGAGTGGGGATGATAAATTCCTGTAATCACATTAAAAAGAGTGGTCTTGCCGGCGCCATTCGGACCAATCAGAGAAGTGATCTGTCCTTTCCTGATCTTGAGGTCGAACTGGTTCACCGCCGTCAACCCACCGAATTGCATGCTCACGCGTTCCGTTTTCAGTACAATACCGTTTTCGATCGGTTCCTTGTCTGAATTTTGTGGAGCGGGAGAAACATTCTTTAAAGCATCTTCCAAGAACTCGTTATCATCTGCAGGCAGTTTGGAAATTCCTAATCCGTGAAAGCCTGCCCTTTCCCTTTTGCGAGGCAAAATCCCGTCAGGTCGAAATATCATCATTACAATCAGGGCAGCCCCAAAGATAAGCATTCGATAGGTGGCAAATTGCCTGAAAATCTCGGGGAAAATAACCACAATTGCGGCTCCCAGGAGGTTGCCTGGGATGGAGCCCAGCCCGCCTAAGAGGACGATGACAAAAATCAAACAGGACTCCATAAAAGTGAAGTTGGCCGGAGAAATGGTCATCAGCTTCGAGCCATAAATATTTCCTGCCACACCTGCCAGCGCTGTTCCAATGACGAAGGCGATCAGCTTATAATGGCGCACGTCGACGCCGCTCGCTTCCGCCGCGATCTCATCTTCCCGGATGTAATTCCATGCCCTGCCGACCCTCGATTTCTGTAAATTCAACACCCCAATAATCACAAGTCCGACAATGACCCAGATGTAGTAATAAAATTGAGTAGGGGTTTGGATTGAAAAAAATCCAAAATCAGGATTACCGATGCCAGTGATCCCGTTTGCGCCATTGGTCAAGCCAAAGGGATCGTTTAGAGCGGTAATACGAACAATCTCCCCAATCCCAATCGTCACAATGCACAAGTAATCGCCTCTGAGGTGGATGATCGGAGACGTTACCAAATACGCAAAACCACCCGCGACAAGCGCGCTGATAGGTAGAAGGATGACGATAGGGATGTTTAATTGGGTATAAAGTATGGCGGTGGTGTATGCGCCAATCGCATAAAACGCGGCCTGACCCAGGTTAAACAAGCCTACTTCACCTAACATGATGTTCAGGCCCAGGCCAAGCAAGGCATAAATCCCGACAAAGAATCCGACATCAATCCAGTAGTTATTAATGAAAGGAAGAAACGGGTAGGCAACCATCGCCGCGATCAAGACCGCTAAAGGCACACGGCTTGCTCTGCCTTTTGAGGGTGCACCGCGTATGGTCTGAAAATTCGAGATGCGTCGAAGTAGATTACGCGTGATGTCGCTCATATTTATACTTTTTCAGCGACTTTCTCACCAATCAGACCAGTGGGTCTGACGATTAGGATAACAATCAAGATCAGAAAGACAAACACATTTTTCCATGCCCCGGACACGAAACCCTCAAAAAGCGCTTCGATAATACCGAGCAGCAATCCTCCGAGCAAAGCGCCCGGGATATTGCCAATCCCACCTAAAATAACGGCAGTAAATGCTTTCAGACCGTACCCCCAGCCAAGTGTGAAGATGATGCGGGTATAGTTCAACCCTGCAAAAACCCCCGCTAAAGCGCCCAGCGCCGGGCCAACGAAAAATACAAACAGGATAATCTTTCTGAAGTCGATGCCAACGATTGTGGCAGTTTCACGGTCTAGCGCAGACGCGCGGATTGCAGCGCCAAAAGTGGTTTTTTCAACAACATAATAGATTAATGCCATCAATGCTAACGAAACCAGGAGGGTGACAAGCTTTAGAATGGAAATTCTGAAATCGCCAAATAACAAGATGCTGCCGGATGGAATACTATCGATGGGATATGCCTGGAAGCGTGGGCCCCAGACTGCCATGATTCCATTGGCCAGAAAGATAGAGGCTCCCAGGGCCGAGACAACAAGCGGCAAGCGACCCGCTTTGTAGACAGGGGCATAGGCGACGCGTTCGAGGATCAGACCTGCGATGCCCACCCCCAGCATCGCCCCCAGGGTTGCAACAGCCACGCCGCCCCAAATGCCAAACGTCCTCGTTACCCAGCCGGCCCCAATGACCAGGAATGTATACCCCAAATAGCTGCCCAATGTAAAGAGATCGCCGTGCGCGAAATTGATTAGTTTCATTACCCCATATACCATTGAATACCCAATGGCAACCAGGGCATAGAAAGAACCAAGGGTCAAGCCGTTGATCAATTGTTCGCCAAGCATTTGCATAGGAAAACGCCTCCAAGGCGCCGGTGTTTTTGCAGGGTGCGCCCTTCACATCTCAAAGGAAAAATGATACTTTGTGGAGTGGGCAGCTGCGCAGCCCACTCCACATGTACATGCCTTAGGGAGCCCTTAATTTCTCGTCCGCTGAAGCTGCTTAAGGGTTATAGAGCTCTAGTTCTCCCTTATCATTGTAGACATAGGCGTAATATGGAATATCTTTTCGATCACCGCGATCGGTAAATAACAACGAACCGGTGATGCCCTTAGCATCTGCCATCGTCCGCAAGGTGCTGGCGACCTGGTCAGGATCTGTACTGCCAGCTTTCGCAATAGCGGCTACGAGCGCGTTCAAGGCATCTGCGGCATAAACCGACCAAATAGAACCGGGCAGTTCATTGTACTTCGCCTTGTATGCATCCATGAATTCTTTGGACTCGGGAAAATCCAGGTATTGAGGGATCGGCTCATTCAAGTGAATGGACCCTTTGACCACGTCAACCCCGGCAATTTTTACAAATTCAGGGGTCGGGACCGCATTATTACCTACGAATGTGCTCGTCACACCGGCTTCACGGGCTTGCTTGAGCAACAAAGCCGCCTCGGGATAGTAGCCAGTGAAGAACCAGACATCAGGATTGAGCGCTTTGATCTGGCTGACCACCGCAGAATAATCACTCTCGCCTGGAGTGATGGCATCGTAATAAACGACTTCGACCTGTTTGGCATCAATGGCAGGTTGCAAGAATTTCATTGCATCCTGAGCTACCCCTTTTCCGTAATCCTGGTTATCGTGCATGATGGCGATCCGTTTGGCCTTGAGCACTTCGGTCACAAATTTAGCAAAGAACTCAGATTGGGTATCGTCACGACCCGAAGTGCGGAAGAAATACGGGCGTTGCTTTTCCATGGTCAAACGGACTGCGGTGGAGCCATAGGCAACTGACACGACTTTATTGGCATCATAAAGATCAGCCGCGGGAGCAGTGACCGAGGAGCCATAGGAACCGATCACTTCCTTGAGTCCCTGAGAGATTGCTTTTTGGGCTGCGAGCGCACTGTCCTTCGGATTAGAAGCGTCATCCACCACAACAATTTCTACGGGCTTTCCTAAAACGCCTCCCTTTTTATTAATCAAGTCAGCGGCAATCTCCACGCTTTGTTTCGCCCATTGACCTTCGGCTGCATAATCCCCGGTCAGAGGCGCCTGGAGACCGATCTGGATCGTTTCTGTAGTAGCGGCAGGCTGCTGCTTGGCGCAACCTGCTAATATGAGCGATAATGAAACTGCAATGCTAAAACACCAGATAATCCTTTTATTCATCGTCTACTCCTTCTCCATTTCCTTTTGCTCTAATCTGTTTCTTTTTTCTCAAAACCGGGCTTTGGGGTGTTGAATTCTTTACTGTCAAAAACACCTCCTTGAAAATGTTTTGGGGCTGACTTGAAAGTTATTCGTGTGTTGAAAAATCGACTTCGTCGATTTTTCAACATTCCAGACTATCATTCTTGGCGGTGACCGCAGGTCATGACATCTGTCCAAAAAGAACATTTGCACAGCGCAAATGCAATCATTACATTAGCCATACATGAGTATTTAGCATAATTCATAAACCAAGTCAATAGCTGGAAGCACGAATTCTACAAATCGAATGTTATTGATATTATCTTAGCAGGGTCAGGGTTACCGGTGTACATCAACCCACAATTGCCCATCAAGAGAACGATCAATAGATCATTCAACGAGGGTTTTATCTTTACCAATATGAGGCTGTATCACAGGGCGAAGCAAGTCGCCTCCCACCGGGGCGGCGCACGCAACGGCGCAATCGTCTCATGGCCGAATGGCGTTCGCTCAAGAGGTGAGGTGCGCCAGTAATTCCATCATGTCATCGACATAGCGCCCACCATCCTCGGTGTGGCGAGACGCCCGCCCCGCTCGCTGTCCATGGCATCCAACAAAAACCACTCGAAGGCGTAAGTTTGGTCTACAGTTTCGAGGATACCGCGGCCGCCGAGCGCCATGAGACGCAGTATTACGAGATGTTCGTCAAGCGAAAACTCGGTGCTCAATATCAAGAACAAATCCCGTTCGATCACTGCTGAAGTTGTTATCCTCAAAAATTGCGCCGAAGGAGTGGTCATCGACCAGGGCGCAGACGACGTCGATCACCTGATTTCGCCCAAAGAACGGTTACGGGTGGCCATGGCGCGGCGGTAAAGAAGGAATAACCCAAGCCTATTCTGTCGATCCCCCTCTGCCCGGCGCTACCGTGCCGCTTCCACCCACAACTGCTCGCCATCCGTGCTCAGCTCGATCCAGCCGTTCTGATCCGTGCGTAGTAGGGTGTAGCCATCCACCGCATCCATCACCTCGGCGTCCGGCAGGTTGCGCGCGTCGCCGGCCGCCACGCTGAGCAAGATAAGCCCCGGGTGCAGCTTCTCGATCAAGGCAGGCGGGTTCAGAGGCGCATACCCGCCATCCGAGAGCAAAAGAGCGTTGACCGGCGCCAGAGCCGGGTCGGCCTGCAGGTCTTCCAGAGCGCTACGGTCGAGGCCGACCGGCAGCAAGAGTCGGAAATTACCCCACTCCACCATCAGCGCTGCCCCGCGCTGGTTGGCAGAAACCACCCGCAGGCGTGCGCCATCCCCCAGATCCAAAGTTTGCCCGGTCTGGGCGGGCGTGACCGGGACTTTCGCTTCCACCAGGTAGGCGCTCAACAGGCGAGCGCTGCGCGTGGCACCGGTTGGCCCGGCCCACAGCGCCCGGGCAGCCGGGAAACGCTCCAGGGTGGTGGGCAGCGCCCCGAGTTGTTCGTCTTCGGCGCCGGCTACGATCAAATAATCCAGGCTGCGCTGCGTTAATGGCAAGCGCCGCCCGAGGGCGTCTGAAAGCGCCGATGGGCTGGAGCCGCCATCGATCAGCACATTCCGCCCTCCAGGAGTCTGGATCAGTATCCCATCGCCGCTGCCAACATCTAACAAGGTCATATGGAGGCGTCCATCTGGAGCAGCCCAGGCGCTGCGCCAGACCAGCACGGTCAAGATCGCCAACCCGGCCAGTGCAAACGACGAGAGCGGTACGGCCGAACGGGACAACCAGGCTTTGAATGCAGCCGCCCGGCTGATGACCTGCCCCTGCTCGCCCGAGGGCGCCGCCGAGGCGCCAGCGCTTTGCGCCGCCCGAGCGCGCGCCCACCAGGCCGGCAAGCCAAACGTCAGCAGGACCAATAGCGCATAGAAGATCATCATGGCCGGGGCGCTGATCTTGCCAAAATGCAAGATCGTGCCTTTGAATTGCGCCCAAAACTCGGCCATGCGGATGGTGTAGGCTACGAACGGCCAGGCCAGGTAGGCGGCAGCCTGGCCCAACGGTTGGTAGAGCATCCCCAGCAGCATGGCCAACCCGCCCAGCACCATCACTGCCGGCTGGGCAGGCAAGATCAGCGGGTTGGCCAGCAGCCCTGCCAACGGCAGGCGCTGAAAATGATAGGCCATGATCGGCAGAGTCGGCAGCAAGACGGCCAACGTGAAGAGAAAATACTCGCCCACCGGCTGCGCCAGGCGGCGCGCCCGCTCATTGGACACCCATCGCCCCGCTAACCGCGCAAATCCATCCATCAGCGCACCGGCATATAGCACCAAACCCAGCGTGGCCATAAAGGAAAGCTGAAAGCCAACATCCCAGAGAATATTGGGGTCGAAGAGCGCCATCAGGGCGGCCACGATGGCTAACGTGTTGAGCCCGTTGCCGCGCCGGCCGATCTGCGCGGCAAACACTGCCAACCCGGCCATGATCGCCGCCCGCACCACCGAGGCGCTGGCGCCCACCAGTAGCGTATAGAGCGCAATGGAAATCATGGCCGCCAGTGCGCCGCGCCGCCGTCCTAACAGGCGCCCGAACAAGGCTGCGAACATGCCGCTGACAATGGCTACATTGAAACCAGAGATGGCGATAATATGCGATGTGGCGCTGTCTTGAAAGGCCTTAACCACCGCGGCCGGGATACCCGCATCGACCCCTAACAGGATGCCGGCCAACAAGGAGGCTTCTGGGTCAGGGAAAGACTGGTATAGGCTGCGCAAGGCGCGCTCGCGGAAAGCATATAGCCAGGCCAGCAGCCGGTTGCCCTGGTCTCGCGCCGCCAGGGAGGCGCGGGCGTTGGGGAGGTAGCTGTAAATTCCCTGGCGTTCCAGGTACTGGCGATAGCTGAACTGCTCGTCTTCAGGCGGCGTCTCGAGTATGCCCTGGACAGTGATCCGGTCCCCATAGCGCCAATCTCCACCCACGGGAATGCGCGCCAGCAGAAGACCCGAGGTAGGTTGGGCGGTGATTTCAGCGGCGGCGCGGATTGCCTCCGTCCGGATGGTCAGCAGCGTATAGCGGTCACGCACGTCTGGCGGCCGAACCACGACCCCCTGGATCGTAAACTCGCTTTCCAGTTCGTTATAGCTGGCAACGAATTGGCCATCCCAAACTGGCTGGACCATTTGATAGCGCAGCCCGCCGAATGATAGACTGAAGACAATCAGAAAGAATGGGATGTGGGAGGCAGGGAAACCATCTGGATTGGGAAAATGGACCTTCAGGGGTGGCAGGTTTGGAAAGCGTCGGGCGACGAACGATTGCGCTGCCAGCAGGAACAGCGCCGCGCCGGACAGGCCGACCCAAACCAGGCTAGACCAGTTAAGCAGGCTCGCCGCCCAGATCCCGATCAAGAACGCCAACGATAACCACAGTAACGGCATGGCGCAACTCCCTCTTAGGAATATTTTAGTCCAAAGCGAGCAATAAATACAACAGGCTGGCCAAAAAGTACACCTGGACAGCCTGTTGCTATATTTTTTACCCCCAATGTGGCTTGTGTCAGCGAATGGGGTGGTCGCGGGTCGTGTAGAATATATCCGAGGCCCCCTCAACGCCGGGTCGGGTGGTGCCAAACAGTAGCATGGTTCCATCCCAGGAGAGTGAAGGCCGGCTCTCGCTCGCAGCGCTGTTCACGTTCGAACCAAGATTGACCGGTGTCGACCAGGGGGCGGCAACCGATTCCCTGCTGGCGCTCCAGATATCAAAACTACCCTGGCCTCCGGGCCGGTTGGAGGCAAAGACCAGTTCCCGTCCATCCCGGCGGATATACGGCTGCATGTCATCCGCGTCAGTGTTCACAGCGGGGACAAGTTCTGCCGGGCTGAACGACCAGCCGCCGGCCATCTGACTCTGGTACAGATTGATGCCGCCAGGTCCACCCACCCGGGCGCTGGAGAAAAAGAGAGTCGGCGGCCCGGCTTCAGTAAATGAAAGCACCGGTCCAGCTTCATCCGCAGCGCTGTTCACCTCGCAGCCGAGGTTCTCCGGCGCTTGCCATCCGCTCGCCGAGTCATAACGGGTCACATAGATGTCAGCGCCGCCGCAGCCCCCTGGACGGTTGGAGACAAACATGAACCCTTGCCCGTCCTGCAACGGCGAAGGGCAGAAGTCGTTAGCCGGGCTGTTGATCGGCGCACCCATATTGGTCGGAGCGCCGAAGGGTCCCTCAGGGCTGGCTCGCTGAGCGACCCAGATATCGATGCCGCCCAGCCCACCAGGGCGATTTGAGGCTATAAATAACTGCAAGCCATCGCGGGACAGGATTGGGCAGCCTTCCAAAGCTGGCGTGTTCAGCTCGACGCTGGTTCCCGGAACCGACTCCAGGCTTGCGGCTGGCGCCCACGGAGAAACCGAAGGCGCAGCAAATGCAGGTACTGCCGCCAGTAGAAGGGTAAAGCACACTACAATTGAACATAACCATCCTATTCGTAACATATTACACCTCCAGAAAATATTCTCATTGTTGAAATTTATAGCCAAACTTGACCATTAGGTCTCCTGGCGGTCCTTCACTAGCAGCCTTTCGCCAGCAGGACATAGACGGGGGCGCTCGCTCCGGCGTCCCGCTCTCCGTTAGGCGTGCCTCGGTTGGGACAAACGCGATCAGGAAGTTGTAAGCTGCTCACATTGGCGGTCGCCAATGCTTGTTCAGCTTCGAAACGACGCAGCCCTCCCATTCCAACGTAAGGACTGCTCTTATCCAATGTTCTATTAGATGCGTTGCTCTTCTGGGCATCATAGCGATGCAGATCGCCCATCCCTGTTTGGGAGGGGCTGCTTCCTACAGCCGTTGTCGTGCTGCGATAGGTAAGCAAGGCGAGGATGGCGGTTGCCAACAGAGCCGTAGTCATGATGACGATCGGAAGACGGGGTGTGTTCATTTTTTACCTCCATATTGACTGATCTAGAATTTTTGAACCTGCCCACATCTTACCTGACCGAAGTCTTTCAGCGTAATTTGAGCGTTATTTTGTCGTTATTATCGAATTATCCGTCCTTATTTCTAAAAATCATGATATACTAGACCAGAATTATCCTTGTATTCCTTGAAAACCTGCCAAATCATCGCGATAATCCAGCGGGAAATAGATGATAGAAATCCGCCTACTCGGGCAGTTTGACTTACAACTCAATGGCAGTCCGGTGGAAATTCCTTCCCGACCGGCGCAGTCATTGCTGGCCTACCTGGCGCTGACAGCAGGCATCACGCATCGTCGTGAAAGACTGGCTGGTTTGATCTGGCCCGATATCCCCGAATCAGACGCCCGGAGAAATTTACGCCGGGCTCTCTGGCACATCCGTAAAGCGATAGAGGGGCAGGCGCCACTACGGGCTGATGATATGACTGTTGCCTTCGACCCAAGACCGGATGTATGGGTTGATGTCCTGGTTGTATCCCAAAAATTCAACACGGAGCAAACTGCCGAGGATTTGGTCCAGATCGTATCCGTCTACGGGGGCGAGCTGCTTCCCGGTTTTTATGACGAATGGGTCATTGTAGAACGTGAGCGACTCCAGGCGATCTTCGAAAGGCGAATCAAGCTCCTGCTTGACCGTTTGGTAGAAGCGCATTCATGGGATGAAGTCATCGAATGGGGAGAGAAGTGGATCGCTTTGAGCGGTGCTACTGAACCGGCCTACCAGGCGCTGATGATCGCTTATTCCGGTCGGGGAGATCTTTCCGGAGTCGGTCAGACTTACAGGCGCTGCACCGAGTCGTTATCCCGTGATCTTGGCATTGAACCGTCAGAGGAGACTCATAATCTGTTTGTGCGGCTTTCTCGCCAGCGAAAAACCCGCGCAGTTACGGATGAAAGCCAACCAATTCAGGATCAAAGCATCGAGAAAGAGAATTCTATATTTGCTGAGTATGATGGCCAGGTGAACGGCCAGGCCGTCTCTTCTAAACTAATTACCTTTGATGAAGATTCCGTTGAGCCGCCATTTAAGGGTCTGCAATTCTTCGACGAGGCCGATGCTGACCTGTTCTTTGGAAGGGAGGAGTTAATTACCCAACTTATGCCGTCATTGGGCATCTCGCAGGATGGTATAACGAACAGCAACAACCTGTTGTTCATCGTTGGGGCTTCAGGCAGTGGAAAATCATCGCTGGTACGCGCTGGCCTGATACCTGCCATCCGGGAATGGATTGTCAAGCCAGGGCAACAGGGATCAGATCGGGGCTGGACGATCAACATCATTACACCCACTTCCCATCCTCTAGAGGCCCTGGCAACCAGTCTTACCAGCGAGGTGGAATCGGTCACTGCGGCCGCTACGTTGGTGGACGACATAGCAAGAGATCCACGCAGCTTGCGTTTGTACATCCAGAAAAAACAGAGCTCCCTTTTCCTGGTCATCGACCAGATGGAAGAACTTTTCACTTCCTGTCGTGAAGAGGGCGAGCGTCGGGCATTTCTCGAAAACTTGTTGCTTGCGGCTGAAGGCGGGCAGTGCAAGATCGTGCTCACCCTGAGGGCGGATTTTTATGCCCACTGTGCTCGATATGAAAACCTGCGGACGGCCCTGGCTAATCGCCAGGTGTATATCGGTCCAATGAGCGCAAGCGAGTTACGCCGAGCAATCGAAGAGCCAGCCAAAGCCAAAGGCTACACCTTCGAGGCGGGTCTGGTTGACCTGATCTTGCGTGAGACAGGTCATGAACCGGGCTCTCTGCCTCTCCTTTCGCACGCGCTGCTTGAAACCTGGAAGCGACGCCAGGTCCGTACCTTGACCTTGGCTGGCTATGCTGAGATAGGCGGCGTGCAAGGAGCAATCTCCCACACGGCTGAAAGCTTGTACATCCGGTTTACCCCGCAGCAGCAAAAGATTGCGCGCAATATTTTTTTACGGCTGACAGAATTTGGAGAAGGCGTACAAGATACCCGGCGGAGAGTTGCACCGGAGGAGTTGGTCGTACGCAGCGAGGATCGTGCCAGCGTCGAAGAAGTACTGAATCTGCTGGCCAAAGCCCGCCTGGTAACGTTAAGCGAAAGCAGTGTAGAGGTAGCGCATGAGGCGTTGATCCGCGAATGGCCGACTCTACGCGCCTGGTTATCCGAAGATCGCGAAAGTCTGCGCCTCCATCGCCACCTTACCGAGTCCGCACTGAACTGGGAAGAGCTGGATTGCGAGGCAGGTGAACTGTATCGTGGGGCGCGGCTTGCTCAGGCTATTGAATGGTATGCGGGACATCCCGGTGTGCTGAACGAGCTGGAGGCAGATTTCCTGGCTGCTTCTCAGGCGCAGAGTGAGCAGGAGATGGTTGAGCGCGAGAGCGTTCGCCAGCGGGAAATTGAAACTACCCAGCGCTTTGCGGAGTCTGAGAAGCGCCGGGCGGAAGAACAAGCCCAGACCGCTCAAAGGTTTCGCTGGCTGACGGCAGTATTATCAGTTTTGCTCCTGGCAGCAGTGGCGATGGCTAGTTATGCCCTGCAGCAGCGCCAGCAGGCGAGAACAGCCGAGATTCTGTCTCGTTCGCGCGAATTGTCGGCAGCGGCAGTGAGTAATTTGAATGTCGACCCCGAGCGCAGCCTTTTGCTGGCCTTGCAGGCTGTAAAGCTCGCCGATACCTATGAGGCAGTCGATGCACTTCACCTGGCCGCTCAGGCTTCCAGGGTAAGACAGACCTTCCAGATGAACGACCAAGCAATGATCGGGGTTAATTTTAGCAAGGACGGAAAACGTCTGGCGGCTTCCAGCGCGGATGGAACCGTCTATATTTGGGATGTTTCAAGCGGCGAGGTTGTCCAAACATTAAAAGGGCATTTGGCGGATGTCAATATGGTGGTGTTTGACCCGGATGGGTCTCGGTTGGCAACTGCCAGTGATGATGGCACGGCCAGGGTGTGGGATGCGCGAACCGGCGAAGCCAGCTTAACCTTGTCTGGTCATCAGGGATTTGTAACTGGGGTGAAGTTCAGTCCGGATGGAAAGCTTTTAGTAACGACAGGTGCAGATAATACAATTCAGGTGTGGGATGCGAGTTCTGGCAAAGAACGAAGTTTATTCACCGGACACTCGCAGGCCATCATTGACTTAGCATTTAGCCCGGATGGATCCCGACTGGTAACAGCCAGCGATGATTCCACCGCCCGAATCTGGGAGATGAGCAGTGGGCGTGAGATTTTAACCCTCTCCGGGCATAATGGTGAAGTAAGGGGCGTGGCTTTCAGCCCGGATGGGAAAACTATTGCGACTGCCAGTGGTGACAGAACCGCTAAACTATGGGATGCATCTACTGGTGAAGAGTTGCAAACATTCACTGGACACACCAATGTTGTCCAGGGGGTTACATTCAGCCCAAATGGAGATCGTCTGGCGACCGGCAGCTATGACGGTCGGGTAAAAATCTGGAGCATTCCCGATGGCAAAGAACTGGTCTCATTATCCGGCCGCGCGGTGCAGATCTACCGGGTAGCGTTTAGTCCAGATGGATTGCAAGTAGCTTCCGCAAACAGTGATGGGACGACGCAGCTTTGGGATGTCACACCAAAGAATGAATATTTGACCCTCACAGAACACCAGGGGATGGTTAATAGCGTGGTGTATAGCCTGGATGGAAAGCGCCTGGCGACTGCCAGTATGGACAATACAGCAGCGATCTGGGATGCCAGGACGGGAAAGCTCCTGACCTGGCTGCGCGGTCATGACGGTCCAGTTATTCGGGCTGTTTTCAGCCCAGATGGGAGCCAGGTAGCGACTGCCAGCGATGACCTGACTGCAAGGGTATGGGACACATTCAGCGGGCAAGAACTGTTCAGATATTCCGGCCATAGCAAAGGGAGCGCGGGATCTCCGTTCAGCGGCGTCTTAGATGTAACCTTCAGCCCAGATGGCACTAAACTGGCGACAGCCGGGTCTGATTCCAAGATTCTAATCTGGGACGTTGCCTCACAACGACAACTGATGCAGTTTAGCGGTCATACCGATCGTGTAAATTCGATCGCATACAGTCCGGATGGCGCCCTTTTGGCGTCGGGCAGCGATGATAATTCGATCAAAATCTGGGATACAGATTCGGGAAAAGAAATCATGACATTAGATGGTCATATCGCACGGGTATGGAGGGTGGTTTTCAGTCAAGATGGAACCCGGCTGGCATCCGGCAGCACAGACTCGACAGTTAAATTATGGGAGGTCCGGACTGGAAAGCATTTAATGACGTTATCCGGACACACCAGTACAGTTCTGACTGTGGTCTTTAGCAAGCAAATGGACCGCCTGGCAAGCGCCAGTACGGATGGTACTGTGAAAGTATGGGACGCGCAGAGCGGCGAGGAGCTTCTTACCTTGAGTGATAAAACTGCTTTCTCTGGGGTGGCATTCAGCCCGGACGGTTCGCTTCTGGCAACTTCCAGGCAGGATGGCGCCGTGCAGGTGTATTACCTGCAAGTCGCTGATCTCGTAAAATATGCCCAGAGCCGTCTAACCCGCTGGTTCACGCAGGAGGAGTGCACTAAATACCTGCATACAGATCAATGCCCGGTCATGGAATAACTCATCAAGCCGATTTTCTTATTCATCAATAAGCATACAAAAACAAAAAGAACTGGCATTGACCCGTTCTTTTTGTTTCTGTATGCTTCGCTATTTGTGCGGGCCGCCACTGGAAGGCTTGGTCAAGTGGCAGACGGTGCATTCTTCGATCGTGCCTGCCTTACCTTGCAATGCAATCGATTGAGCGTTGTCCTTAGGTTCGCGGCTGGTCAGGATGGCGTGGGTGCTGTTATGGCAGCTCTCGCAGTACAATCCGCCATGACCGGTGGATAATTTATACAATGTGCCGGGATTCTCGGCGAATTGGCTGTCGTGGCATTCCGCGCAGCGGGGCAGATCAACCCACGGCGTTCGGCTTTGGCTGGCCAGCGCCGCCATGCCGCCTTCGTGACAATCCGTGCAGGTCATGTCTTCCTCAACTGACATTACATCGCGCAGGCATTGGGTTTGCGGTCCTGGATGGCAGGAATAACAATCTGTAGTCTTATCTTTATGCCTGTTATGCATGGCCGCTGAGAGGGAGGACACACCCGGTGTACCGACTGCCCCCAAGGCCGGGTCGGCGTGGCAGCTCGCGCACAAGACCGGGTTACCCGAATTGGCCTGATCCGCCAGGGTTGTACCCTGTAACTCGTCATGCTTCATCAGGATGTTGATGCGGAAATTAGTCGGCGAAGGCGAGTTGTGGCAGACATCACAGCGCATCTCGCTGGATACCGGGGCGACGATGTCGGTCGAGGCGAGGATTGCGCCACCAGCGCCTCTAGCCGTCAACTTAGCCATTTGAAAATAATCGGGGACGCTTAGGTTACTATCCGAGAACTCAGTTACTGGCACGCCTTCGGCCACAAAATGATCTCCGACGACGTCCATCTGACCTGCCATGCCTTTGCCGGCCAGGCCAACGTTCGGCGCCAGGTTTTTCCCAAACAGCTTTTGGGCATAATCCCAAAAATTGGTTTTACCTACAGAGTAGGTGTTATCCGGGAAGTTGTATTCAACAGTGATTCCGCTGGTAATCACCTGCGGCGGATCGCCGCGCTTGATCACTTGCGCCCACAGGTTGTTGTATGGCGGTAAGACGGCCGATATAGAGTAATCCCGATCATAACAATGCATGCCCAAGTCATTCCAGCCGATGACCACATACGAACCGGTTTGGGGTGAGCCTCGTTTAACCAGCGGTAGGTAGGTATGTGAGTCGGTTATCGCCCGTACCAATACCGGCCGGGCGGCCAGGGCAGCAGCGGTCAGGATGGCAATCAAACCAACAATCATAATCAATGATTTAATGACCCGTTTTCGAGTCTGCCGTGAAACCATAGAACTACTCCTTTCATGTCGGATCAAGACTCCCCCTTTTTCTGGTAAAGCGGAAAGATGAACCTCGGCTAAAATCTCCGTGAGATAATTCTCATTATATTGAGATAAATCAAATGGTCAATATCAAAATCGGCCATCACAAAACGTCCTTAAACAAGTCTTAACATTAGAAAATATTTTGTGGATTATTTTATCGCTTGGGAAAGAATCATCGAGTTATGGAGGCGGCCTTGCAGCGTATTTTACTGGTAGATCCTGATCGGTCAATCACCCAATCTCTGGCTCCATTTCTGCAAAAAGCGGGCTATCAAGTCCGCTGCGCTTATGATGGACAACAGGCAATACGCGCCAAGCTTGAATATTCACCCGACCTGATTTTGCTGAGTTGGATGCTGCCAGATATCCATGGATTGGAAGTTTGCCAGCAAATACGCCGGACCTGCACCACCCCGGTTATATTACTTACCACCCGCAGTGAAAGAACTGCTCCTCTGCGTGGCCTGGAACTTTGCGCAGACGACACGCTTACAAAGCCATTTTCAACCCGCGAGGCGCTGGCGCATATCCACGCAGTCTTACGCCGGGTGGAGATGGATAAGCATGGGCATCAACGCGATTCTATCCAGTTTGGCGAATTCAACCTCGACCCTGCCGGGCGCCGCTTTCAAAAGGGCCAGAGCGAACTACAACTCTCCGCACGTGAATTCGATCTTATCCTGACCTTGGTCGAGAATGCAGGCCGGGCGCTCAGTCGGGCGGAATTAATGGCGCGCGTATGGGGCAGCCAATGGTTTGGCGATCCTCATACACTCGATGTTCACATACGATGGCTCAGATTAAAGATTGAAGAAGACCCGGCCAGCCCCCGCTATATCAAAACCGTCCATGGTTTTGGATACCGTTTTGCCAGTCAGATAGAGTTAGCTGCGACGTAGTGGTTTAACCCCTGGTTGGTAAAACCACTACGCCATCGCTACAAATGCGATTTACGGATCGCGGAACATCAAAGAGTACAGGCCAAAATTGCGGATGCGGCAAACCGCGCGCGTGCCGCCGTTGGTCGACAAGGTCGGGCAAAGCTTCCACTCGCCTTTCCAGGTATCGTAATAGGCAATGTTCAGGCGGTGAGCAGCTAAAGCAGCCTGCTCCTGCACCCGTAGATCAAAAAACACGTATACGGCGCCTGTCACTACATCGACGCGGTTCCAGTCCTTATCAAAGAACTTCACGCGCAGGAAATCCTGTGTAAACTGGAAGTTTTTCAGGGGTTTGTAACCTGCATCGCTCGGGCGATAGACATTCACAGTGCCGGCATAAAAGCTATCTGTGAAGGCCACGCCTGCCCGGCCAATGTTTACCGATAGATCTTGTCCCTTCTTGATTGGCACCCACTTACCAGGCCCAACAAAGGCTACTAAAGTGGACATCGTCAACAAAAGCACCAGGGCGATCAAAATAATTTTCTTGCCGTTCTTCATGATGATTCTCCTTTCTTTTTCCCAAATTGAAACATGTGTTTTAAACCCTGATAGACTGCGCCCGCACTGCCTCGCATCGTTCACACCCTGCCATGTCGCATAACAAGGCCAACGGGTCAGACTCAAGCCAAGCGCGTGCGATCCCAATTAAATCCACCAGAGGGACAGCCTGAACAACTGTATCGCCAGCTTGCGCCTGGCGAGTGACACGCCGCAAACGTGGCGTAATTGCATTAAATCCCTGCGAGCATCCTGGCATATCCGGGCATTCCCGTACCCCAGAGGGGGTGAGCGCCCAACGCACAAACTGTTTGCGTCCTGCCAGCCTCTCCGCGTAGTGAAGACTAATATTCGCCGTGTTGTCAACGCCTAACAACATCACCCACCCACCGGCTTCGAGCAGCCTGCGCACCGGGGCCAACGGTTCCGCCAGGCTCTGCGAATTCAAAATCGAATCGGCGTTTACGCCAGAAAAGGATAGGATCGGGTGAGAAGAGCGACGTGCTTGCGGTAATCGCCGCAGACTTTCAGCTACAACGCCAGCGTTACGATCAGCAGGCATGTCTGCCCGGAAAAATTCGGCCACCGTGTTGCTTACAACGCCGCTCCCATAGGCGATGCCATTCTCGGCCGGCCCAACTTCCGGGATCAACGTACAGCGATACGTGTACACCGGCATGACCACTATTTCGAACGAAGCAAGCAAAGCTCCCAGGAGGGCATCTACACCACCATTCACCTGGCCAATAGAAGTTAGGGAGGCGTGGACGATCACCGGCGAGGCGCTCTCTACCCCAAGAGCTCGAAATGAAGTGACCAGCTCGCGATAAGTGATCATTTCCCCATCCAGGCAGGCTTGCGCTTCTCGACAAAAGCCTGCATGCCTTCTTTCTGATCTTCGCTTGCAAATAAGAAATAAAAGGCGCGCCGCTCGCCCGCCAGGCCCTCCGATAATGAGGTCTCAAAGGCCGCATTAATGGCTTCTTTCGCCAGGCGGACAGCCAGGGGCGCGCGCTGAGATATTTCTTCTGCAAGAGACAATGCCTCGTCCAGGCATCGTTCCACGGGAACCACGCGATTGACCAGACCAAACTGCAAGGCTTCTTGGGCAGTCAGGGTGCGGTTATTTAGCGCCATTTCCATGGCGAGCGGCTTGCCCAAGAGGCGCGCCAGGCGCTGCGTTCCGCCCGCGCCAGGAATCACGCCTAGCGCGATTTCAGGCTGTCCAAAGCGGGCCGTCTCGGAGGCGATGATCATATCGCACGACATAGCCAGCTCATTACCCCCTCCTAAACAGAAGCCCGAGACAGCGGCAATCAATGGTTTTTTGATCAGCCGGATGCGGTCGAACCGGGAAAGCCAATCGCTTAAAAATAACTCGACAGCCGAGGAGCCGGCCATCTCTTTGATATCTACGCCTGCCGCAAAGGCGCGGTCGTTGCCTGTAATGACCATCGCTCCGATGTTGTCATCCGCGTCAAAGGCTGCCAGGGCATCCATCAATTCCTTCAGCAAGGTTGGGTTGAGCGCGTTTAATGCCTGGGGACGATTGAGCCTGACCAGGCCTGCTTTCCCATGGATTTCACTCAGAATTGTTGTATATTCCGACATCTGCATCCCTTATAACGCGCCCTAACACCTGCGTGATTGGCTGAAAGTCTTTTTGCAAAATATAGTGTTTTTAATATTTCTTATTTTTATTATACGATAAATTCAGGCCATATTTCATCTCGATTTGTTTCTCGCAATCTCTTTCTTCTGTTTGGTGGTGCAGGATTGGTGCCAGCCAACCTATTTCAGGACATCACCATCCCCCCATCCAGG
>JAYRNN010000296.1:0-10226 GCA_041912175.1 Anaerolineales bacterium | reverse complement strand
GTTTATCAATCGTCAATCGGAAACCCAGGCCAAATTCGGCGTTGTCTTCGAAGAGGGAGTTCGACCAGGCAGGTCCGCGTCCTTCATCGTTTTTCGCATACGGGATCGTAGGCAGGTTGCCTCCATAAATTGAGGAACATCCGGTAGCATTTGCTACGACAATCCGGTCGCCAAATAACTGGGTCAGAAGTTTGATGTACGGCGTTTCACCGCAGCCAGCGCATGCTAGCGAGAATTCAAATAGCGGGCGTAACAATTGTGAGTTCTTCACCGTGCGCAGGCTGAACGTGGTCCGATCGATATCGGGAATGCTTTTGAAATATTCCCATTTGATGGCTTCACGTTCGCGGATCGGCAGTTGTTCCGCCATGTTGATCGCTTTACGGCCAACCTGGCTCTTGTCCTTAGCCGGGCAGACTTCCACGCATATGCCACAACCGGTACAGTCCTCCGGGGCGACCGCCAGCGTGTATTTTGTGTCAGGAAACTCTTTCCATCGTGCATCAACGCTTACCCAACCTTCGGGTGCATTGGCCAGATAAGAAGGCTCATATACTTTTTCACGAATGACTGCATGCGGGCAGACCATGACGCATTTTCCACACTGGATACACAAATTTTCTTCCCAAACCGGAATTTCGAGGGCGATGTTACGTCTCTCCCATTGCGTAGAAGCAGTTGGGAAAGTTCCGTCAACAGGTAAAGCGCTGACAGGTAGACTATCGCCATCCATCATAATGATGGGTGCGATGAAGTCCTGAACATATTGTGGCGCCTCGAGTGGGACCGGTGGGCGGCGAGTAAGCTTGCTCGAAACCTGAGTGGGCACCTTCACTTCATATAAGTTCTTTAGTGTGGCGTCGACTGCTTCGAAGTTTGCCTTTACAACTGCCTCGCCGCGTTTGCTATAGGTTTTCTCAATGGCATGTTTGATCTCTTCAATTGCCTGATCCGGCGGGAGAACGCCGCTGATGGCAAAGAAACAGGTCTGCATGATTGTATTGATACGGCCACCCATGCCAGTCTGCTTTGCGACTTCATATGCATCGATCACGTAGAAGCGTAATTTCTTATCGAGGATCGATTGCTGGGTTTCACGTGGCAGGTTATCCCAGACTTCCTCAGGCCCAAATATGCTGTTCAATAAGAACACCCCACCCGGCTCGGCGGCTTTTAAGACGTCTAGCCGCTCTAAGAATGAGAATTGGTGGCAGGCGATAAATTGGGCCTGGGTGATTAAATAAGGCGCCCGGATCGGCTTTGGGCCAAACCGCAGGTGAGAAATGGTCACCTGACCTGATTTACGCGAGTCGTAGACGAAATAGCCTTGGGCGAAGTTGTTTGTCTCTTCACCAATAATTTTGATCGAGTTTTTATTGGCGCCAACGGTACCATCCGCGCCGAGACCCCAGAAGAGGCAGCGTCGAGTTTCTGTCGACTCGATATGGAAGGCAGGGTCATAATTAATACTGTTATGGGTGATGTCATCCTCGATACCCACCACGAAATGGTTCTTGGGCTCATCCTTAAGCATTTCATCAAAGACGCCCTTGACCATTGCTGGGGTGAATTCCTTCGAAGAAAGACCGTAGCGCCCGCCGATGACCCGCGGCATATTGCCTTTCCAGACTTCGTTTAAGGCAGTGATTACATCCTGGTAGAGCGGCTCGCCAGCGCCGCCTGGTTCCTTACAGCGATCAAGCACTGCAATTGTCTTGACTGTCGTTGGTAATAACTGGGCAAAATGTTTCACAGAGAAAGGCCGGAAAAGATGGATCTTCAAGACGCCAATCTTTTCGCCTTTTCCAACCAGGTAATGGACTGTTTCCTCGGTGGTCTCTGCGCCGGAGCCCATGATCACGATTACACGCTCAGCATCAGGCGCGCCATTGTATTCAAAAAGGTGATACTGGCGACCGGTAATTTCTGCAAACCGATCCATGTATTTTTGGACAATTCCAGGTGTGGCGTTATAGAAAGGATTGACAGTTTCTCTGCCCTGGAAGTAGATATCCGGGTTCTGAGCAGTGCCGCGTAACATCGGGCGGTCCGGTGATAAACCGCGTGCCCTGTGCTCGCGAACCTTGCTCTGATCGATGAGCGCATACAGGTCTTCATCCGTAAGCTGCTCGATTTTATTTACCTCATGTGAAGTGCGGAAGCCATCGAAGAAATGGACAAATGGAACGCGCGATTCTAATGTTGCGGCGTGTGCGATGGCGGCCATATCCTGAGCTTCTTGGACCGAATTAGAGGCCAAGAGTGCAAAACCCGTTTGGCGCGTTGCCATAACATCGGAGTGATCGCCAAAAATTGAGAGAGCCTGAGCTGCCAGGGCGCGCGCTGATACATGAAAAACAGCCGCGGTTAGCTCACCGGCGATCTTGTACATATTTGGGATCATTAACAGCAAACCTTGGGAGGCTGTGAATGTAGTCGTTAGCGAGCCGGTTTGCAAGGCGCCATGCACTGAGCCTGAAGCGCCGCCTTCAGATTGGAGCTCGATAACCAGTGGTATCGTCCCCCAAATGTTTTTATGGCCTTTTGCAGACCACTCGTCAGCCAGCTCCCCCATCCCCGATGAAGGCGTGATTGGATAGATTGCAATCACTTCGCTTAGTCTGTGGGCAACAGAAGCAGTTGCTTCGTTGCCGTCAATCGTTACCTTTTGTCGATTCATTTGTTTCATCTCCATTCTCCTAGATTATCGGAGTGTGTAATTTAGGCTCTCTCTATAAGAATTTATAATACTTTTCTTCCAACTATTTATTGTAGTCATCTTGGATAATTTAGAGTAGTAATATATGGCACGTTAAAGACAGTGATTTTGTCATCATTCGTATCATCAAGAAGGCGGAAGAATTGTACAACTTCTATTATTCAGATAATCGTTTTCGTGTTCGTTTTCCCGGATTTGAAACAAGCCACCGGATAAGCAATTCCAGTCGCCTTGTTTCCGCAGATTTATCCGCCTATCATCGGCCCCAGGATGTCGTCAGTCACAAAAGACAAACCAAGCTTGCGTACATTGAATGCTAGTGTTATCCTTAATTCTTAGAACAACTCTATGAATCATCCTGAAACGAACACCGGGCCCATTTTAGCGATTGATATTGGCAAGATATCTACCCGCGCACTCCTATTGGATCGTATCAAAGGGCAATTTCATTTGCTAGGAGTGGGCAAATCGTATACAACAATTGGAGTTTATGGGCCAAACCTCCGTCACGGAGTTCGCGCTGCCATCGAGGAACTACAAGCCCTTACCGGTCGGGTTTTGTTAAATTTACAGAAGGATCTGATCCGCCCGGTATCACAGGATGGCCTTGGAGTCTCGCAGTGCATTACCACGATATCCGCCGGCCCGCCGTTAAAAGTATATATTGCAGGCTTGGAAAAAGATGCTCCTTTGAGCAGCGCCCTGCGATTAGGCGTGCAGTCATTCGCAGGACAAATCAAATCCATTTCTCTGACCGATATTGTTAAGAAGGAAGCGGTCCTGGACGATATTTTACAGTACCAACCGGATTTGATCATCCTCGAAAGTGGAACAGATCGCGGCGCTTCTCGAAGCGTGGCCCAATTATTGGAGCCAATCCAGTTAGCCTTTCAACGAACCGCCGAAGATTATCGTGCAGAAATCTTATACGTTGGCAACCCGATTTTGCAGCCCATTATCCAGGCGATCTTTAAAAATTCACCCCACCTGCACCTGGGACCAAATATTCGGACGAATAACGCCGCCGAGACCTTGGCGGCAGCCAACGAGTTGATGGCCAGGATCATCATGAAGATCCGCATCCGCCAATTACCAGGCGCGACCGACCTGATGCAATGGTCTCAAGGGAACATGCTGCCATCTGCAACCGGTTTAGGGTACATTATTCGCTACCTGAGTCAGTCACATAATGCAACGAAAGGCGTCCTTGGTGTTGACCTCGGACCTTTTTCTACGACCGTCGCAGCAGCATTTAATGGGAGATTGTCAATCGGTGTATATCCGCAGCCCACTTTCCTCGATACGGTTGATACGGAAATGATGCAGGAATTTCATCGCTGGTTGAGTCCGGTTGGGATTACGGATAATATAATTCTCGAATATGCATTTAATAAGTCTATCTACCCCGCCTGTTTACCCATGACAGAACATGAACTCGCTATTCAGAATGCTTTTGCCCGCTTGGCGCTTCAAGATGGAATCAGGCGAATTCTGGCGGATTTTCCAAACGACATTGCCAAAACGGAAGATGGGCAGCTCCCTTGGGTAGAGCCAATCCTGGCTTCGGGGAGCGTCTTGTCCCACACTACCAGCCCGGGTCAAACATGCCTGCTGTTGTTGGATGGGTTGCAGCCGACAGGCATCACGACGCTCGTGGTGGATCAGGACCAAATCGCTGCGCCCTTGGGGGCTGTTGCGAGTCTAAATCCAACCGCGACGTCTCAAGTCCTAAATACCGATATATTCTTGCACCTGGCGACAGTAATTTCACCCATGGGACACGCGCCTTCAGGGACCCCAATCTTGCGCGTGAAGATGATACTTGATGATGGGCATGAGATCGTCATGGATGTAAAGCAAGGTGAGTTAGAGGTAATCCCACTTCAACCAGGCAAACACGCTCAAATTCAATTACAACCCTTTCATCGATATGAGATTGGCATGGGAGGGGGTGGGCGAGGCGGCAGCCTGCGCGTGTCAGGGAGCATTCTCGGGATTGTCATTGACGGCCGGGGCCGCCCATTAACCTTGCCTGGCGCCCCTGACCGCCGTAGAGAACTACAGCGAAAGTGGCTCTGGATGCTTGGGGGCTGAATCATGTTTGCGCCGCTCACTTATTTTCTCCCATACACAGTAATCGAGCGAAAACGAGTTTGGCCTCGGCAGGCAAAATTGCTGGTCCGGAAAGGTCAGGAGGTTGGCGCAATGGATGCGGTGGTCGAAGACCTGGTCCGCGGCAACCATCTGCTTATGGACGTGGCGCGAGGATTAGGGGTATCTCCTGAACGTGCGGACCGGTTAATGATTTGCAAAGTAGGTTCGCCTGTCGTAACGAATGACATTTTGGCCGGCCCGGTCGGTTTGGCGCGCCGGATTATACGGGCTCCTTATCCAGGCAAGGTGGTTCATATCGGGCATGGTCAGGTACTATTAGAATTGGCCGGGCAGCCTGGGCAGCTCAAGGCTGGCCTACCAGGCGAAGTAATCGATCTCCTACCAGAGCGAGGCGTCATCGTTAAGGCGTATGGCGCCCTGGTTCAGGGGGTCTGGGGAAATGGTAAGATCGGCGAGGGAAAGATCAAGGTCAACCTGGATAGCCTAGCGCAGGAACTTACTTTGGAATCTATAGATTCTAGTATGGCGGGAGCGATCTGCGTTAGCGGTTATTGTAGCGACCTGGCGGTTTTTTCGGCTGCAGTCGATAAGAAACTTGGCGGGATCGTTCTTGCAGGACTACACCCATCCCTGACCAATCTAGCCACCCAAATCGATATCCCTGTTCTCTTAATTGAGGGATTTGGGTGTCACGCGCTAAACCCCAGCGCGTTTGAAATCTTGGCCGCCAATCAGGATCAATTTGCCGCGCTCAACGCCGAACCCTGGGATGCCTGGATGGGTACCAGACCAGAGCTGGTCATCCATCAGACACGGGCGGAAGATAGCAATAAACCAGTATCCATTGGTCTGTTCGCGCCTGGAAAACGCGTTCGACTCATTGGCAGTTCCCAGTTAGGTCGTTTGGGTGTATTGGTTGATTTCATCGGGCAATTTACTTTTCCGAATGGGTTGCAGGCTGTGGCTGCCAGTGTTAAACTCGACTCTGGTGAAATATTAAATTTTCCATTGGCAAACCTGGAAATAGTATCCTAACGGCAAGGAAAATAATGACCGACGAACCGGCAAAGATCGCAGCCCTGTTAGCACGGGAATATCCGTTCCATAACCTGTCGTCTGAACAATTGCTTGAATTGGCAGCCAAGTTCAAGACCAGGTCATTCCAGGAAAATGATGTTCTTTCCGGTCCTAAACAGTTGATCAATAAATATTATATTGTTTATGCAGGCACTCTACAAATGAATACTGCTTTGGATCATGGAAAATATCGAATAACTACCCTAAAGCCAGGCGACTATTTTGGCGACGAACATCTCTTAGGTGGAAAAGCCCCAACAATGACAGTTACAGCCCTTGAATCGGGTAGCGTGATTTACCTTGAATCACAGGATTTCGAATCGATATTAGATATGTACCCAGAAACACGCCAGGCCATTCAGATGACCATGCAGAGCCGCCGGCTGGCGCTTTCTAAGCGCTTCTCATGGCTTTCACCGGAAGAGTCAGTCTTTTTTATCAGCCGGAAGCATGTCTTTTTTTTGATTCGTGGATTGATTATCCCTATTTTAATGGTGATCGCATCTTTACCATTGTTGGCAATTGGAGCGACAGGAAATAATATTGTAACGATATTCGGCGTCTTGTTGCTGGCCGGTGGTAGTATCCTCTTCCTCTGGAAATGGCTGGATTGGGGGAATGATTATTACGTGGTTACGTCCCAGCGGACGGTCTGGATTGAGAAAATTCTTCTACTGTATGATAGTAGAGATGAAGCCCCTTTATATAATATTCTTGCTGTCGATGTTTTTCAAAGATGGTTCGATCGGGTGATCGGCTATGGGGATGTATCTGTCAGAACCTTTACGGGCCGGATTATGATGAGACATACCAGCCATCCGTTTGTGTTGGCTGCATATGTTAACGGCCTGCGCGCACGTTCTGCTCAGATATTCAAAGAATTGGAAGAAAAGCAGATGGAAGATGCGCTTGCTGCTGCACTTCAAAAACGTCAGGCCCAATCGGCGATAGACCTGATCCAACCCATACCCCGCTCACTTCCCCAAATGCCGGTAAAGAAAGTCAAAGAAAAGAAACAAGGCGGGATGCGCGCCTGGTGGCGAGATTTCTTGAAAGTGCGTTATGAACAGGATGGCGTCATTACTTACCGCAAGGCTTGGCCGATCCTGGTCTGGAAGACATGGATCCCATTTTTGCTCTTAATTGTGTGGTTGTTCGGAGTGGTTTTTTTTATCGGCTTTGATTTTTCTTTGAGTGAAACGTTATTAGGGTCGCTCGGTTTAATGGTTGCTTTCACCGGATTGATTTTCTGGTTATGGTATGGCTACACAGATTGGAGGAACGATATTTATCGGCTGACTCCAACCCAGATTTTCGATATCGAAAAAAAACCGATTGGCGCGGAGCTTTCCAAAAGCGCCGACATCGAAAATATCTTAACCGTAACGCACGAGCGCGGATTTTTGGGGATTTTGTTGAACTTCGGAAATGTAACTATCACAGTGGGAGAAACCCGATTTATTTTCCTGCATGTCTATAACCCAGATCGAGTCCATCAAGATGTCGCGAATTACCAGGAAGCGTTACGCCAGTTAAGACGAAAAGCGGAAGAGGCTCGAGAACGAGAGCGGATGATTAATTGGTTAGTTGCATATCATCTTGAGTCAAAAAAATGAGAATAGATTTAGAAAAAATATCCCCAAATATTCTTTCGGGGTAAAATACCATACTTTTATAGAAGAGAACCGGATTTGTTGAGGTCTTTATGACGGTACGCAAGATTGTGACTATCCCCGAACCTGTTTTACGCCGAAAGGCCCGAAAAGTTACTGATTTTGGGCCTGATTTACAGATATTAATCGATGATATGGTTGACACCATGCGGGAAGCGCCTGGGGTAGGATTGGCCGCCCCGCAGATCGATGTGCCTCTACGAGTGGTTGTGGTTGAGTATGGCGATGAAGAAGATGAGGACGCGCCTCTGAAATTGTACACGGTCGTCAATCCCGAGATTGTCCGCTTTGATCAGGAAGCGGAGGTCGGGACAGAAGGTTGCCTTTCTATTCCTGGATATGTTGGAGATGTTGAACGGTTTACTGGGATTACTCTAAAAGGGTTGAACCGGCGCGGCCAACCAGTGAAGATAAAAGCGAAAGGCTGGCTGGCCCGGATTTTCCAGCATGAAGTCGACCACCTTGATGGCGTCTTATTCATCGACCGGGCCGAAAAAGTCTGGGAGTACAAGGGTGAACCAGGCCAGGCTGTGCCCTTGGATTAATGTACCTCACCCATTTGTCTCTTTCGAATTTTCGGAATTTTGCCCGTCTCGATATCGAGCCACCGCGCGGCCCGATCCTCCTTGTCGGCAATAATGCCCAAGGGAAGACGAGTTTATTGGAAGCAGTCTATTTTTTGGCTACATCCACCTCATTTCATGCTTCCAACGAACGACAGTTAATCAACCTTCAGGCCAACCGGGAACCGGTATCCGTGGCCAGACTGATAGCGACCTTTTGCCGATTTGAGGGTCAGGGTTCGCTTAACCAGCCAAAAGCACATCGTCTGGAAGTACGTCTCATCGTCGAAGAGTCTCAGGTGAACGGCGCCAGCCGTCTGCGCAAAGAAATTTTATTGGATGGCGCGAAACGTAAGGTTAACGAGGTTATTGGTGTATTTAATGCGGTGCTATTTTTGCCGCAAATGTTGCGTATCATCGAAGGTTCGCCAGATGACCGGCGGCGATACCTGAACCTCGCTATGGCGCAAGCGATCCCCCATTTTGCCGCTACCCTGACAGATTACAACCAGATCCTGACCCAGCGCAACGCGCTGCTCAAACAACTCAATGAGCGAACCAGCGACATGGCTGTGGCTGCCGGGCAATTGGCTTATTGGGATGAACGTCTTTCACGGAGTGGGGCGGAAATTATTTATACCCGTATACAGGTGATCAAGGAATTAGAACGCCTGGCCACGCGCATCCATAATGAACTGACCCAGAGCCAGGAAGTGTTACGAATTTCTTATCAACCTTCATTCGAGCCAATCCCAGCTCGATCAGGTCAATTCAGCCTGCGCCTAGACACTGCCATTGATCGTTCTAGTGTACCACTGGAAAAAATACAGCACCGTTTTATGGAACTCCTCAATCGTTCCAGGGCTGAAGAAATCGCCCGCGGCGTCAGTACAATCGGTCCTCACCGCGATGAGGTGCGTTTCCTCACCAACCAGATGGATCTCGGTGTGTATGGTTCGAGAGGGCAAGCGCGCACGGCTGTCTTGGCCTTGAAGCTGGCAGAAGCTGCCTGGATGAGGGAACGCACGGGTGAATGGCCAGTGCTACTACTGGATGAAGTGCTTGCTGAGCTGGATCCGATTCGCCGCGCTGACCTGCTAAATCGGCTGGCGGACAGCGAACAAGCTCTGATGACCACAACAGATTTGGAATTGTTTTCGAGAGAATATATTCAATCGGTCAAGACCTGGCACATCGATGCTGGCCAAATCATGACGGAAGACAGCGTGTTATAGGGGCTTCTTAGAAGGTATGCCAATCCCGCGAGGGTATCCGTTCGGTGTAGCAGCGATTTTATCGATCACAACCAAATATCTTTCGTCGACTACCCCGGGCAAGGTAACCGGGATTAGTTTACGTACATGACCACCGAGGATTTGGATCGCGTGATCTGCTGCTTGCACTTCAATTGGGGCGTTATCTCCTTTCATTGCGATCGCCGCCCCACCAACACGCACTAAAGGGATTAAATATTCAACCAATACAGGCATCACGGCTACTGCCCGGGCGATTGCCCAGTCGTATTTTTGGCGATGGCTGGCAACTTGCCCAATTACCTCCACGCGCCCTTGAAGAATATCAACGTCCTCAAGACCCAGCGTGTTCACGACATGGCGCAAGAAATTTACCTTTTTTCCTACCGACTCGATCAAGGTAAGCTGCATTCGAGGAAAGATAATTTTTAAAGGCAAACCCGGAAAACCCGCTCCAGTCCCCACATCGATTACTTTTTCAACAGGCGTATCGCGCATCGCAATCAAGCAAGTTAAAGAATCCAAAAAATGTTTTGTGCGGATTTTATTGGATTCATGTATAGCGGTTAAATTGAAACGGTCATTCCATTCCAGGAGTTGTTTTTCATAGAGTTCCAATGCCGAGAGTTGCTGTGCGGATAGCTTTAAGCCAAGTAAATTTTGCGCATTCTGCGCGAATTCCTTCATGCTCTTGATTATACCTGCCTGTATCGGGTTGGCATATGAATTGCAAACCAGATATAATCGGATTTTATTTTGGAGTTCTTTTTATGGATTATTTGCCAAACAAACATAGAATTTATCTGGTTTTTGTCTGTATTATATT
>JAYRNN010000295.1:0-10731 GCA_041912175.1 Anaerolineales bacterium | reverse complement strand
TAAATTCAAGGCAATATCCGTTGGGACGCAAAAGATTTCCGGAAATCTTTTGCGTCCCAACGGATATTGCCTTGAATTTACCACAATTCAAGTATTTTAGCCATACCTTTGTTACAAATCATACAAATAGCGTACAAACCGCTGAATGGTATAATCGGCGCATGTTCATTGATGAAGCGAAAATATACGTCCGCTCTGGGAAGGGTGGGGATGGGGTAGTGCACTTCCGGCGCGAGAAGTATGTGCCGCGTGGCGGGCCGGATGGCGGTGATGGTGGAAGAGGCGGCAATGTGATCCTGGAAGTGGCCCTAACGCTCAATACGCTGATTGCTTTCCGGCATACAACACGTTTTCTCGCCCAGCCCGGCGCAAATGGAGCCAAGCAAAACATGACCGGTCGATCAGCCGAAGACCTGATTGTTCCGGTTCCACCTGGCACGATCGTATATGATGAGGCCACTGGTGAGATGCTGGGCGACTTGGTTGAAGCAGGCCAACGCTTAGTCGTTGCGCTAGGCGGACGAGGCGGACGTGGAAACACCCACTTCGCCAATTCTGTTCAACAAGTGCCTAAGATTGCTGAAAAGGGAGTCCCCGCTCAAGAACGTAACCTGCGCCTGGAATTGAAGCTGATCGCGGATGTTGGCATCGTCGGTGTTCCGAATGCCGGCAAATCAACTTTCCTGGCTGCGGTGACCAATGCCCGGCCGAAAATCGCTCCTTACCCATTCACAACCATCGAGCCCAACCTGGGGGTAGCTGAGCTGGATGAGGAAACCAGTCTGGTGCTGGCTGATATCCCTGGTTTGATCGAAGGGGCGCACATGGGTGTGGGTTTGGGCGACTCCTTCTTACGGCATATTCAGCGTACACGAGTGCTAGTCCACTTGCTAGACGGCCTGGCGGATGATCCTGTGCTTGATTTTGCGCAGATCAACAGCGAATTGGCCTTGTTCGATCCCGCTCTGGCGCGCAAACCACAGGTAGTCGTGATCAATAAAATTGACCAGCCTGAAGTACAAGCGCGCCTGCCCAGGCTTATCACTGAATTGAAACGACACGCGAAGCAGACCCCAGGCGCTCGAGAGCCGATGCAGGTTTCTGCCCTGGCGAGAACCAATCTCCGCGATGTGCTTTATAAAGCCAGCCAGCTTCTCGACGAGCTCCCGCCAGAACCGGAAGCAAGTGAACTGCCCGTTTATCGACCGGAGAGCGATCCGCGCGAATTTACAATTAGTCGAAGCGAGGATGGTTGGCGCGTCTCAGGCGCGGCTATTGAACGTGCGGCTGAAATGACCTATTGGGAACACTACCAATCCGTACGACGCTTTGCGAAATTGCTCGAGACCCTGGGTATCGAAGCTGCGCTGCGCAAAGCCGGCGTGGAAAATGGCGACACGGTATTTGTCGGTGATTACGAGCTGGAATGGCAGGATTGAAATGCGCCTGGGTATTTTTGGAGGAACCTTCGATCCGCCCCATATCGGTCATCTCGTCTTGGCGTCTGAGGCCCAGTACCAGTTAAGATTGGACCGGGTGCTCTGGGTTTTGACTCCCGATCCACCCCACAAGGAAGGGCATCGGATCACGAGCCTGGATGCACGCCTGAAGTTGTTAGAGACTGCTCTGGGAGATGATCCCGCATTTATTCTGTCGCGGGTAGACATCGACCGACCCCCGCCACATTATGCCTTGGATACAATGCGCTTGTTGACGCAGGAGTTCCCTGGCGATGAGTTAACATATTTGATGGGCAGCGATAGCCTGCGTGATCTACCGACCTGGTATCATCCGCAGGAGTTTATAAAAAACTGTAAAGCGCTGGGAGTGATGCATCGCCCGGGGGACCTGTCTCATCTGGATGAAGTGGAGACCAAGCTACCTGGTATTTCACTCAAGGTGCATTGGATTCTTGCGCCGTTGCTACAAATTTCTTCAACGGATATCCGCCAGCGAGCGCTGGATGGCCGGCCGTATCGACATTTCTTACCGCCAGATGTTTATCATTTGGTTAGTGCGATGGGGTTGTATCGATAATCTGCCTTACACATCAAAATATCGTATGGACGCTTACGGATGCGGTCGGTTGTGTACCTGATCGTATTACAGCCCTTATTCCGTATCGAGCCATGAGCATATCAAACGTTTGATGCCTCTTCGATGAAATTTAGGCCGCGTAAGAGGCTATCCTCATATTTGGGCATAAATTCGTGACCGACATCTGGGATTTCTTCCAGCTCTGTTGGAATGCCAGCCTCATTCAAAATGTCAGCCAGGATGTGTACATTTTCCTGCGGAATAGTGTCGTCTTCCTGGCCAATGATAATAAATCCGCGTAATTTACTAGGTTGGTTTTCGATGATCAATGCGGTCAAGTTTTCGACCTCATCCATCAATGGTCCCCCGGGTCCAATAGCGATAAATCCTTCGCAAGGGATGATTCCTTTGATTGCAAGCCAGAGAGCCAGCTCGCCGCCCATCGAGTGTCCACCTAGCACGATGCGCTTCTGATCGATGGCATACTGGGCTGAGAGAGCCTGTATGTGCTTGATCAATTCTGCCTGGCTGGACTCATGATCATCCCAGACGTATGCGCCTTTCCATATCGCTTGGGTAGATTGTGGCGCAGCCACCAGCCATCCAAATCCGGCAGCCGCGCGCCAAAAATTGACCGATTCTTGGGCAGTGCTGGCATTCGCGTGCAGGCCAACCAAGAGTGGGCAAGGTTGATGACCGAAACCGCAGCATCCAGGGCTGCGTAAGGTCAAAATGGGGTACAGCAAAGCCTGATCCTGTGTTTGGAGGATGCGATTGCGTGTAACGCGAGATTCGAACTTCGCAAGTCCTTGTAAAGGTATCAGTGAAGGGCTTTTTCGCAGAAGGGTTTCACCATACCAGAAGCCGCGCTCGAGCAACTCATCCAACAAGTCAAGAGCCAGGCCAACCTGGCCCGTTCGGGCGGCCATGCACACCCGCCAGTAATATAAAAGGTGAAACTGTTCTGGAAATCTGAGCGCCTGGGCGCTGGCTAGCTCGAGGGCGGCAGCGTAATCGCCTTCCTGGTATAAAGCCTGGATATGGGTCTGCACATCGTCGAAGGTGAGGTAATCCATCGGGATCTCCTAAGGTTAATTATAGTATGGAAAGGCGACTCGAAACTCGTATGTAAAACAATAATATATCTGACAGTAGACGCGCGAATGACTATGGGCGAGGCTGCCTGGTTCGTTGGCGGTAAAACTGGCTGCGCGCGTATCTGGTCTTAACTTTTCGTAACCTTCAGAAGGCAGTCTTAACCCTTGATGTGCGCTCTGGATGATCGTCGAGACGAACTTCACAATCGGAAATGGACAAAAAAATACGGGCATGGCGTTCTGAGCCATGCCCGTTTTTTTGTTCAGCTTGTTGAACTATGGTCCTTGAACGTCGAGCAATTCAATATCAAAGATTAGGGTTGCATTTGCCGGAATCGTACTGCCTGCACCGGTCTCGCCATAAGCAAGGTCTGCGGGGACGATGAGTTGGCGCTTGCCGCCGACCTTCATTCCGACCAGGCCTTCTTCCCATCCCTGAATGACGCTGCCATTGCCAAGGGTAAAGCTGAATGGTTCACCGCGAGTGACAGAGCTATCGAACATCGTGCCGTCTTCCAACCAGCCGCTGTAATTAACTGTCACAGTCTGGCCATTGGCCGGCGTGGCGCCTTCGCCGCTCACGATGTCATAATAAGCCAGGCCGCTGGCGGTTTTGGTGAGTTTTTCATCGGGAACTCTGGACAGGACCGGTTGCTCTTTAAAATCGACCAGCTCGATTTCCAAAATCAGGGTAGCGTTGCCAGGGATACTACTGCCGCCTGCCTCTCCCATCCCTAAATCTGGTGGGATGATCAATTGGCGCTTACCACCCACTTGCATGCCCAGCACACCTTCCTCCCATCCGGGAAATACGGTATCGCCAGCCCCCTGAACAAAAGTCAGCGGGTTGCGTCCTTTGGAGCTAGCCACGTATTCGGCTTTATTTTCGCCTTGCACCCATATGGTGTAATCTGTACTTACAATGTTTCCGGCTTTGACCGCCTCGCCTTGCCCGGTTGCGAGATCGGCGTACTTGAGCCCGCTGGCTGTCGTAGTCAGATCGCTGGATGCTACCGTTGAGGGTTGAGGTGGTTCCTCGACTTTAGACAGTTCGACCTGAAGAATAACCTGGCTGTTGGCGGGTACTACCCCATTACCAGTTGGTCCAAATGCGAGTTCTGGAGGCAACACCATCTTGGCAGTTCCACCGGCTTTCATCAAGGCCAGACCTTCATCCATGCCAGGCAAGATCTGATCGCGTAAATAAACAATTGTTATTGGGTCGCCATACTGCTTGGTATTGGCGAACTCGGTTCCATCAGGCAGTGAAGCGGTAAAGTGCAGACTTAAAATATCACCTGTTTGTGGAACATCCCCGTCTCCAGGGGTTACGTCGAGAAATTGTAAGCCGCTCGACGTGGTGGTAGCGCCTTCCAGGATATAGGGTTCCTGAGTAGACACCGGGGTTGATGCGTCGGTTGGTACTGGTGCGGCGCTGGTCGGAATGCCCGTCACCACTGAGGCAATCGGCTCCGTCGCAGCGGCTGTTGGTTTATTGAGATTTGGCGGGGTAAGTGTTGAGCAAGCCGCCAGGCTGAATAATAGCATCGCGGCAAGGATCATTGCGATCATTTTGGTTTTTTGATTCACGAAAAGCTCCTTTGATTTCAATAAGAAAACCTGGCATTCCAGGTTTTCCACAATTAGAAACCATTGTAACATTCACCTTTGTGGACAAAATAAGAAATGGATGAATCCCTCCCACTTGTACAATAATCCATTAAAGCTTATCGATTGCGCTTATATAAACCAAGCAAGCGTCTATAATTTGATTGGTGTCGCATTTTTCATTTCGCATATGGGCAAGTTTATGCTCGCCAGGCCCGAAACCAATGGTTGGGATGCCCAAGCGAATGGCCGCTACAGCGTTGGTGCTAAAATCCCAGAATTCAAATTTTTCAGGAAGGTGACCAAATGTTTCTTCATAAGCCCTGATGAATGCCCTGGAAAGCTCATGCTGTAAACTGATTTCCCAGGCCAGGTGGAATGGGACGTAGGTTAGATCTTGTCCGGCCCAGGTTTTCCTGTGGAGTGTCCCAATTTCCCAGGCAGCATTTTTCCCTGCAACAATGCGTTCCATTTCATCACGAATAGTTTGTTCCGTTTCCCCTATGATCATTCGACGATCCAGATATACTTCGCACGCCGATGGAACTGCATTTAATGATACGCTTGTGCTGGAAATTTGCGATAAGACCAATGTGCCGCTCTTTCCCGCCGTTTGATTGAGTTCCAAGTTTTTTTGTTCGACTCGTTGGATGATCTCAGCCATCTCGTAAATCGCGTTCGCCCCCTTTTCAGGCGCTGAACCATGCGCAGATACACCTTTTGTTTTGATAATAACCTGAGCTTTACCTTTGTGTCCGGTGGAAATTAAATTGGCCGAAGGCTCACAGATGATGGCGTAGTGAGGGTGTATCGGGTACTCCTCGAGTGCGTGTTTGAGCCCTTCTCCATCGCAGTACTCTTCATCAACCGTACAAGTAACAAAAACGGTTTTCCCCGAGAGTATTCCCCTATCCTTTGCGATCGCCGCAGCGAAAATCGATGCCGCGGCGCCACTTTTCATATCGACTGAACCACGCCCCCAGAGATAACCATCCTGGATCTGGCCGCTAAACGGCGGCGTCTCCCAAGCATCTTCATCTATGACCTCTACAGTATCGGTATGAGAATCGAAGAGGATCACTCGCTTACCATCGCCAACGCGCCCAACCACATTCCCATACTGGTCAATCTTGACTTCGTCATATCCCAGGTCTTCCATTTTGGAGGCAATGAAACTTGTAATTTGACCTTCCTGGCCTGAATAACTCTTAATCCGCACCAGATCTTGGGTAAAAGCTAGCAATTCGTCGGACACATCTATACCATCCATGATTAACTTTCTCACGTTTTTTCTTTTCCTCTTGTATCGTTATCTGTGGGCCAGAAACCCATGTTTTCTAACATGATTATACATTTAGAATACATCCATATCTAATACATCCATCCGCTTGATACTTGCGTATTGAGGAGAGAAAGGAGGAATTTTCTCTCCTTTTTTCGTCCAAAACGTCACAATTCACGCTAATTTGCGTCTTAGATAGTGAGATACACATCCGCATGGAAACAGTTGCAACGACCACTGCTAATGTCTACGATAGGCAAGCCCTGGCTGGGATTTATGACAAACATAGCCCTGGTATCTTTCGTTACGCTTACCGTTTGCTGGGAGATCAAGACCTGGCCGAGGAATGTGTGGCAGAGACTTTCAGCCGTTTTTTGCACGTTTTACATGGCGGGCGCTTTCCAGAAAATGTCCAGGCCTACCTGTACCGGGTGGCTCATAACTGGATCACGGACAGTTACCGGCGGGGACCGCATTTTGAAGAATTGGACACCGAAATGCATGCTGACCCTCAGCACAACCCCGCGCACGTCGCACTCCAAAATATCGAACAGGAAAGAGTGCGAGCTGCACTGTGGCGCTTACCGTCTGAGCAGCGGTTGGTGGTGGCGATGCGTTTCCTGGAAGACCGCAGTCACGAGGAAGCAGCAGCAATTTTGGGAAAAACCGTTGAGGCCACCCGAGCGCTGCAACACCGGGCTGTAGCCGCCCTTCGTCGCATGTTGCTTGAGCAAGAGGAAGAGTAGTATGTTAAACAATGACGATCGCGAATCTATTGCCCCCGATTTAAAGGCTATGCTGGATGAAATTCGCTCGACCCCACCTCGGGATGAAGAAGTTGCTGCAAAAGGTAAGGCGCACTTCATGTCCGAAGTAGATTCTTTATTCGGAGGGCAATCTAAGACGGCGCGGCCTACTTTCGGTCAGAGAATGGTTGAAAAAATAGGTGTGCTAAAACTGGGTCTAGGTTCACGGGCTGCCCTGACTACCCTGCTTGTGGCGATAGCGATTTTGGTGTTGTTGTTTAGCGGCGCCGGTATGACTGCTTATGCCTCCCAGGCAGCTTTGCCAGGAGACGCCCTATACTCTGTGAAAACCGGCCTGGAGGATACCCGCGCCAACCTGACCCGCGACGCGGCGAACCAGGTGGTGTTGCATTTGCACTTCGCGCAGCTCCGTATGGACGAAATCGAGAATTTGATCGCAGAAGGGCGGTATGATGATATCCGCCTGGCTACCAAGCAGTTTGAACAACAGATACAAAGCGCGCTCATGGCCCTGGCCAGGGTCAGCGTCAGCAACCCAACTCGGGCCGTCGAGTTGACTAACGAAATAACGAAAGAGCTCAGCCGATACGCCCAGGCCCTGAGCAATATGGCGAGCGGCGCTCCTGAAGCGGTGCGTCAGGAGTTGGAAAAGGCCGCCCAAGTTTCGCAGAATAGTGGTTTGATGGGGATCAAGAAAGACGGAGAGATCGAGTTTATGGGTTTGATTGAGCAGATTATTGGTGAAGGGCTGGTTGTAAACGGGCAGACCATTCGCATTACCGCCCAAACCGAGCTAAAGACCCGCCTGGAAGTCGGTATGCTGGTCATAGTCCATGCAATGCGCAGCTCGAGCGGCGAGTTTACGGCCCGCGAGGTTGATCTCGTGCAGCCTGCCCAAGGAAACGAGAGCGGAAACGGAAATCTAAACGGTAATAATGATGACCGCCACGGCTCCAACGTCAACGCCAATTTAAACGGCAATCAGAACGAGAATATTAATGGCGAAGACAGAGATAATCTAAACGACAACCAGGATCGATCCGTGAATGAGAACACCGGAAATGATCAGAACGAGGAAAGCGGCGCTGATCATAACGATAATATTAATACCAATGATGACCATAGTGGTGGGGGCCACGACAATGAGAACACGAATGACAACGAGAATAATAATGACCATGAGAACAATAATGACAATGAGGGCGAAGACGACAACGAGAACAAGAGTGGTTTTTTCTCTGAACAGGTGACAATTGTCTGAAATGATCGCCCCTGATTTGGGTCAAAACGGACCACAGCCGCGGCCGAGCTGGAGTCAAGACCAGATTACTCAGTTGCGGCAGGTCTTAAGTCGTCCGACAATTCAGCGCGTGTTGGGCGGCTTGCTTCTATTGGCCATTTTTATAGCCTTTCTAGCAGCCGTGCAATTTTCTACCCCGGATCTGCCTGATAACGATGGCTATTATCATATCAAGCTGGCTTATTTGATGCGCACGCAAGGCCTTAAACCAGCCTTTCCATACTTACCGCTTTCAATCCTCAATCCACGTGAGTTTGCCGACCATCACTTCCTTTTCCATGTAGCTTTGATCCCCTTCACCTTTGGCGACTTGCGCCTAGGCGCCAAGTGGGCAAGTGTATTTTTTGCCAGCCTGGCATTCATGAGCGTGTGGTGGCTGCTATATCGCCAAAGAACGCCATATGCAGGACTGTGGGCCATCGGATTACTGGCGGTATCTGAGGCTTTCATCTACCGAATGAGCATCCCCCGCGCCCAATCTCTCTCTTTGGCAGCGCTGGTGTTGGGTTTGAGTTTCTTGCTCGAAAAGCGTTATAAACTTGTCGGAGTATTGGCCTTCTTTTTTGTGTGGTTTTATGATGCGTTTCCATTGATCTTGTTTACAGTCGGGGCGTATGTAATAGCCGTATTGCTTCTTGAGCGCCGGATTGAATGGCGTCCGATCGTCTATGTCAGCCTGGGTGTGGCGCTTGGTTTGTTGATTAATCCCTATTTCCCACAGAACCTGATCTTTTTATTCCGCCACCTGCTGCCAAAGTTGACAGAAACCACGGCGGTGAGTGTTGGAAGCGAATGGTATCCGTATGACACCGACCAATTGCTCGAGAATTCTCCATTGGCTTTGGTGGCCTTTGCCGCCGGCGTATTAGGCCTGGGCATGAGTGATCGCAGGATGGATGTTCAGACGGCCACCGGCCTGTTCCTAAGTTTGATATTTGGTGTGATGCTGTTTCAGTCACGTCGTTTTATCGAATATCTCCCTGCATTTACGCTCATCTTTGCTGCGTTTAGCTGGTCGCCGGCAATCGAAAAATGGCAGGCGCGTACTGAACAAATTCGGAACCGCCAACCCGTAGTTTGTCTCCGCTGGCAAAGACTGTGGAGCCTTCTCCCTGCACTGGTGTTGCTGTTGGTATGGATCCCGGGGTTGTGGCTCACGCTGCGCGATGCTAAAGCCAGCCTGCGCTCATCAAAGCCCTACAGCCTGTACGCGGACGCCAGCGCTTGGTTGGCTGCCAATACACCGGCTGGCTCACGCGTCTTTCAGACGGATTGGGATGATTTCCCGCGTTTGTTCTATTACAATACCCACAACACCTATTTGATAGGCCTCGACCCTACTTATATGCAGCTATATAACTCCAGCATGTATGAGGAATGGGTCAGTGTCACCCGCGGCCGGGTTGAGCTGCCCTCCCGGGTGGTTCGCGATCGGTTTGGGGCGCGCTACGTGGTGAGCGATCTGCTGCACAAGGATTTTATACGCCAGGCAGCAAACGACCCAGCGATGAAGGAAGTTTTTCGAGATAATCGTTCGATTGTGTATATGATTCAATAATTTGAATAACGTCGGGAGAGTAATATTTCCAGGCGCGGCTTGCCGCACACTGGAGGCATAGGATTCCCTTCTCCCAAACCACAATCTGTGGTAAATTTTCACTTATGTCTAGCGAAAAATTCGACTGGCAAGATGATGGCTATTTTCAGACGGATCACCGCGACACACGCGGCATCTTCTGGGTAATGGTCTTCACGATGCTGCTTAACTTTGCTGCCACAGCCGTCAAAATCACGGCTGGCTTGCTGACCGGAGCTTTGAGCGTGGTAGCAGATGGTCTGGATAGCCTGTTCGATGGGTTATCGCATATCTCTGGCTTTGCTGGTCTATATGCGGTATCGAAACCCCCGGACGCCGAGCATCCTTACGGACACCGGAAGTTTGAAACAGTGGCGGCTTTGAGCATCGCTTTTTTGTTGTTTATTACTACCTGGCAGCTCCTGGAAACGGCCTGGAATCGCTTGCACAACCCTCAACCGGTCGAGGTGAACCTGTGGGTGGTAGCCGCCATGCTGTTGTCGATGCTGATCCAAGGCGGCACGGCGATTTATGAATACCGTCAGGGCCGCCGCTTAAAGAGCGAATGGTTGGTGGTCGACTCTTACCATACCCGCGCCAGCATTCTGGTATCCGCCTCCGTCTTGGGAGGTTTGGCTCTGGTGCGTTTGGGCTACCCGGCAGCCGATCCGATTCTGGCAGGCTTTGTAGCCATTATGATCGCTAAAATTGGGGTGGATATTCTGCGAGAGACGCTGCCCGTGCTGGTTGATCGCGCCCCAGTAAATCCGCGAAAGATTGCCGAAGTGGTTAGAGCGGTGCCAGGCGTCGAGTCCTATCACCGCGTACGCAGTCGAGGCACGCGTGATAGCGCGGCCGTAGATTTACACGTGCGTGTTTCTCCCGATATGACCGTCCAACAAGCCAACGCGATTGGCGACGATGTGCGTATGCGGCTGTTGGAGGTCGATGGCATCAACGATGTAACGGTGCATCTCGAGCCGCAGCGCGACCAAAAAGCTGGAGCGGCTGAAATTTACGCTGCTCTACAGCACGCCGCGACCGAGTTGGGCCTGCGGGTGCAT
>JAYRNN010000294.1:0-12202 GCA_041912175.1 Anaerolineales bacterium | reverse complement strand
GGTCAATTGAGCATGAACAAAGTAGCACTAATTACAGGCATTACCGGACAAGACGGCGCGTATCTCGCGGAACTTTTACTGAACAAGGGATATGTCGTTCACGGCATTAAGCGACGAGCATCACAATTCAACACTGCCAGAATTGACCACTTGTACCGCGACCCACACGAAGAGGATGTACGTTTTTTTCTGCATCATGGCGACCTGACTGACTCGTCGAACCTGATTCGGATAATCCAACAAACACGACCTGCTGAAATCTACAACCTTGCAGCCCAAAGCCATGTGGCCGTGTCGTTTGAGGAACCCGAATACACAGCCAATTCAGATGCCTTGGGAGCACTACGTATCCTCGAAGCCATCCGTATCCTCGGTCTTGAAAAACAAACCCGTTTTTATCAGGCATCGACCTCCGAACTCTACGGTTTGGTACAGGAAATTCCACAAAAAGAAAGCACACCGTTTTATCCTCGATCGCCGTATGCGGTTGCGAAACTTTACGCATACTGGATTACGGTGAACTATCGTGAGGCTTATGGCATTTATGCCTGCAACGGAATTCTTTTCAATCATGAGTCGCCAGTTCGGGGAGAAAACTTTGTCACCCGCAAGATAACTCGTGCACTGGCTCGCATCAAACTCGGCCTACAAGACCATCTGTATCTTGGAAACCTTAATGCCAAAAGAGACTGGGGCCATGCCCGTGACTATGTCGAAGCCCAATGGCTCATGCTGCAACAACATAGTGCAGAAGACTTTGTCATTGCTACCGGTGTGCAATATAGCGTGCGTGACTTTGTTAACGCAGCAGCCGATGAATTAGGAATTCATCTACGTTGGAATGGCGAAGGGTTAAACGAGAGGGGTTACAACGCCAACGGAGACTGCGTTGTTTCGGTTGACCCCCGCTATTTCAGGCCAACTGAAGTCGAAACCTTATTGGGTGACTCTACAAAAGCCCAGGAAAAATTAGGCTGGAAGCCAAGGACGACGTTCGGGGAATTGGTGACGGAAATGGTCCGAGAAGACCTAAAATCTGCAGAACGTGACGAATTGATCAGACGCCATGGCTATCAAACGAATAATTATCATGAGTGATTCGGGGTGAAGCTGACTCGCAATTTTATTGCAGGGATGACCAGTTCCCTCTGGACCGCACTAATTAGTCTCGCAGTTATCCCTTTGTATATCAAATATCTCGGGATAGACGCGTTTGGGTTAATCGGATTTTTCGCAACATCTCAAGCAATTCTATCGCTACTCGATATTGGCTTAGCGGCGACATTAAATCGTGAAGTCGCTCGTTGTTCTGCATCGGGTGATATGCATACTGCGAGAAACCTACTCCATACTTCCGCAATAATCTATGGTGCAACTGCGGCCAGTATTGCCTTACTAGGCATTACATTGGCTCCACTCATAGCAAATTATTGGCTTCACTCCAAAACGATTAATAAAGATACACTATCATACACTGTTGCTTTAATTGGCTTCGTTATTGCCTGTCGATGGCCAATAGGGCTGTATGCTGGTGCATTGATGGGCATGCAGCGAATGGTGATAACGGCATATATTAGCATCGCGACGGTAACAATAGGAAACTTAGGAGCCGTTGGGATATTGTCCTCAATATCTCCAACAATAGAAGCATTTTTTATTTGGCAGGCTATTATGGCACTTGTTCAGGTGGCCATTTTGCGTACTTTTGCGTGGCGCGTGATCGGACGTAACAATACTAGCAACTTCGATTACAAAGTTTTAAGACGGCTGTGGCGATACTCGCTCAGCATGAGTGGAGTAGCTGTCTCAGGCGTCATCTTAATGCAAGTCGACAAATTGATCTTGAGCAAAATGCTCAGCTTGGACGATTTTGGACGCTATACTTTAGCAGGGACTTTAGCAAGTGGATTGTACGTATTACTTACCCCACTTTTTAACACGATATATCCGCGCATGTCCGAACTAGTAGCTATAGGCGACGCGCAAAAATTAATTGATCTCTACAGAAATGGCACCCGGATCTTTCTTGCACTATTTTTCCCGATAGCCATTACCGCCGCTATTTTTGCAAACGATTTACTCTATCTATGGACAAAAAATGAAGCCATAGCAACTTCTACGGCACCCACAGTTTCTTTGTTGTTAATAGGTACTGCGTTAAATGGGATTATGCATTTCCCGTATGCTTTACAGTTGGCTTATGGCGCCACCCGCATAGCGATTGCCATTAATGTCACTTTAATAACTCTAACAGTCCCTATTATTATTATTCTAACGAATTATCATGGCGCCTTAGGTGGTGCAGCTGGGTGGGCTATATTAAATTTCATTTACACCATACTTGGCACGTATATAACCCACCGCTCCCTGCTAATAGGACTTGGAAAAAAATGGATTCTTGGCGACGTTGCGCCCCCCCTTGTCATTGCAATCCTGATTGCGGGGGCAGGCGGACGACTAGCACAACTTGGAGATTATTCCCATTTCACAAGATTGCTATTTGGTGGCGGAATGGCATTATTTGCCATTATATTAACTTTAGCATTTTTACCAGGATTTATGACCACCGTCGTTAACGCAATTAACGCCAAACGGAAGAATCCCTTTGAAATTTGAAGTAATATAGATGCATATAAAATTCAGGAACAGCAAAAATGAAAGTCCTTCAAGATAAAACCCAAATCAGGAACGCGCGAAAGGAAATGATCAGTAAAGGCACATCTTCATTAGAGCCATCGTATTATTTCATCTTTCGCAAACTAGGGCTCATACGCGGACTATCTTTGGGCGATTATTTGAAAAGTTGGGACGTTCTTGAAACTCTAAACTTCCTAGATTTGCATGTTCCGAAAAATGAACCGATTCTAGACATTGGCTGCTACGCCTCTGAGATTATTATTGCTCTGCATAAATCTGGCTACTCTTGTCTAACAGGAATTGACTTGAATCCAAATCTTGGAGAAATGCCACATGGAGAATCTATACGATATGAAAATCAAAATTTCATGCAAACAAGATTTGAGGACGGCTCATTCGAGGCCATCACCTCAATCTCCGTCATTGAGCATGGACTCGATGAACAGAAGTTGCTAATTGAAATATCGCGCCTATTGCGACCTGGAGGTTACTTTATTGCTTCTTTTGACTACTGGCCTGAAAAAATAGATACATCAGGATTAAAATTCTTCGATATGGATTGGTTGATCTTCTCAAAAACTGACGTATTTGAATTTATTGACCACGCCGCGCGATATGGATTGGCTCCCGTTGGCGAGTCTCACTTCGAAGCCAAAGACACCCCCATTAGATGCGCTGGCAAAGCATATACTTTCGGTTGGTTAGCATTAAAAAAAGTAGGCTAGTGTGAGACTGCTGTTAATAACTGGATCATTCCCGCCGCAAAAATGTGGTGTCGGCGATTACTGTTACAGTTTAACAAGAGCACTTTCTAAAATTTCCGATATCAAAATATGCGTACTTACATCCGCCACTTCTGGTACGGTCAACGCAATAAGCGGAATTGAAATTCACTCCGTTATAAAGCGATGGGACATTTTCGATATTAAAAAAATAGTTGGATTAATTCGGAATTTTTCTCCAGACATAGTTCACATTCAATATCCAACTCAAGGTTATCGTCGGCAACTACTCCCAGATCTCTTACCTCTAATTTGCTTCTTGATGGGAGCAAAAATCGTCCAAACATGGCACGAAGGATTTGGCTGGTTGAGGGCTCCGCAATTTTTCATGAAAGCCATGGTCCCAGGTCATTTTCTTGTTGTTCGGCCTCGATATAGGGAAAGCCTCCCCTTCTTTATGCGCTGGGTTTTAGAAAGCAGAGATATCCACTTCATACCTAACGCTTCATCAGTTCCCAAGGCGTCGTTGTCAAACGACGAGCGCATTGCATTGCGAACGCAGACTCTAAAAGGACAGCAACGGTTAGTTGTATTTTTTGGGTTCGTACACCCCCCCAAAGGGGTCACATTGCTCTTCGACATAGCCGACCCCGGTTCTGATCATATTGTAATTGCCGGTGAAATTGATCAAGCTGGAAAATACAAGGATGAAATACTAAAGCATTGCTCATCGGAGCCATGGGTTGGAAAGGTAACAATTTCTGGTTTTCTTACCGCAGAAGCCGCCTCAAAATTATTAAGTGTAGCCGATGCTGTAATTTTACCTTTCAGAATGGGTGGGGGCGAATGGAATACATCAATACATAGTGCAGCATTACAGGGAACATTGGTTATAACAACATCACAGAAAAAAATTGGATACGATGCTTTAAACAACATTTATTATTCAAAGGTTGACGATGTCACCTCAATGAAAAAAGCTTTAAATGATTTTGCTGGCACCAAGAGAGCCCATACATCAACAATGGACAACGATCAATGGAAAAAAATAGCATCCGATCACTATGTTATTTACAAATCAACTCTAGCAAAAAATATTTCTGGCACTTAATTATTTAAATACAAATTCGCTTAAATCGCTCGTGGATAAACTCAAGTTATCAATTTGTATCGCGACTTACTGCCGAGCGCGGTTCATCGGCGAGACCTTGAATTCCGTTTTATCTCAGATTAACTCCGACGTGGAGCTCATAGTCGTGGATGGGGCATCTCCTGACAACACTCAGGATGTAATGGCAATATATTGCTCTCGCCATCCACAGTTACACTATTACCGTGAAAGCGAGAACTCCGGAGTTGACCGTGACTACGACAAGGCTGTTGGTTATGCTAGCGGGGAGTATTGCTGGCTCATGACCGATGATGACCTATTGCGGCCCGGGGCTGTTCAGCGAGTCCTCTCGGAACTCAATGGGTCAAATGATATTGTTATTGCAAATGCTGAGGTCCGAAGCGCTGACTTAACAATGCTATTGTCACGCAGTCGCTTGGCACATGAACAAGACCGCACCTACCATAGCAATGAATCCGATATTTTCTTCGCGGAGTGCATGCGTTATTTATCATTTATTGGATCTGTAATCATAAAGCGTGAATTGTGGGTTGATCGAGAACGCTCCTGCTACTATGGAAGCCTTTTTATACATGTCGGAGTAATCTGCCAAAAACCTTTAGAAAAGCCAATACACGTCATTTCAGAACCATTAATCACAATTAGATTTGGTAATGCGATGTGGACACCTCGTGGATTTGAAATTTGGATGTTCAAGTGGCCACAATTAATATGGTCTTTTCAGGGATACTCCGAGAACGCAAAGCGTTCTGTGTTCCCAAAAAATCCATCCGACAACCCCTCTAGGCTATTTTATTTTAGAGCACTAGGTGCATATGGAATCGCCGAATACAGAAGATATATGTACGCCAGCACAGGGTTAAAGCGCGTATTTGCCTATGCAATTAGTCGCTTCCCTTCTCGCCTTGCGAATCTTACCTGTATATTTTTTTTGTTTATGTTCAAGCGCACTTCGCTAATGGCTCTTTATGACCTAGCGCACAGCATTAACTCAACGGTTTTGGGACGTTTTCTAGTGCGAGCCATACAAAAAAAATTAGCGTCCGCATGACCTCTACAGCTCTCATTACCGGAATTACCGGCCAGGACGGTTCGCTGTTGGCGGAGTACTTGGCCGACAAGGGATACAGGGTAGTTGGAACGGTTTCAAATTCAACAAAGGCGGTGGCGACACTTCCATACGCATTGATCTCAAATGTGGAACTGGTCGAATGCGGATTGCTCAATCAACAAGCGATAATTGAAGTATTGATAAAATATCAACCCAGCGAAGTCTTTAATTTTGCTGCTAACTCATCAGGAATCGGCATGTACGATGACCCGGTAGCTACCGGTGAATTTAGCGGTCTTGGAGTAACCCGCATTCTTGAAGCAATTCGATTGGTGAACCCCAAAATTCGTTTCTGCCAGGCATCAAGCCGGGAAGTATTTGGTGAAGCAAGCGAATCACCTCAGACGGAGGAAACCCCAAAGGTTCCTCGAAGTCCATATGGTGCAGCCAAGCTTTATGCCGACTCCATGGTCAAGATATATCGCAAGCACTTTGATATCTATGCATGCTCGGCGATCTTGTTCAATCACGAAAGCCCTCGTCGGCGGATCGAGTTTGTGACGAGAAAAATTACGCATATGGCCGCGAGCATTAAGCTGGGACTGGCAGATCGCCTTTGCTTAGGTAATCTTGATGCCCGTCGGGATTGGGGATATGCCGGCGATACGGTGCGCGCAATGTGGCTAATGTTGCAGCAGTCACACGCGGACGATTACATAGTGGCAACTGGCAAGGCACATTCCGTCAGGGAGTTTTGCGAGTGTGCATTCAACCATTTGGAGCTTGATTACCGAAGATATATTACGGAGGATGCATCAGCATACCGAGCCAGCGAACCAATAGAATTGGTGGGGAATTCCGCCAAGGCAAGAGAGAAACTAGGCTGGTTCCCCGAGGTCGGGTTTGAAGAGCTCGTCCACATGATGGTGGATGCTGATTTGCGAAGGCTAAGCGAGGCTTCCCTAGTTTCCAAGGAAAAGAAATGAATTTCAGAAAAATTGAAAAATGCAGAATTTGTGGCAACCAACACCTGAAGCGCGTGCTCGACCTGGGCGAGCAAATGCTTACAGGGGTGTTCCCTACCATCCCGCATGCTCAGGTTACTACGGGGCCATTGCGCTTGGTCAAATGCTTCGGTGGAGACGACGTATGCGGTCTTCTGCAATTGGAACACTCCTACGACCTTGGTGAGATGTATGGAGAGAACTATGGCTATCGCTCGGGCCTGAATTCGAGCATGGTCACGCATCTCAACAATAAAGTAAAACGTATTCTCAGAGAAGTTGATCTGAATGACGGTGACTTGGTAATTGACATCGGCAGCAACGACGCAACTACTTTAAAGGCCTACCCTCCTGGCCCAGTATTAGTAGGAATCGACCCGACGGGTGTCAAGTTCAGCGAGTATTACCCTTCACACGTCAAACTTATCCCGGATTTTTTTTCATCATCGCTGTTGAGCAAGCTGTTTTTTGGCAAAAAGGCCAAGGTCATTACATCGTTTTCAATGTTTTATGATCTGGAGGCGCCGATGCTCTTCATGCAAGAGATCCATGACGTATTGGCTGATGATGGTATCTGGGTATTTGAACAAAGCTACATGCCCACGATGCTCAAGACGAACTCCTACGATACCGTTTGCCATGAGCATCTAGAGTTCTATGCACTACGTCAGATCAAGTGGATGACAGATCGCGTCGGCTTCAAGATACTTGATGTCGAATTCAACGACGTGAATGGCGGCAGCTTTTCAATTACGGCCGCAAAATTGTCCAGCAACAAAAATACCTCCCCTGTGGTTCGGAGTATTCTGGACCAAGAACATTCTGATGGCTTGGACACCTTGCTGCCCTACCAAGTATTTGCTCAAAGTATCGCCGAAACAAAACACAATCTGCTCAACTTCATCGAACTCGCTCGGTCAAAAGGAAAAACTGTTGCGGCTATTGGTGCCTCTACAAAAGGCAATGTTTTGTTGCAGTATTGTGGACTGACAAGCAAGGATATCGTAGCGGTCGGCGAGGTCAATGCAGAAAAATTTGGCTGCTACACTCCAGGAACCTGGATCCCGATCGTTCCAGAAGACGAACTTCTGGCAAAAAGCCCGGACTATCTAGTTGTCCTGCCATGGCACTTCAGGGAGTTTTTTATCAGCAACAAGGTATTTGCAGATTCAAAACTCGTTTTTCCTTTGCCCAATGTCGAAATCGTTGGCGAATTACCCGTCTAACTTTTGGCGCGACGAGTCCTTATACATTAGAGCCGTTATCTGTTCCGATACCAGACCAATCAGAAAAATGGTTACTGAAGAACTTAACAAAAAAATCGTAGCCAACGACAGGCGCCCATGCTCGAAGAACGTATAGGCATAATAGCCAACGCCAACCAACGCATGTGCTAACGCGACTGGCGCAAACAGCTTCAACGGCGAATACAAAGTGCCAATCTTGAAGATGATCAACAAAAAACGGATGCCATCACGCCAGAGACGAACATGGCTCTCTGTTCCTTGCATGCGTTGCTGCACAGCAATCGGCTCGTACGCAACGGAATAACCAGCCCTGAAAAACGCCATTGTGATCGTGGTTGGGTAGGAAAATCCATTGGGAAGTAGATATAGAAACTCCAGAAATTTATCGCGGCGGACAACCCTGAACCCGGAAGTAAGGTCTTTCACATCATGCCCAACCATCCAGGAAGCCAAACGGTTATAGAAGCCATTAGCCAAACCGCGATGGCGATTTGCCTGTCCGGAAGCATCCCGTGCCCCGACAACCATGTCAAAGCCATTTTCCAGCCTAACTATCAACTTCGGAATATCTTCCGGGCGATGCTGACCATCACCATCCATGAAAACCAGGATATCCCCGTTAGCGTAACGCGCACCAGTCTTTATAGCAGCCCCGTTACCCTTCGAGTACGGGTGTCTGACCACCCTGCAAGCAGCAGCGATTGCGACCTCCGAAGTCTGATCGCCGGAGCCATCATCGAGCACAATGATTTCCGCATCCGGGTATTTTCCCCGCAAGCGTTCAAGGAATAGAGCAAGCCCTAGGCTCTCATTTTTTGCCGGAATTATTATCGATATCATGATCCGTACTCTGCGAGTGCCCTTCCAGCCATTGCTCAATTTCATCCATAAGTTTACGATTGTACCCAAAAGTGTCCGATTCCCTCGCCAACCTGAGTTGAGTGCGCGCCTCTTCAAATTCTCCTTCATTGAGCAACAGGCTAGCGTAATGCAGTCGTGCCTCAGTCGCTCCCGGCGAAATCTCCAGCGCTTCGACCAATAATCGTTTTGCCCCTTCACTATCCCCCTTGGCTCCAGCACGCAGCATTGCATAATTGGCCAGCACTGCAGTTCGCGACGTACCCTGTAATTTAGGATTCTCCGTCGCCGCCTGCAATAACTTTTCGAGATGCTCGAACGTGAATGACTGAGAGCCCTGTTCCGAAACTTCCATCAGCGAAACCACGATCATGTAGATAGCGTTTGGTGGAACGCCGTAACGGAGGCGGCGTTCAAATTCCGCAAGATCCTCCGGAATTTGCCTTCCCTCCAGTACCGCCATCATCACTCTCCCGAGGAACGGCGCAAGCGCATCCTTATCTGCATCTTGCGATGCCTGAATATACTGATTAATCTGCGGCGCCAGTTCCGCGAGTTGCGAAGGATCGTTGCGCACTATGCCGATCAGGACTGAGGCAGAGTCGTAATTCGCCCGTGCCGAATCAGGATGCAGGCGCGCCTCGTGGAGCGGGTAGAACATGCTGTCACCCATCATGTGCGCCCTGTTGAGTGTGACGCTCGACACCGCGCCCAGCACGAGTAACGCGACAAGAAGACGAATCCTTGGGAAGAAACTCAGTGCTGTATGAAACAAATACGACAATGCGAATAACAAACCCCACATGGCCAGGTAGTTACGGTGCTCGTGCACCAACTCCAGCGCAAATACGCTCGATTCCAGCACATGTCCCATGTAGAACCACGTCACTCCGAGCGCGAATACCGGCCAGCGGCGAACGCGCACAACGGCAACGCCAATCAACAGGGAATGAAAGATTGCCGCCCAAAACGTGGTGACCGGATCCAGCCAGCCCCGTGAAATCACAAAGTCATCGTGGTAGAGGCCAAACAGATGGCTTTGCGGAAAAACGATCTGTCGCATGTAAAACACCAGCACGCGAAGCTCGGTCTGGAGGCGCTCCAGCGAATTGAAGTTTCGTGCAGACCCTTCCTGCACCATCCAGCCGGGGTGGCTGATCAAAAAGTAGACAACGTAGAGCACTAACAACAACGGGATGCCTTGCCACACCCAGGCCCAAGAGCGCTCCAACCCGGTTTTTGGCGCCAGCCGCCGAATGACAGCCCATTCGAGCAGCCACGCATAGCCAACGGTCAGGACACCATTTTCCTTGGTATACATCGACAAGGCGGTAAATAACCCCAAAACACCCAATGCCAAGATGAAATGGGCTAATCGAAGACTGGCAACACCTTTTGCCCGGTAATGCAGGTAGCCGAGCAGCCCAAGCAACGTGAACGTTGCCGACAGGCTGGTCATGCGCTGTACAACATAGAGCACTGAGGTCATGCACAGCGGACTAAGCACCCAGACGGCGGTGACAAACAGCGCCAAGCCCTCAAGCGTATCCTGCTCCGGTGCTTGGCTCGACCTCAGAATCAAGCGACAGACACGACGCGTCAAGACCCAGACCAGACAAGCGTTTGCAAGATGGATAAGCACATTTTCCAGCTTGTAATAGAACGGGTTCAGGCCGTGGAAACCATGGTCCAGCGCAAAAGTGACCATAGCCAACGGTCGCCCAAGCGGCCCGGCGTGGGCATAAGACCAAGCCCCGCGCCACAACTCCTTCAGAGAAAGCGAGGTGCTATGTACGCCTTGGTTGTAAACCAGCGCGCCATAGTCATCGAAAACAAAGCTCCCCGACAAACCTGGCCAATAAAGACTAGCAGCAACAAGCAAAACCAGCAAAAGAATCAGGAAATGCAAGCGGGTCCGAGACAGCATGGAACAACCTGAGCAATAAAGCAAAAAAACCAAAAGAAAAGGCCCCGGTTTTCCGGGGCCTACAACGAATTCCTGAAACTACTTACTTGCAGCTACCCGGCAGGAAACGTGCGGCGATGCCGGTGGTAGTGTCAGCCCTACAACGCCAGACGATAATCCCATTGGCAGTGGCTGTCGCCGAAAGCACCAAGTTCCGATTGCCGCCCAAAGCTGCAAGTTGAGGCGTAGCCGACATGGCCACTCGGATCACGCCGCAAGGACCACCAGTACCAGTACCAACACAGGTAACGCGACCAACTTGCCCGGATGCAGCCGAATTGAAGCCTGCTGAGGCAGTGCTACCGAATCGGGTGCCGTTGGCCGAAAAATACTCGGCGACGGAGGTCTTTGCCTCGGCTCCGCGCGCCAAGCCTTCCGAGACGCGGGAACGAACCAGATAGTCCTGATAGGCCGGCAGCGCAATGGCGGCCAGAATACCGACGATCGCCACGACGATCATAAGTTCGATAAGTGTAAAGCCTTGTTGAACACGTTTCATTTGAATCTCCTTTTTCGCGAAAAGCGGGAAACCGCTGTATATAAACTAACACATTTCGTGCCAGCAGTATGGCATACGCTACTCACACGAGAATTCAACATTTTGCATTGCTATGTGCGCAACATCGGGCTTCTCAGACGGTCTCAATATGCCAAAAATTGTCAGTTATATATGACGCAATTGAGCACTTGGCTACCCTGAATCAATTGTCGCAGTAGACGGCCAGAAAAGGCCAAAAATCCAAGTTTCACACCTGTGCGCTGGAAACAACACACATCGTTGGCCGGGACGATGCAGAGGATATCAGCCCTCCCAGTTCAAACAGTCGATGTGTCTGGGGTTCGCCATTAGATTGACTGACCATAACTGGAGGTTGTTTATGGGACACGATCCCCTGCCAAGCTTGCAGGAATACGTACTGGTGGCGCAGAACGCAAGGCGGTTCGAGATTTATCGGCGCACAAACGACTGGAAGGCGGACTATTTCGACTCGGGGGAAATTCGGCTCGATTGCCTAGAGAGCAGCATATCCGTCGATGCCATCTATGCCAACGTCGAATCGTTCGGAGCGCCGGCGCCGGACTCGTTTTTACGCGAAATGACACCGGTGGTGTCGAGGCTCTTATGAAACTTCGGGGCTACCTGTCGAACCGCAGGCATCGGTTCAGCCCGCCAATGATGAAGCGCCCGATATTCAGCAATCCACCTGACCCGACGCGAGAAAGACCTCTGCGTACTTGCGGTAGATCTCGCTGTTGAGGAAGACATCATGCAAGTCGGGGTCAATATGGCCGTTGTGGCGGAATTTCTCCAAGATGTCTAGCGCTTGCGAGAGCGTCATGGCTTCCTTGTAGGGCCGGTCGCCCGCCGTCAGCGCTTCGAAGATGTCGGCGATGCCCATCATGCGTGCCTGCCAACTCATTTCCTCACGCTTTAGGCCGCGCAGGTAGCCTTTGCCGTCCATGCGTTCGTGATGGCCGCCGGCGTATTCGGGAACGTTCTTAAGGTGCTTGGGCCACGGCAGCTGTTCGAGCATCTTGATCGTGGCGCTGACGTGGTAATTGATGGTCTGGCGTTCCTGCTGGG
>JAYRNN010000293.1:0-20010 GCA_041912175.1 Anaerolineales bacterium | reverse complement strand
TGTTGGTTTCTAACTTCTCATTTTTCGCTGTCTCTGTTTTTTTTTTTTTTTGTCTCCCTCACCCACTCGTCCCCCCCCGGGGGGGGGGGGGGGGCGCAACCCGGGGATATAAACATCTACCGGGACATAATTATCTATCCCAGAAACTACGTTATACCCTTCCTTAAACGGACCGCCGCCAGAAGCACAAGCGCCCATGGCGACCACGTATTTTGGCTCTGGCATCTGGTTATACAAGCGAACAATCGTCGGCAACATCTTTTTGGTGACAGTGCCCGATACGATCATCAGGTCAGCCTGGCGCGGGCTCGGTCGCATCACTTCCATGCCAAAGCGCGAGAAATCATAGCGGCTGGCAGCCGTGGCAATCATTTCGATCGCGCAACATGCCAGGCCAAACATCATTGGCCAGATGGAGGAACGCCTTCCCCAATTGTAGATTTTATCCAGGGTGGTGATTTGCACCTGGCCCTGCAACTCGGGCGGAACTTCAACGGGCGGCCGGTCAGTTTTCGGGATGTTGCTTTCGGACAACGAATCACTCATAGGGGATTTACCTCTTCAAACCATTCTTGATAAATTGATGAGAGAATTTCTTCATTAGCTAGCTGAGGGTCATCAGAAAATCCCGGCAGGGCCAAGGTCCAATAATAGACCATATTCAATGAAACTTGTTCCAGATCAACCTGGGAATGAAGGCGATGCAGCGCCACCGAGATCGCATAGCTATCTTCCCAAGTAAGCGAATCGGGATTGGCGGCGTCACCTTCAAACTCTTCAATCGTCAGATCTGTCACTGCTAACTCCTGGCCTTCAGGTAAATCTGTCGGGTGGTATTTATCGGGCTTTATTATAACGCGTTTAATCAAGATTAATCCACCGATAAAAGAAAATATATATTTTCATAAATTGGCTAACCAGGTTATAATGCAGAGGTGAAAACTTCCAGGCAGCAAGTGCTCGAGTTTGTGCGCGCCCAGCACGTGGTAACAGCCAATGACTTAAGCCGGGCGATGCAGATGACCGAGGCCAATGCGCGGCATCATTTGAATATTCTAATGATCGAAGAGTTGGTCGTTGAAGCAGGTTTCCGCAAGCTGTCTGGCAAAGGCCGGCCGGTGAAGTTATATAGTTTATCCGAACAGGCGCTCGGCCACAACCTGAACAGTTTGTCGAACGCGCTCCTGGATCAATTGCTTGCCGGTTTGCCCAGCGAGCAACAGGCTTTTCGGATTCGACAACTGGCAAAAGCGATGGCGGAGCGCTATCTACCGAAAAGCAGCATAGCAAGCAGTGAGCCAGGGGCAGAGTGGCCACAAAGCGCGCATCTTACCCGGCGCCTGTACCAGGCGGTGCGCCTTTTAAACCTCGCTCATTATGAAGCGCGTTGGGAAGCGCACACCCAGGCACCGCGCGTAATCCTGGGGCGCTGCCCGTACGCGGCCATCATAGAAGACCAACCCGCGCTATGCCAGATGGATCAATACTTGCTCGAGCGCTTGTCAGGCGCAGCCGTACAACAAACCGCCAAGCGGCAGCCAGATGCACGAGGGGTGCGCCAGTGTATTTTTTTCATCATAAAAAAAGGGCAGCAGGAGACTGGGTTATGAACGAATCATCAAACGAATCATCACGAGACAGGCTGGCGACATTCCAGAGCTATCGAAGGCGTATGAATGAGCGCATCGCAGAAATCGATCATCTAGGCATCAAGCGTTTCTTCAACCTGGATAACAGCGCCTATCATGATGGCGCGCTGGATGGGAAAACCAAAGAATTATTAGGTCTGGCGGCTTCGATGGTACTGCGCTGCAACGACTGCATCGATTACCATATAATTCAATGCGTACAGGCTGGTTGGGCGGATGAAGAGCTGTACGATGCTTTTAACGTTGCATTGATTGTAGGCGGCAGCATCGTCATACCCCATCTTCGCCATGCCGCAGAGACTTTGGATCTGTGCCGCCAGCAGCTTTAACCCCAAACCTCCTTAACCAGGGCAGGCAGAACAACCCCAGCCGGCCCTGGTAGTTGATAATCGGCTTGCCGGGTCAAAGGCGTTTCGTGCGGATTAATCTCCACCACCGGGATTTGATTTTGCAGCGCCAGGTAGGGTAGTGAAGCAGCCGGGTGGACCACGCTTGATGTACCGATCGAGAAAAACAGATCACAATTCTGGGCTACGTGCCAGGCTAAATCCAGCGTCTCCTGCGGAAGCGCCTCGCCAAACCAGACCACATCTGGGCGGAGAAGCCCACCGCAGTGTGGGCATTGCGGCAGGCCGCCAACTGCATTCTGCCAACTCGCAACAATCGTCCCCTCTTGCACGCATCTAGCGCGCAGGATATTGCCGTGCAGCTCGAGGATATTTTGGCTGCCGGCGCGCTCGTGCAGCCCGTCCACATTCTGGGTAATCAGGGTAAAGGATGGGTAATGCCGTTCCATTTCGACCAGGGCCAAATGAGCCGGGTTGGGCTGCGCCTGGCGGATCATGTCCTGCCGCCAGGCGTACCATTCCCAGACCAGGCCTGGATTGCGCTCAAAAGCTGCAGGAGTGGCCAGATCTTCAGGGTGGTAACGCGCCCACAGGCCCGTCTGCGCCTCACGAAAAGTGGGCACACCGCTCTCGGCCGAGACGCCTGAACCGGTCAGCACGCTCACCCGCCGTGCCCCGGCCAGAATTTCTCGTAGATCAGGTGGGAATTGGGGCACGATACTTCTTCCAGTATCGACGCATCCCGGGAACAGAAACTGAGGGTGGGTTAGCCAGCTTATAGGCCTGGGTTTGAAGTGGACTTAGCCCGCCTTCGCTCAACTGACCATCCGTCCAGGCCAGGAATTCCCCGGTCACCTGCGCCTCGTCTGGCTCGGCCGGCAGGATTGCCTGCATCCAGGCTTCGACTTCATCCAAGGCTTTTTGCAAGCGCGCCAGGTGCCAGGCTGTATCTTGGAATGCCCCAAAGTGAGTCGGCGCCAGCCTGATAAAGCTACCCTTTTGATACTCGTTTTGCAATTTAAGCAGGCTTTCGCGCCATTTTTCGAGGATGAACTCAGGCGGCACCATGGGTATGCCAATAAACTTGGTTTGCGCCAGGCGCACACCTGCTACATCGCCTGTGAAACAAATGTCATCGAAGATGTAGACGTGATGGTGATTGGCATGGCCAGGGGTATCCAAAGCGCGCAGGCGGAGACCGCCAATTTCAAGCACTTGATTATCCTCGATAACCTTCAGTCGTTCTTCTGGCACGGGCAGAAACTCTCCCCACAGCTGCTCCATCTGGTCGCCATACAAGCGAGCCGCGCTGGCGAGAAGCTTTTCAGGGTTTAGCATATGCGGCGCGCCTACTGGATGTACGTGTACCTGCGCCCCTTGACGAGCGAACCAACCGGCTGCTCCAGCGTGGTCCAAATGGATGTGGGTGAGCAGCACATCTGTGACATCTTTCTCGTTAAAGCCATGCGCACGCAGCCCGGCTTGCAGCGCCGGGATAGTCGAACCCGGCCCACTTTCCACCAGGAGTGCGCCATGCGCGTGGGGAATTAAGTAGCTGGCAATCGCGCCAGGGATGCCCAAGAAATTTAAGTCTAAGGTGTGGATGACTGATTTACTCACTGAGTTCCCTTTAAGCTGCTTCGGATGGCCTGTACCAGGTCCGGGATGGGTACGTACATCGTACGATCTTTATTATCCGGCGCACCATAATCCTTGATCCACGCAATTCTACCATTTTTATCCACGAGAATAAATGTGTGCCCTGGCTCGCCGGTTTGGATGGCCCACTTAAGTACGTCGTAAGCCTGTGAAACCTTTTTTGCCGCGTCAGTCAATAAAGGCGTCTTCATAACACCCGCCTCCTGGCCAGCCTGGATTAATTCCTTCGCCGGATCAAGGGCGATACTCAAGAGGGCAACATTCAGATTTTGAAAATCAGGGTCGTTTTCCAGATCAACGATCTGTTGCATGCAAGGCGGTCAGCCATTCGCCATGTGGAAATATAACAGCACAGGCTGTTGCCCTTTAAAATCGGAAAGGGATACCGTCTTGCCATTGGAAGCCGGCAGGCTAAAATCCGGGGCAGGATCGCCAACCTTAAGACCGCTATATGTCGTCTGAACACATGCGGGCAGAGCCAATATGCTGAAGGCGATGGAAATCAGGAGCCATCTTTTAAAATGTGGAAGTGGTTTCATCATTTATTCCTTACTGGCTTGATCTAAAGCGGACTTTTCCTCTTGGGTCAAGCGCAGGCCGGCTGCGCCCAGGTTATCATCTAGCTGTTCCAGGCTGCGCGGGCCAATAATCGGGCTGGTGATTAACGGATCAGAAAGCATCCACGCCAAGGCGATTTGAGAGATCGAGGCGCCCCCTTTCTCTCGTCCAAGGAGTTCCATTTGGTCCAGTAGCGCCCAATTTCTTTCATTAAAATAACGCCGCACTCCGTTTAAACGCGCGCTCTCAGGCAGGTCGGACGCCTGGCGATATTTGCCGGTTAAAAAGCCCCCCGCCAATGGGCTGTATGGGATGACGCCAATTCCATACACCTGGCAGACATCCGCCAATTCGCGCTCGAACTCAGACCGATGAACGAGACTGTAATGTGGTTGGAGCGAGTCGTAACGCGCCAGTCCGTGAACTTTTGATGTCCACAGCGCCTCAGTCAGCCGCCAGGCAGAGATATTGGAACAGCCGAGATAACGCACCTTACCCTGCCGCACCAGGTCATCCAACGCTGATAGACTCTCTTCGATAGGGGTATCCTGGTCGAACCAGTGAGTCTGGTAAAGATCAATATAATCCGTGTCCAGACGGCGCAGAGATGCCTCGACCGCATTCAGAATATGAACGCGCGAAAGGCCCTCATCATTGGGCCCATCGCCCATGCGACCGCGCACTTTGGTGGCGATGATCACCTGGTCGCGTGGGATGTGGTTGTCCTTGAGCCATTTTCCGATGATGCTCTCAGCCACCCCGCCCGGGTTGCCAGGCGCCCAGCGCGAATAGACATTTGCCGTATCGATGAAATTGATACCGGCTTCATAGGATTTGGATAAAATCTGGTAGGATGACTCCTCATCAGCAGTCCATCCAAATTGCATACTGCCCATGCACAGCTCCGAGACCTTCAGACCGGTGCGGCCAAGCTTACGATATTCCATTGCATCTCTCCTAAAACAATAACCCTTTTTGGTGAGCCAGTAATACGCCTAGTTGCAAAGAACCATCAACAATCTCGCCGGCTACGATCAAATCCAGCACCACCTGGACAGGCAAAAATGCCAATTCCAGATATTCGCCCGGGTCCAGGTTCTGCTGTGTGGGCTGGAGGTCTTTGGCGAAGAATAGGTTGGTAGCCGCGCGCAATGTGCCTGGAAACTGGTTGTAATACCCCAGGCGTTCGATATGGCGCGGGAAAAAGCCGGTCTCTTCCTCAAACTCTCGCCTGGCGCCCGCCATCGGTTCCTCATCGGGGTTAAGTCTACCCGCCGGCAAATCATAGATCACCTGGCCGATTGGGTGGCGATATTGGCGGGTCAAGATAATTTGCCCATCCGCGGTCAGCCCAACCGTTGCGACAGCCTCCACCGGGCTGACCAGGTAGACGTAATTGGTTTTCTCTCCCTGGTGTTCGAGCAAATCCTGCATGATCTTGACCCATGGATGGTCGAACAGAGCCCTACTGTTTACAATCTGGTAGTCGAACAGTGATTTCGGCATGACTGGGATCGATTATAAAAAGACTTAGCCGCGCGCAGATTGAATGGCCAGCCGCATCTGTTCGATGTGGCCTTGTTCGTGATAGGGCGGTTCGTTGGCATAATAACTCATGCCCCACCAGGCGCCTTTATGCTGCTGCGGAAAATCAGCGGGAATATTTGCGTACAGCGCAGCCGATTCGCAGTACATTCTCTTCAGCTCAGCGCGTAGCTCGGCCAGGGTCGGAAACGCGGCCAGGGTAGCGTTCGTGCGCAGCGCCAGGTTTCCGGCGTAGTCATCCGCCCAACGCACCTGCCTGCCTACCTGCTCCGTAACATACTCCTGCCCATCCCGCTCGCCATGGATCAGGTGGGCCAGCACCTCTTTCACACTCCATTGATCCGGCGCGGGCTTGTGCGCCGCTTCGGCCTCACCGAGGCCTTCTAGCAGCTCGTCAAGCTGTGATTGGAGTTGATCATAACGCTGGTGTATGATTTCAGCCATCACCTCGACAGAGGCGGGGGTCTCAGGCAGCCTGCGACGGGAGAGCTCCATTAAAACTTGGTGTTTTTGTGCGCCCCGGTAAAAAACGACCTCAACTTGATCACCGGCGCGATGGCCGGCCAGCGCGTTTGCCAGGCTTGCGAAATCAACGATCGCTCGTTTATCCATCTCGACAATTACATCATCCTGTCGCAAGCCAGCCGCATAAGCGCCCATTGTTTCGATCACTTCATCCAGGCGGAGGCCCTCCGAAACCGGCGCCCCCAGCCGTTCGGCGATATGTTTATCGAAGTCGCTCGGGACAATCCCCAGCATTGGTCGTAAAACGATACGCAAATCGGGGCCATTTTCGAGCACAGACGCCAGGTTCTCCAGGCTGGTTGGCCAACCTTCTTCAACTTCTCGGATCATGCTTTCCCAGGTTTCACCAATACCCAGGCCGCGATGGGTAATTTTGACATGCGTTTTATCATCATCGGAGGTCAATTCGACCTCGACCAGGGTCGGTGCAGGTTCACCACGACCGAGCCAGGTAAAAGCGAAAGCTTTATCTTGTTCAAAAAGGGTTATCTCGCCAGCGGCATAAAAGCCGGAATTCCAGGCCAGGTAAATACGACCACCGTTTCTTGGGGTGAGTGTGGCGATGTCACACATCCATTCTTTCAAAGCGCTGGCATTGGTGAAAGCAAAAAATACCTGTGCCGGCGTAGCCTGGATGGTCTGGTTGAATTCGAAAGATTGCGTATTTTGGGTCATGACAACTCTCCTTTCAACTTTGATTATAGTGAAAAATCCCTTAATTTCAATAGTCCGAGATCACTGGTGCAGACCTTGCCAGAATAAGATGATCCCAAATCCTACCAAGATCAAGATACTGAGCAGGGTCAGGTAGCGCACGACGGTTGGTCCGAGGCGGCGTGCCTGGTGGAATAGCGCTACAATGCCCAACATTCCACCAATAAATAACCCATAGAAGCCCAACAAAAAAGCGACTCCATCAAAGATAGACTGGCTCAATGCAGTCAGCAGGATCGGTCCGCAGACCAACGTCCAAAAGGTATAGGGACCGGGACTCAGCAGGTTCATCAAGATGCCCCTCCGCAAGTTGCTTGAGGCGCTTTGGGCCTCGAGTGAAGTAAGCCGCGGACCGGTGCGCCATTCGCGCCATAACCCGGCGGCCAGGTAGAAGACGAAAATTCCACCAGCCAGCCCTATGTAACGCAAAAAACCGCTTGGAATTTGGTTCAAAAGCAGCACGATAAGCAGAATAATCGGCGGGTCGCTGATTAGTGGGGCAAATGCCACCGGCGCCCCCCGCCGCCAACCGCCCGTTAGCGTCTGGGTGATCAAGAAAGTCTGGAAGGAACCAGGAGAGGCCGCGGCGGTAAGGCCCAGGGCTGCGCCCTGAAACAAGAAAGAAAACATATCTGTTTCCTATGCCTCTTCGCCGACTAGCCCAGAAGGCAATGAACGCAAATCGCGCTGCTGGACTTCGTAAATCACCTGTCGGCTGCCGCGCCATAGCCAGATCGTCTGGATGAAGGTACTCAGGCTTAGTGAAATCAGCCCAACGAACAGACCTGCCGCCCCTCCCCATGCGACGCCAGCGACCAGGGTCACAACACTGGCGAGCAAGTATATCGCGACGGCCTCGGTAATGGTGCGCGTCCGCCGGCCATGTAGAATAGAGCCCTGATACCAACTCTGGAAAACGCTGAGCGCTGGCAGCGGCAAAGTCAGCCATAATCCCAGGCGCGCCAGTCTTACAAGGTATGGTGGCAGCGCTGAGATCGTTTCGAAATATAGCCTGGATAGAGGCGTGATATTCATGATCAGAAGAGCCACGGTCAGGGCAAATGCCAGGACATAGGTAAACCACCGCAGGTTGTAGAACGAACCCGGCTCATCCAATAAAGCCACCACGACTTCATTAAGAGCGATGCCCAGGCTGCGAAACATAAACAGCAGGCCGGTCACCACCGGCCAGACCGCCAGGGAAGCTAGAGCTTCGGGCATGCGGCTCAGGGCAGCGCTGCCGATTGGGTTGGCCAACAACATGATCAGTGAAGTCATGCCCAGAGGGATATAAAAGGCATAAAAGGCATGCCACGTGAGGCGCGGGACGACCGGAGGCGCGAGTTTCAACTCGTTGTTTAACACAGGGCGCACGACAAGACCTGTATAAAGCGCTTCGCATACTACTCCGGCCGCTACAGCGCTGGTCGCGACTACGATGCCCGGAACGCTGCCGATTAAGTAACCAGTCAGCAGTATCAGACCATCCGCGCTCAGACGTACTACCGTCCCAACTCCGACTTTTTGGGAGTGGCCAAAACGGATCAATACACCCTGGTTGAAACGCCGGTAAGCAATCGACCAGGTCCAGGGGGTCATGATCATCAACCCAATCCGGGCCGGTTCAACAATCGCCTCCGGCACACCCAGGATGCCTTTAACAATCACATAATACAAGGGCGTGAAAGCTGCCAGGATGTGTACTAGAGTCAGGCTCGCTCCGGCGCCCAGCATGAAACGGCGTATTTTTCGATATGAAGCCCAATCCTTGGATAAGGCGGTTGAAGCAGCCAGGAGCATGATAATTGGCGCTTCGACAATCATCGAAAGCGGGAAAACGACGCCGCCATAAGCGGCCAGGTTGATCTCGGGGTTGGGTAGACGCGCCACCACTGCCGTCAAGGCTGGCAGCTCAGCGCCCATTAACAGCCAACTGGCAGCCAGCGGCCACCAGGTGCGCAGGATGCGATGCATCGGAAGGTTGTTTATCGCGATTATTGGTGCTCCCAAATATTACCACAAGAAACACACGGGAAATAACCCTAGCATTATAGCATTTATTGGCACGTACGCCCTACTGCCCAAGCTCCCCTCCATAGTTTGCGCCGCTGCCCTCAACAATCACAAATCCTTTTCCATAAAAGTAGTAGGTGCATAGGACGAATCCATGACGCACTGCGTAATATTTCGGGTATAATTTATTTATTACGCGTTGCGTCAAAATTTAAGGCTTTTCTTTTTGACATTCTAAACCCGGTTCTGTAAAAACAAACTACCGATCGTTCGGTAGGGAAAAATTATGATACGCGACGAAATTTTAGAAGTTACAACTCTCATTTTTAGCAGGAAAGGTTTTCATGCCACTTCGATGCAGGATATTGCCGGCTCTGTAAACGATCAGCGCGCGGCTTGTTAGGTGTGATGAACTGAACAATCACCCGGTATCGCCCAGATGGCGCGCTACGGCCAGAAGTAATCGCAGATTAATTGTCGAACTTGTTATTAAACGGGCTGTTGACCCGACCGATTAGCCAATCATGAATAGTTGACTCGATCGAGCAGGATAGGCATCAAATCAAAGGAGAGATAACCATGTATTCTTTTGAGCCCTCTGAAGAGCAAAAAATGTTGGTAGGCGCGCTCAACCGTTACGCACTGATGGACTTACGGGCAAAAGCGCGTGACTCAGATGAAGCAAGTCTCTTATCTCAGAAACTCATCAACAAAGGTTGGGAACTCGGCTTTCTGCAGGCCTCCATCCCCGAACAATTCGGCGGTTTTGGCGACCGCTCGCTTGTCACGGGCGTGCTGGCAGCCGAGGAGCTGGCCTACGGCGATATGTCCGGGGCGTTGGCTGTGATGACCCCTGGGTTATATGCCGTCCCGATCTTGCTGGCCGGTAGCCAGGATCAGAAAGAAGAATACCTGCCGCCGGTGGTAGAGGCCGAATGGCGGCCTTATACGGCTGCCCTGGTCGAGCCTTACTTTGATTTCGATCCGAATGATCTTCATACCCTGGCGGTAGAAGATGGCGACCAGATTATCATCAATGGAAAAAAAATCTATGTACCGAGCGCTCTGGATTACGAGGGCATGATCGTGTACGCGCGGCTGGGAGACCAGACCCAGGGTTTTATTATCCCGAAAGATACACCGGGCGTTGAAGCAGGGGCGCGTGACAAGCTGCTGGGCGTCAAGGCTCTACCCCTTTATCAGGTTAATTTGATCGATGTGCGCATCCCGAAGGCTAATCGCCTGGGCGGCCCACAAGGCCACGATTTTACTCCTATCCTGGCGGCCAGCCGGCTGGCGATGGCTTCCCTGGCTGTTGGGCTGTCGCGCGCCGCTCTTGAATATGCGCGTGATTACGCCAAGGACCGGGATGTTTTCGGAGTCAAAGTAGCACAGAAACAGGCCATCGCCTTTATGCTTGCAGAAATGGCCACCGAAGTTGAGGCGATTCGTCTGCTTGTCTGGAAAGCTGCCTGGTCGTTGGATAGCGGCAAACCCGAGGCAGCCAAACAATCCTATATCGCCTTAAACGGCGCGATCGATATGGCAATGATGGTGACCGATCGGGCAGTGCAGATACTCGGCGGCCACGGCTACATCCGCGAACATCCAGTGGAGCTGTGGATGCGCAATGGGCGCGGCATCGCCATGTTAAATGGCATCGCGATCATCTGATTTATTTTTATAACCTGCTGCGTGGTTGATAAAAATAATCTATCGAGAGGAGCTTACAATGATTGAATTTGAGACGCCCAAGCCAATTATGAATACCAGTAACGCCTTGAAGACCGTGGCGGATAATATGATGCGGCCGGTCTCGCGTTATTTTGACGAATGCGAACATGAGATACCCTGGGATTATATAAATTTCATGCACATGGCCATGCGCACCACCGGCGCTGGAGCGCTGGCGCCTGATGAAAAACCGAAGCTGGATGCCGAAGGCAAACCGCGCCCCCGCATCGGTTACCAATCTCTGGCGCATATGCTGGAAATGCTCTCCTGGGGAGACACTGGTATGTATCTATGCACCCCGGGCGGTGGGTTGGGTGCAGCGGCGGTCGAAGCTGCGGGCACACCTGAACAAAAAGCCAAGTTTCTTGCCCGCTTCCGAGAAGAAAAACCCGTCTTTGGCGCCATGGCCATGACCGAACCCCAGGCTGGTTCAGATACATCAGCCATCCGCACCACAGCCGTATTTGATCAAGACGCCAATGAATGGGTATTAAATGGTGAGAAGATCTTCGTGACCGCCGGTCACAAATCGTTGGTCGATTCGCCTGGTTTTGTGGTGGTGTGGGCGACGATTGATCCAAACGCGGGGCGAGCAGGGATGCGCGCTTTTGTAGTCCCGGCCGGCACGCCGGGCGTCAAGGTAACCAAGCTGGAACATAAGCTCGGCATCCGCGTCAGCGACACTGCCTCCATCGTGCTGCAGGATGCGCGCGTGCCATTTGAGAATTTGCTGGGCAGCGCCGAAGTGGTCAAGAAAGAAGAAACCACCAAAGGCTTTAAAGGCGCTATGGCCACATTCGATGCCACGCGACCTCTGGTGGCAGCGATGGCGATTGGCGTTGCGCGCGCTACGTTAGAAATGCTCAAAGAGCTCTTGACAACGCAAGGTGTTGAAATTCGTTATGGCCTGCCGCGCCAGAAAATGACTGCGATTGAGCGGGATATTGTGGACATAGAAGCCCAATTGACCTCGGCCTGGCTATTGACGCTCAAAGCGGTCTGGATGGCCGATAACAGGCTCCCTAACTCGATGGAAGCATCGATGGCCAAGCTACGCGCCGGCGATGTAGTGACCAAGGTCACTCAGCGCGCCGTAGAAATAATGGGGCCATTGGGGTACAGCCGCGATTACCTGTTAGAAAAATGGTTCCGAGACGCCAAAATCAGCGACATTTACGAAGGCACCGGCCAGATCAACCGCTTGATTGTCGCCCGCCACGTGTTGGGCTATTCTGGGAAGGAACTTCGCTGACCTTCTATTGAATTTATTGGTAGTGTGCTTAGCGGTATTATGAGATGAAATGGGAACAATTCCAGTACTTTAACAATTCAATAGGGAAATTTCAGCTTGCTTTCCGCCAAATACCAAAGAGGGCATCGATACTTGAATTGGTATGCGTGCTTCTATTTTCCGTGCTGCTAGCAGCATGCAGCCCTCCGCCGCCGACCCAGCCAGCCAGGAGCACGAGCCTTCCCACTCCGGTCGCCTTGACTCAATCGCCCTCTCCAGTTCCAACCCGTACGGCTACAGCCTACCCTACAACTATTCCAACCTCGACACCCAGTCTTACGCCATCAATCACCCCGACCGCTGACCCGTATAGCGGGCTATCAATTGAGGAGCTGGCTGCCCGGTCATACGGCGGCGGGCAACTGGCGGTTCAGGAAATCCTGGCTACTAACAGCTACTTCACCCGCACCCTGATCACCTTTCCCAGCGATGGGCTGACAATTCATGGGTTCATGAATATCCCTAAGCGACTTCCCCAGGATCAGGAGAATGAGCGTTATCCGACGATCATCGCTCTGCATGGTTATATCGAGCCGGAAATTTACCAGACTTTGGATTACACCACTCGCTATGCAGACGCTCTAGCTCGCGCCGGGTTTCTAGTGATCCACCCGAACCTGCGTGGCTATCCACCTTCCGACTCCGGCGATAACCGCTTTCGGGTAGGAATGGCCATCGATGTATTGAACTTGATTGCCATCGTGAAAACACAGGCTGGTCAGCCTGGGCCGCTCGAACACGTAGACCCACAAGCGATCGGGCTGTGGGGGCATAGTATGGGCGGTGGGGTCACGACCCGCGTGATCACAGTCAGCCCGGATGTGAGAGCGGCTGTTTTGTATGCAGCGATGAGCGGCGATGAAAAGAAGAACTACGAGCGCATCTTCCATTATTTTTCGAATGGGACGCGCGGCGCCGAAGAACTCCAGGCTCCGGACGAAGTCTTTCAAAGAATTTCTCCGATCAATTACCTGGAGCATATCCAGGCCGCGGTCAGCATTCATCATGGCCGGGATGATCCGGATGTGCCTCTGGCCTGGTCGTTGGATCTGTGCCAACGGCTCGAACAGCTTGCAAAACAGGTCGAATGCTTCACCTACCCCGGTCAACCTCATACTTTCCATGGTGATGGCGATACGTTGTTAATCCAACGGATGATAGATTTCTTCAACAAAACGCTCAGAGACCGGTAAAATAGAGATACACATGTCAGCCTGGGTTATGGAAATCATCTTTATACTAGCGCTGATCTTACTCAACGGACTCCTGTCGATGGCTGAGATCGCTATTGTTTCAGCGCGCCAGAACAGGCTAGAGCAACGCGCTGAAAAAGGTGATGACAGCGCCCGAATAGCGCTCAAATTGGCCCGCAACCCAAACAGCTTTCTTTCAACGGTACAAATCGGGATCACCCTGGTGGGCGTACTTACCAGCGCCTTCGGAGGCGCAAGCATCGCTCGCCACCTGACGGGTTATATCGGTCAAATCGAAATCCTGGCGCCTTATCGTGAGGCCCTTTCGCTAGGATTCGTCGTCCTGTTGATCACTTATTTCACCCTGGTATTGGGTGAACTGGTCCCCAAACGACTGGCGCTGAATCGGCCCGAGGAGATTGCTCGCCGGGTAGCCATTCCGATGGACCTCTTCTCCAGATTGGCGGCCCCCCTTGTGCGTTTCCTAAGCGCCTCGACCGACCTGATCCTGCGGTTGCTGCGATCTCGACCATCACCGGAACCGCCTGTGACGGATGATGATGTGAAGGCGTTGCTCGAACAAGGCGCCAAAGCCGGTATTTTCGAAGAAGCCGAAGAGGATATGGTGGCCGGGATATTCCGCCTGAGCGATCTGCGCGTGGGTTCTTTAATGACTCCACGCTCGCAAATCGCCTGGATCGATCTGGACGATCCACTGGAGGTCAACCAACGCAAGATTGCCCAAAGCATGTATGCGCGTTTCCCGGTGGCGCATGGCGAGCTGGACGATTGGGTGGGAATCGTACAAAGCAAAGATCTTTTGTCGCAACTTCTTAAGAACCAGCCGCTTGATTTGATGGCAAACCTGATCGCTCCTCTGGTTATCCCGGAGGGGATATTGGCTTTGAATGCTCTGGAATTATTCAAGCAACGGGGTGTTCATATTGCTCTGATCATCGATGAATACGGTACGCTGCAAGGATTGGTGACTATTTTTGATATCTTAGAAGCGATCGTCGGCGATATACCACAGGCAGGCGAGGCGCTAGAGAAATCCGCCATCATGCGTGAGGATGGCTCCTGGCTTTTGGATGGTCAACTGCCAATCGAAGAGTTCAAAGAGATCTTTCATCATGATCGATTGCCAGACGAAGAAAGCGGTTATTACCATACCCTGGCCGGTTTCATCCTCTCTTACCTGGGACATATTCCAAACGAGGCGGAGGATTTTGTTTGGGAAGGTTTACAATTTGTGATTGTCGATATGGATGGTTTTCGGATCGATAAGGTGATGGTACAGCCGAAACGATCAGAAGAGGAGGAGTGATCATACCAATGCAACGTTACCCGCATTCAATGCGTATTTTTCTTTTTCTGATTTGTTTTCTATCACTTACCGCTTGCAAAGGGAATGGGCCAAAGCCACTCTCGCCCCTTTCTGATGCGACATTGACTGCTGTGGCGAAATCGGTCGGAGAGTTACGCGCAGAAATTACCTGCGTGGCGCCAACTCTGACGGCGCTTTCGAAAGCGGCCATCAAAATGAGTACGCCGCTGCCTTTGCCTACAACTGTGCCCTTAGAAACCGCTGTTACATCACTTACCGGGCCGGTAGATACTCCGCTCGCACCTTTGCGACCATCAGCAACCATGTCCGCCGCTGGCGCTACTTCGACAGTTCCCCCTACAATAGCCCCCGCTCCCATGCTATCCACGCCTGGCACAGTAAGCGGCGTTGTGCTGGCTTTATCTACCCCAACGAGGCTTCCCCAAGCCGGTACAGTGCTGTTCCAAGACGATTTTTCAAGCCAGCGCAGTTGGTTTACGGATGAGAACACTCGTTACACGATAGAATTCTTCAATGGCGGCTACAGAATTTATGTAGTGACCAATACGAATCCGATCTGGAGCACGCGCTCGAAATCTTACCAGGACGTGCGTATTGAGGTGGACGCTGCTCAGACTGGCGGCCCAACCGATGGGTATTATGGTCTGGTTTGCCGACGGGTGGATGTGGAGAATTTTTACATATTGGTAGTCAGCCCAGACGGCGCCTTTGGTATCGGAAAGGTCAACAACAATAACTTGCGTTATCTCGCCTTTACCGATCAATACGCCGGCCTCCTGAAACCAGTTGGGAACCGGCTGAGGGCAGACTGTATCGGTAAAACGCTGACCTTGTATGTTGACGGGATCAAAGTGCTTGAAACAACCGATACTGATTTTCCCGCCGGAGAAGTAGGAATGGCGGCAGGAAATCGGACTGCATCAGGAACCGATGTGCTGTTCGATAATTTTATCGTTCTAAAACCATAAACTAACCAAGGAGGGCTTATGAAGTACGAAATTTTTCGTGCAGTCGTCATCGGCGCGGGTACGATGGGAGCAGCGATTGCCGCTCACCTGGCAAATGCAGGCGTGCAAGCAACACTTTTAGATATTGTCCCATCCAAATTACTCCCCGAAGAAGAAAAGAAGGGCTTGACCCTGGCGCACCCTGAAGTGCGCAACCGGATCGTTCAGGAGGGGCTCAATCGAGCTACCCAATCCAGACCGGCTAGTTTCTTTACCCAAGACACATCTCATCGCGTGAAAATTGGCAACCTGGAAGATGATTTCGATCAGGTTGCCAAAGCCGATTGGGTGATTGAGGTGATCGTCGAAAACCTGGAGATTAAACGGAAACTCATGGCGCGTATCGATGCCGTGCGCGCCCCACACACGCTGGTCAGCACCAACACATCGGGCATTCCGGTGGCATCGATCGCCGAAGGTTTTTCAGAAGGTTTTCGCCAGCATTTCTTGGGGACGCATTTCTTTAACCCGCCGCGCTATTTGAAGCTGGTGGAGATCATCCCCACTGCAGATACTTTGCCCGCGATAGTCCAGTCGGTTGCGCATTTCATTGAGTATCGACTGGGCAAGGGCATTGTAATGGCAAAAGATACCCCAAATTTCATCGGCAACCGGATTGCTTTTGGAGAAGCTGCCTTTGCGCTAGACTTTATTCTGAAAAATGGTTATACAGTCGAAGAAGTAGACGCCATCACTGGACCAGTCATCGGTCGGCCAAAGACGGCCACCTTTCGTCTGATTGACCTGGTGGGTGTGGATGTTTGGGATCACGTCGGCCGAAACCTTGCGCCATTAATTCCGCATGATTCGCTTGCGCTGCCATACCTGAATGCCGAGCGCCCCAATCAACTTATTCACAGCATGGTAGAGAAAGGTTGGCTAGGCGGAAAAACCAAGCAAGGTTTTTACAAAGAGGTGCGGCAGCCAGACGGCAGCAAAGAATTTTGGGTGTTAAACCTGGAAACGCTCGCCTATCAAGCCCCTACAAAAGTACGTTTCGAGTCGATCGGTAAATCTAAAGAAAAAAGCCTGCCCGAACGGATGAAAGTTCTATTGTCGGCGGATGATCGCGCCGGCCAATTGGTGCGCGCCCTCACCTACCAGAGCTTCGCTTACGCCGCGGCGCGCATCCCCGAAATTGCGGATACATCCAAGCCGGTGGACGACGCAATGCGTTGGGGGTTTGGCCAGGAAGCCGGTCCTTTTGAACGTTGGGATATGATTGGTGTGGCCGAAAGCATTCCGGCTATGAAAGCGGCCGGCTTTACCCCTGCCGCGTGGGTCGAAGACATGCTCGCCAAAGGCAACCCAACCTTTTACCAATATCAGAACGGTCTAAAAGTTGGGGTATATAACCCCGCAAAAGGAACTTACGAACCCTTACCACGCCCGGCCGGGATGATCGTGTTGGATGAATTGCGCACGGCTGGCAAGGTGATCAAAAAGAATATGGGCGCCAGCCTGTTTGATATGGGTGATGGTGTGGCGGCAGTCGAATTTCATACCAAAATGAATGCTTTAGATGCCGATATATTCACCATGATCGATGAAGCCCTGAACCGGGTTGAGCGTGAGTTCGAGGGGTTGGTGATTGGCGTCGACGCCGAGAATTTCTGCGCCGGGGCAAATTTGTTCGTGGTCGCCCTGGCGGCCCAGAACCAGCAATGGGAAACCTTGGCAGCGATGGTTAAAGGTATGCAGGATACCAACATGCGAATGCGCTATTTCCCCAAGCCGGTGGTAATTGCCCCGGCGGGGATGGCCCTGGGCGGCGGAGCCGAGGTGGTGATGCACGCCGGGCGCGTGGTTGCCGGAGCAGAGCTCTACGCCGGTTTGGTCGAAATCGGCATGGGCTTGATCCCGGCCGGCGGCGGCACAAAGGAAATGCTGCGACGTGTGCTTAATCCCATCATGCGCACCAAAAACACAGAGGCATTACCCGGATTGCAACGAGTCTTCGAGCAGATTGGCCTGGCCAAGGTTTCCACCAGCGCCGAGGAGGCGCGCGATTTGGGCATCCTCAACCCAGGTGACAGGGTGGTTATGAACCGAGATTTACTCCTGGCAGAAGCCAAGAAAGAAGCCCTACATCTCGCAGCGACCGGTTATCATCCTCCCATACCCGAGCAAATATACGCGGCTGGCCGCGATGCCCTGGGGGCGCTGCGCGTAGGGATTTATTTGATGAAGGAAGGCGGCTATATCACCGAATATGAGGCGCAGGTAGGCGCCAAGTTGGCAGCAGTGATGACCGGCGGCGAGCTAAGCAGCCCAACATGGGTAAGCGAGCAGTATATCCTCGATTTAGAGCGTGAAACTTTTGTCTCCTTGTGCGGCGAGGCAAAGACGATGGAGAGGATTTGGACGTTCCTGCAATCGGGAAAAAGGATCAGAAATTAGGAAGCGCGAATTTCGAACGAGCTCCAGATAGCCTAATTCCTGATTTGCAATTAGATACCGGAGAATGCCAAATGAACAAGATGAACAAAGAACAAGAACCCGTAATCGTTGCTGCTGCGCGAACCGCAGTTGGAAAAGCAAAAAAAGGCAGCCTGGCGTCGACTCGCCCGGATGAAATGGCAGTGGAGGTGATCAAGGAGCTACTGCGGCGGGCAGAAGGGTTAGATCCTGCCAAGGTAGACGATGTCATTCTAGGCTGCGCATTTCCCGAGGGCGAGCAGGGCATGAACATGGCGCGCATGGTCGGGCTACGGGCGGGTTTGCCCGAATCCGTGCCGGCCGAGACGGTCAACCGCTTTTGCGCTTCTGGGCTGCAGGCCATCGCACACGGCGCATTCGCGATCATGAGCGGACAGGCTGAGACGGTTATCGCCGGCGGGGCGGAGTCGATGAGCATGGTCCCCATGACCGGCTTCAAGTTCTCACCAATGCCATCCATTGCCCTGGAGGCGCCGCGCTATTTTACAAATATGGGTCTTACGGCCGAGAATGTGGCGGCAAAATACGCCATCAGCCGGGCAGACCAGGATGCCTTCGCCCTGCAAAGCCACCAACGCGCCATCGCGGCGATCGATAACGGTATGTTTGACGAACAAATTGTCCCACTGACCGTCGAAGTCGTTGAGCCCGGCTCAAACGGCCATACTTTAACCAGAACTTTTGTATTCAAACGCGATGAAGGTCCACGCGCCGATACCAGCCCTGAAGGCCTGGCTAAACTTAAGCCTGCCTTTAAAGAAGGCGGCTCGGTAACTGCCGGAAATTCGTCGCAAATGTCGGACGGCGCGGCGGGGGTGGTGGTCATGTCACACGCCAAAGCAGACGCGCTGGGCCTACAACCGCTAGCGCGCTTCGTCTCATTTGCTGTCGGCGGTGTACCGCCCGAATTGATGGGCATTGGTCCTGTAGTCGCGGCGCCTAAGGCGCTCAAGCTCGCCGGGCTATCTTTGAAGGAGATTGGCCTGATCGAACTCAATGAAGCCTTTGCGGCTCAAGGTCTAGCCGTGATGCGCGAGCTAGGCATGGACCCAGAAATTACCAACGTTCATGGTGGGGCGATTGCCCTTGGACACCCGCTGGGTTGCACCGGCGCAAAGCTTACCACCCAATTGATTTATGAAATGAAACGACGCGACATCCAGTTTGGCATGGTTACGATGTGCATCGGCGGCGGGATGGGCGCGGCGGGAATATTTGAAAACCTATAAACCAAGGAGGAGAAATATGTCTGAGGTCACCGTACAAAAAATAATCGAAAACCATCCCAAATTCTTCCAAGCCGATCTGGCGGAGGGATTGGATGTGGTCATCCAATACTCCCTGACGGGCGAGGAAGCCGGCAACTACATCATCACCATTAAAGATGGCGTATGCACCACCGCCGAAGGCCTGGCCGATAAGCCCAACATGACCTTATCGGCAGATTCGCAGGATTTCAAAGATGTCCTGACCGGCCGCGTCAATGGCATGCAGTATTTTATGATGGGCAAGCTCAAGCTCTCCGGCGACCTTAACCTGGCCATGAAGCTAACCCAAATCTTCAAAATGGCGGGATAACTCGGATTGAATCATGAATAAAACCCGGTTTTTTACCGGGTTTTATTCATGATTCAGACGATCTCTCAATTGGCCGCATCGAATTGAATTGTCTTCACGGAGTGATCCAACTCGCATCCCAGTGCAGCAACCTCAGCTCGTATTCGCTCCAAAAACAGGCCGAAATCCAATAACTCAACACCTGCGTCGAGAGGGATGATTGTCTTCTCAGTTTGGTCGCGGCGTTTGAACTCGACTCCCCCTTGTTTGAAGGCCCGCTCGCTGACCGTCAGGGGCTGTCTAGAAAGAACGACTAAACAGTCCTACAAGGGGAATAATCGGTGCAATTTAGCGAGAGACAAAAAAAGGCGGCCTAACGGGCCGCCAATTTTGTCATATTATGAGCAATACTTACCAAACCCCACTCGGTA
>JAYRNN010000292.1:0-16865 GCA_041912175.1 Anaerolineales bacterium | reverse complement strand
GCGAGGATGTCGCCGGGCGGCCGCAGGCGAACAAAGCCAGGCTCAAAACCCCAAATACCAGTACAACCTTCCAGGCCTTGCGCGCCGGCCTGGCATGCTTTTTGTAACGTATTTCTCGGTACAATCAACTTCTCCAAAAACAATATTTCCATGCAGATACTCGAGCGGCTTTGTCGTTCAAGTTCCTACATGACCTACCGACAATTTTACTTGATAACGCTTTATCCTGTATAATAGCCGCATGATCGAATTAAACGTCCCGGGGCGGGGTCTGATCCAAATTGAACACCTGGTCTCTGATGTCAACGGCACCCTGGCGGTAGACGGTCAGTTAATTGAAGGATTGACGCGCAGCATACGCAATTTGGGTGACCGCCTGGAAATCCATTTGCTGACCGCCGATACCCACGGCAAGCAAGCCGCCATCGACTTGCAGCTCGGTCTGCAGGCGGTGCGCATTCGGCCCGGGAGCGAAGCCGAGCAAAAAGCAGAATATGTGCGCAGCCTGGGCGCCAACCACGTCGTAGCCATCGGCCAGGGCGCCAACGATGCAGCCATGCTCAAAGAAGCTGCGCTGGGAATCTGCGTGCAGTCGACCGAAGGTGTGGCCGTTGAAACCCTTTTAGCCGCCGACATCTTTGTTCCCGATATTTTTGCAGCCCTCGAGCTGCTTGAGAAACCACTCCGAATCGTGGCAACGTTAAGGAAATGAGCATCCCACAAACTGAACAAATCCCTGATGACCCCGAGCGCCTGCCGCCGGCTCGCCGGCGCCGGGCGAAGCGCTTGTTGGCGCCGCTAAATGCCGATGAACGCGCGGCATTCCTGGATAACCTGGCCCATCGCACTTCTCCATCTTTTGACTTTTTCCTTTTCTCGCTGGTCAGTGGGTTGACGCTGGCAGTTGGGCTTTTGATTGACTCGCCTGCTGTGCTGGTGCTGGGCGCAGTACTGGCTCCGCTGATGGCGCCGGTGGTAGGCATTGCGCTGGGGACGGTGATTGGCTCCGGGCGCTATTTCCTGCGCAGTCTGGCCGGGCTGGCCATCGGCGGACTGTTGGTATTCTTAATGGGTTGGTTAGCCGGCCTGGTTATGCAACAAGGTTGGCTTCCACTTAAAACCGATTTGAACATGGCCCACCTGCATGCGCAGCTTTCCTGGCCAGACTTTATCGTGCTGGCGATCGGCGCGATCCTGACAGCCGCAGCCTTGACGCATTCAGATGACACGTTGCAGTCAGGCGTAAGCGTGGGCGGCGGCATCTTGCGGGGTGGTTTTATCTCCGGCGCCGCGCTGCCGAGCGTGGCGCTGGCCTACGAGCTATTCACCCCCTTGGTTACCGCCGGCCTGGGTCTTGGGGCGCGTATCCCTCATCTCTTCCCCGATGGCCTGGTGGTTTTCACGCTTCACCTGGCCTGGGCGGTCTTACTGGGGGTGCTTACGCTGGTAGTCCTGGGTATTCGCCCATTGACTTTGTTTGGTTATACGTTGAGCGGCGCCCTGGCATTATTTGGCGTGATCCTGTTATTTGGATTTAGCAGCGCCAGCACAGTCGCAACCACGAAAATTGGCTTACCCACGCCTGTGCCGACCGCCACCTTTACCCCCACGCTGACGCCGACGCGCACACTGACACCCGTGCCGCCAACGGCTACTTTAACCCCCACCCTGACCTTAACCCCGACCCTGACCCCGACCCCTACCTTAACCCCCACGCCCACGCCGGTCTTTTTGGTGATCCAGGCGCCTGGCGACGCCGGTGGAGCTTATATTCGCCAGGAACCGGCCGGTCAGATTATTACAGTACTGGCGAACGGCCTGAGGGTCCAGGTATTACCAGACCGGGAAAATAAAGATGGCAATATCTGGGTTCTGGTGTTAACCCCGGATGGTCTCAAGGGTTGGATGCAGCTATCGCTGTTGATTGACATCACTTCGACCCCAGTTCCATAGTTAATCAAATCCACAAGGGGCTGACTTGAAACTTCTTTGTGTGTTGAAAAAATCGGCGTAGCCGATTTTTTCAACACACAATACTTTCATTTTGGACAACCCGTTGATAGATTCTTGTGGATTAACCCTTTAGATGGTCCGGCCGGAAAGCGCCAGGCAACAGATCGGCCACGCTCGTCTCGAGGGCGATGTTACCTTGCGTGTCGGCAATAATGACGCGTGTGTCGAGCCCAAACTCAGAAAGCACCTGGCGGCATGATCCACAGGGAAAGCCGGCATTGGAAGTGACCACCGCGATGGCCTGGAACTGGCGTTCTCCTTCAGAAATCGCCTTATACACCGCCGCCCGTTCGGCGCAAATGCCGGTAGGGTAAGCCGCGTTTTCTACATTTACACCCGTATATATGCGTCCTGACTCAGCCAGCAGCGCTGCGCCAACCTGATAATTTGAGTAAGGCGCATAAGCCCATTGGCGCGCCTCCTGGGCGCGTTGGACCAGTTCCTGTCGTATATCATCCGGTAACATGATTGCCATCCTCTTTATCTGATTCTTCGGGCAGAATCCAACGGGCGCGCACCTTATGGATACGCCGGGCGCTGACCAGCTCCACGCTCAGGAGCAAATCGCCATTCTGTACTGTTTCACCCGGCGCCGGTACATGGCCGAGCCGGCTATAGATGTAACCACCCAGGGTATCCGCTTCATCTTTAGAAAGGTTACTGCCCATGGTTTCGTTAAAATCATCCAGGTCAATGCGACCTTGAAAAATGTAATCGCCGTTTTTCAAAATCTGGTAAGGCTGCTCTTCGGCCTGGTCATATTCATCACGGATTTCCCCCAAAATTTCCTCCACGATATCTTCCAGAGTGACCATTCCGGCGATGCCGCCATATTCGTCCACCACGATCGCCATGTGGATGCTCTGGCTTTGCATTTCGGCCAGCAGGTCATTGACCTTCTTGGCTTCCGGAATATAGTAGGCCGGGCGGAGTAAGTTGCGCAACGAATCGAGTTCGCCGCCTTCACGCCAAACGCGCAGCAAGTCTTTTGCGTACAGCACGCCGAGCATGTTGTCGATCGTGTCCGCATACACCGGGACTCGTGAATGGCCGGATTTCAAGAAGGCATCGATCGCTTCCATCAACGGTGTGGCAGCCTCCAGGGCCAGGATATCGATGCGCGGCGCCATAATTTCGCGCGCCAGGGTATCGGCAAGCTCGATGACCGAGTAAATCATCCGCCGCTCGCCTTGCTCGATCGCGCCGTCTTCCTGCCCGGCATCCACCAACGTCTTTAGCTCGTCTTCTGTAACCGCCCCACTTACTTCTTCTGGTGTGGCGGTATCCTTCGAAAAGGCCAGGGGAAGGGCGGTAAGCGGCGAGACGGCGGCCGCCAGGATGCGGGTAAACAGGCTTAGCCGGATGGCGCTGCGTTCAGGGTCTTGCGTGGCCTTCGCTGAAACGACGTATTCGATCAAAAATAGGAGCAAAGCGCTGGCAAACAACACCAGCAAGGCTAACCACCAGGTGATGGATAGGTTTTTGCGAAAAACAACAAATAAAACCCAACCCCCCAACATAAAGCGCATCAGGATCAATACCAGGTTCAAGCTGGCCAGGACACGCGCGTGCGTGTGATACAAGGCAATTGTGCGGCTGGCGCGTGCGCCGAATTGCTCGCGCAGGCCAAGCAGCCGGGGGTATGAGCTCTCCTGGAAGGCTGCGCGCGCCGCGGTGGCTGCCAGGTCTAGGGCAAGCAACGCAGATGCAACAAGCACAAGAAGCAAGGACTCAATCACTCTTTTTTAATTTTCGTATCGCTCTAGCGGGCACGCCAACCACCAATGTATCTGAGGGAACATCTTTGGTGACCACCGCGCCCGCGCCTGTATGGGATCTATCGCCAACCTTCACCGGGGCTACGAACATCGTATCACTGCCGATGAAAACATCGGCTCCGATTTCTGTGTGATTCTTCTTCACACCATCAAAATTGCATGTCACCGTCCCCGCGCCGACATTGACGCGTGGGCCAACCGTCGTGTCGCCTACGTACGAAAAATGCCCCATTTTGGTTCCTGGCCCGAGGTAAGAATTCTTGATCTCGCCAAAATTGCCAATATGCACCCCCTGCGCCAGGTGTGCGCCTTTGCGGAGATGCGCAAACGGGCCAATTTCAACATCGTCTTCGATCATCGCCTTCTCGATCACGGATGCAAGCACCTTACAGCGCGAGCCGATGGTCGTGTCACGCACGACCGAGTTGGGGCCGAGGATGCATGCTTCGCCAACCACAGTGCTGCCGTGCAAGTAGGTATTCGGCCAGATGACTGTATCCTGGCCAATCTGTACATCTGGCTCGATGTAAGTGTTACTTGGATCGATCAAAGTTACGCCAGCCAGCATCATCTGACGGTTGGTGCGTTCCCGCAGCAGGGCTTCGGCTTCAGCCAGGTGCACGCGCGTATTGATCCCAATTGCTTCGCATGGATCATCGGTAATGATCGCCTGTACGGTCAGGCCATCTTGCACGGCAATCGCAACCAGATCTGTCAGGTAATATTCGCCCCTGGGTGAGAGGCGGATGCGTGAAAGAGACCGCCACAACCAGTTTGCGTTGAAACAATAGGCGCTGGCGTTAAGCTCGTGAATTTCTTTCTGTTCTGGAGTGGCCAGGGCTTCCTCTACAATCGCCAGTACATTTCCATTCGCAGTCCTTACAATTCTTCCAAAGCCACGCGGATCCTGTGCGATCAAAGTAAGCATCGTAATCGGACCGGAATTTTTCTCTTGAGCCGAAACCAGGCGTTGCAATGTGTCCGCGTTCAAGAGCGGCATATCTGCATTGGCCACTAAAACCAAATCAGAGGCGCCTTGTAGTAAATCTTGGGCTTGTTGGAGAGCGTGTCCTGTGCCCAATTGCGGCTCCTGAATGACGCAGTCGGCGCGATCGCCAACCACCTCGCAGATAACGTCTGCGCCATGCCCGATGATCGCCACGGGTTTAGCGCCCGTGACGGTCTGTAACGTTTTGAGCCCATAAAGGATCAGCGGCTGACCCAATAAAGGATGCAGCACCTTCGGCAGCGCCGATTTCATGCGTGTCCCTTGTCCGGCTGCTAAAAGCACCGCTCGCGTTAACATAGACGGATCAACTCCTTATAAAAAAACGAGCATCGCGACGCCGCTTACGGCAACGCAAGGCTCGCAAATTGAAACGGGTTGTAGAGGCGAGTTTTTTGATTACCCATCTCTGGTTTCATAACCCATGAACATACTAGCTGGGGCGCTCGGATTCGAACCAAGATATACGGATCCAAAGTCCGCTGTGCTACCGTTGCACCACGCCCCAATTCCTTCAACCCAGAAGGCGGTATGAAAGTACCTTCGAAGCTTATCCCAGACTTTCTGAGCGCCCTGAATTGTAACACAAGGCCGCAATCTGCGCAGCAGTTATCCCAAAAAACTGCTCTGAAAATCTTGATTTTTGATTATACAACCCGCCAACAAGCCGCGATATGGCCAGGGCGCGCCACAGTCAGGACGGGTTCCATTTGAGAACACACGTCGATGGCTACCGGACAACGTGGGTGAAAGCGACAGCCTTTGGGCGGGTTTAGCGGGCTGGGAACGTCGCCTTGCAGGATGATGCGCTCGCGCTTGATGGTCGGGTCTGGTATGGGAATCGCAGACATCAGCGCCTGTGTGTACGGGTGTAATGGATTGCGGAATAGCTCATCTCGGTCGGCCATTTCAACGATTTTGCCAAGGTACATCACGGCTACCCGGTCGGAAATATGCTCGACAACGCTCAGGTTGTGCGCGATGAAGATGTACGTCAGCCCAAATTCCTGCTGCAGGTCTTTTAAAATATTCAGAACTTGCGATTGGATCGAGACGTCTAATGCCGAGACCGGCTCATCGGCGATGATAAATTTAGGGCGCAAGGCCAGGGCGCGTGCAATCCCAATCCGCTGGCGCTGCCCTCCAGAAAATTCGTGCGGATAACGCCGGGCATGATAATCTTCCATGCCTACCTTCTTTAAGGTTTCCAACACGACCTGAAAGCGGCTTTGGTTGTCGCCGATGCCATGGATTTTCAGCCCTTCCGCAATCGATTCGCCGACCGGGATACGCGGATCTAATGAAGCGTATGGATCCTGGAAAATGATCTGCATATTACGCCGCATCGCCTTGAGCTCGTTTCCCTTGAGTTTCAGGATATCCACACCTTCATAATATACCGCGCCTGCGGTAGGTTCGATCAGGCGCAGCATCGTGCGCCCAACTGTCGTCTTGCCACAACCCGATTCACCCACCAGGCCCAGAGTTTCACCTCCATGAACGGAAAAACTGACATCGTCCACAGCCTGAACCCAGCCCGAAACGCGTTGCATCATCCCACTGCGCACGGGGTAATGTTTGACCAGGTTAACCACCTGCACTTTATCGCGCTGATGATTGGGTTTGCTTTCTGCCAATTGGGAGTCGAGGGGTTGCTCTGTCAGGGTGTTTACGGGTTGGATACTCATACAAAAATGCTCTCTAGACAGGTCTGCCTGTGTTAGGGTCTGCAACTGTATCACGCAGCGGGGCGCGGAAATCGGTATGATCCAGGTATAGCCAGCAGCGCACACTGTGGTCACGTTGGACCTGTACCAGCCCCGGCTCAACTTCCGTACAAATCCTCAAGCCATGTTCAATGCGCGCTTTGCAACGCGGGGCAAATTTACAGCCGGGGGGCAAGTTCACCAGGTTTGGCACCGAGCCCGGAATGACTTCCAGGCGTTCTTTAACGATCCCCAGGATAGGGATCGAGGCGATTAGTCCTTGTGTATAGGGGTGTAAGGGCCTGGCGAACAAGGTTTTAACGTCAGTTTGTTCGACGATCCGGCCGGCGTACATGACTGCCACGTTATCGGCCATTTCGGCGATCACCCCCAGGTCATGGGTGATCAAGATCACGGAAGTGCCTAATTCGGTTCGTAGGGCCCGAATTAGATCCAGAATTTGGGCCTGGATAGTCACATCCAGGGCAGTGGTCGGCTCGTCCGCAATGAGCAGCTCTGGGTTGAGCGCCAGAGCCATGGCGATCATCACCCGCTGCGCCTGGCCGCCCGACATCTGGTGGGGATAAGCGTGGGCGCGCTTGTCGGCGTCGGCAATGCCGACCAGTCTGAGCAGTTCTACCGCGCGCTCCCAATCTGCGCCTTTCTTGATATCGCCGTGGGTTTGTAACACTTCAGCGATCTGATCGCCGACCTTATAAACCGGGTTGAGGCTGGTCTGCGGCTGTTGGAAAATCATTGAAATACGGTTGCCGCGGATATTGGCCATTTCATTTTCGGTTAGTTTCAACAAATCCTGGCCTTCGAAAAGGATTTCTCCGCCGACGACACGACCTGGCTGGCCCACCAGGCGCATGATTGAAAACGAGGAGACGCTTTTACCGCAGCCCGATTCGCCCACCAGGCCCAGCACTTCACCGTGCCCGATGTGAAAATCGACCCCGTCCACGGCTTTGACGATGCCTGCATCGGTGTAGAAATAAGTTTTTAGGCCCTTAACTTCAAGGATATATTGGGATTCTTGTTCTGGCATGTCTCAGCTCTGTTCTTCCGAAAGCCGCTTACCTGAGTTGTTTTTAGGTTCCCGGAATTCTATCACAAATCAACAGGAATTTAATGTACGCGAACGGGACGGCGCATAACGCCATCTCGTTTGTGTACATAAATATGGGCTAGCTGGTGCGCTGGCGCGGGTCTAAAGTCTTCTCCAGCACAAAGCCAATCATCAAGAAGGCTAGGCTGGTCAGCATCATCAACGCGATCGGCTCAAGAAACCAGTACGAATAATCGATGAAGTTCGCACTAGAAAGCGCTTCAAAAATCATTTTGCCCCAGGTTGGCAAGTATGGATCGCTGACTCCCAGGTAAGCCAGGGTGGCTTCGTAAAAGACGAATACGGGAACCATCATCACCAATTGTGGGATCAAGACCGGCAAGATCTTCGGAACCAGATAGCGTAAGATCAAGCGTCTGTCAGTAGCGCCATAAGATTGGGCCGCTTCTATGTACGGCGCCTGCTTGACTTGCAGAAAGACTGAGCGGTAGGTTTTGATCACACTGCCGAAGATGCTGAGCAGCACCAGCACCCCCAAGATGGCCCAGATGCTCTTGGAAAATAACGTATAAACCATAATCGCAATTGGCAGGCTCGGCAAGATCATGTTGACCTCCGTGATGCGCTGGATCAATTCATCCAACCAGCCATCGTACCAGACGCCAACTGCGGCAATCATCATTGCCAGCAGGCTGGTGAGCACCGCGCCCAGCAGGCCGAAGGCCAGCGCCACCGGAATACCCCACAGCAGTGGGATCATTAAATCCCGGCGCTGGCTATCGGTTCCCGCCAGCCCGTAAACATGACCGTAGAGTACCATCTCCGCTTTCAAGTCTGACTCAGGCTCGAAAGCGACCCCCGCCACCTTTAGCTGGTATTGCCCTTTCATTGGCGTCGTTGGGTCGGCGTTCGGGCCGCCAAACAGGCCAACCAGCGGCTCGCTGGAATCGAGCTTGCGGTTCAGCTTCTCATCGCGGGAAAGGTAATAGCCATATGGACCCTTAACTGCCTGTCCGCCCAGGTCGGTTTCCCTTCCATCTGGGGTAACCCAGGTAAGGGCAGCAAATGGCGCCTTTTCCGCAAAGGAGCTTTCCAGGAAGAGCACCAGATCCTGTGGTAAACGATCATAGGGATATTCAAAGCTGAAAATAATCGAGATGCTCTTGGAACCATTCTCATTCTGGCGAACGCTTTTCACTGCACTGCCATCCTGGCTGTTCATCAGGATCGTCTCGGGCAATTTATGACGCCGAAAAGAATTTACCCAGGTCGGCAGCGCATTTTTCGGGTTCGCATACCACGTATTTCGGTAGAAATCGCCGCCTTGGGGGCGCCACAGCGCCGCCACTTGATTGTAAGGATAGGCAATTAAGGTATAAATTGCCAGGACGATCAGGATCAGGATAAAGATCGCGCCGATCACCGCCGATGGGTAGCGGATGAACGTGCTCAGGTTGGCGCGCAAGTTTTCCTTGCCCTTCCACCAGGACTTTACAACGGTTTTTATAGGTTCCTGGCGATCGTCAGCTACCTCATCCGGCCTGTTTGAACTGGCCTGCGGCAAGCCGGAAGGCGGCGACGCCCGGCGCTGTTGGAATAACCTTCTGCGTTTGGGTAAAATCGCCCGTGAGGACTGGCGCTCTCCGCCAACCCGTACGCGCGGATCCACCAGCGCATAGATGATATCGAGGATGAAAACGGTGATCGCCAGCATGTAGGCAAATATCACCACCACGCCGAGCGTCAGGGGCGTGTTGATTGAACGGATAGCGGTTATGAAAAGCACACCCACGCCTGGCCAACGGAAGAGCATCTCCAGGGCGATGGCGCCCTGCCATAGGCTAATCATCATCACTGCAAAGCTGGTGATCACATATGGCAAGACCGGGCGCAGGATATACTGTCGCTCGAGCATGCGATCAGGCAAACCTTTAGCGCGGGCGATCTCCACATAATCTTCGGTGGAGTAAGTTAAAAAGAAGGTGCGCCAGGAATAAACCCCCACAAAGAACGTGCCCAGGAAAATCGCCATGACCGGCAGGATCATCTGGCGGGATAAAAACTTGAGGTAATCCCATGACATCGATAGCTCATTGATGTCGAAAGGCTTGGGAGGCGGCAGCAGATGCAACTGGTTGACCAGGATCACGATCAACAGCACGCCAAAGATCCAGCTCGGCGTGGACGACAGCGGCGAGAGGAACATCATCAGCCGGTCGGCGCGGCTGCCGGGTCTGCGGGAAAGAGCCAGGGCCATGGCGATACTGGCAAAAAATACCAGGATATTGGCCAACCCAACCAACACCAGGGTGTATGGCAGGTGTTTGAGTACAATCGACTCTACTTCTCCGCTGTCAAACGAATAGAAATATTGCGCTCGTGATGGCCCCAGGTTAAGCGCCAGGCCGTTCCACAGCCAACGCAAGCTGCGTAAAAGGTAAGGTTGATCCAGGCCGACGGCGTGCTGCATTCCCAGGCGGGTCTGTTCGATGGTCTCACTGCGCTCGGGCTCGGGGACATTCTTCAGCCAGCCGCCCTGGATCATGCCGCCAATCGATTCGTCGATCTGGCTCGAAAAAATTTTATCGACATATCCCCCCAGGTTGAGCACCGTGATCGTCAGGTACAGGCCTACGGCAACGGTGAGAAAAAGCGTAATTGCCTTAAGAAACGCGTATTTTAAAACACGCAAAAAACTGCTGGAACGGGGACCTTGCCGGGCTTCTTCCATATCGGATTATCTTTATAGAATCAGGGAAGCGCCAGCTTCCCTGATTCTATAAAATATATTGATTATCGCCGCCGGCGATAGACGGCAATGCCGATAATACCCACAAACAAGCCCGCGACTGAAGAAGTAAAGGCCAGGAAGTTCAAGAAAAACGTCGACGGGATCACGTGCAGGACCATCAGGAACGGCAGGATGAAGCCCAGCACAAGCAGGAAAACCGCCACGATCAACAGGTACTTAGGATGCCAGCGGTACATCTTTGAATAACCAGCACTTCGTCAGGTGGCGCGGCTCGACTTCGAAATCGGGCGGTTCCTTGACGTCGCATAGTCCCTGGATCACTTTCGGACAGCGCGGGTGAAAACGACAGCCCGGCGGCGGATTCACCAGGCTGGGCGGTTCGCCGGCCGGGATTTCTTTGTAAGTCAGCGCATTTTGCGCATCCGGTTCCGGCGTGGCGTCCAATAGAGCCAGGGTATAGGGATGCAGCGGGTTGTTAAGCAGGTCATCCACCTTGCCCTTCTCGACCACCTTACCGGCATACATCACGAAGATGCGCTCCGAGAAGTAACGCACCGTGGAAAGATCATGCGTGATGTAGATCACTGCCAGATGATGCGTTTCCTGCAGGCCGCGCAGCAGCTTTAGGATCTCAACGCGTACCGAAGCGTCCAGCATCGAGACCGGCTCGTCGGCGACGATCAAGCGCGGCTCTAGGATCATCGCCCGCGCGATGACCACCCGCTGCTGCTGGCCGCCGCTGAGCATATGTGGAAACTTAGTCAGGAAGTCCTCGACCGGGAACATCTTGACCTCTTCCATCACTTTGCGAATGCGACGCAAGCGTTCTTCGCGGTCTTTGATTCCGTTGATAATTAGCGGCTCGCTCAGGATGCGCTCGACGCTCATAAAAGGCGGCAGCGCCCCGTAGGGGTCCTGCTGGACGTAACCGACGTTCGAGCGATACCAGCGCATGCCGCGCCCATCCAGCTCGGCCAGGTTCTTGCCGTCGTAAAGCACTTTGCCAGTGGTCGGCTGGTAAAGACCCAGGATGGCCTTCATCAGGCTGGATTTGCCGCAGCCGCTTTCGCCGACGATGGCAATCGCCTCGCCGTACGCCAGGTTGAAATTCACGCCATCCACCGCTTTAACATACCCGGCGTGACTGAATCCCCATTTTCGCAGTTCGAACCAGACGTGCAAATCCTGTATGGAAATCATGATTCCATTTTTCTTATCGGGCTCGCCTGCCTGGGCTCCTTCTATCGGATTCATTTCAATGCTATTTGGACTCTCAGCAACCATGCCTGTACTCCTGGGCCTAGGTATAAAGCCAGCATTTTACTTTGATGCCGCCTCTATCCAATACCGGCGGTTCCTGATTGCAGCGTTCGAAACGCTGCGCGCAACGCTCAGCAAAACGGCAGCCGCTGGGTGGGTTGAGCAGGCTGGGCGGTTGGCCGGTGATGAACTCGAGCTCTTGCGTGCCGCGCAGGCGCGGTACGCTGGCCATTAATTTGCGCGAATAGGGATGGAGCGGTTCTTTAAAGAAGCGGAAGGCGTCGCTGACTTCGACAATCTGTCCGGCATACATAACGGCCACGTTATCGGCCAGCTCGCTGGAGGTGGCGATATCGTGCGTGATCAAGATAAAGCTGATTTCTAGCTCGTGCTTCAGGCGCTTGAGCACGTTCATGATATTCGCTTGGGTCAGCACGTCTAGGGCTGAAGTCGGCTCATCGAGGAAGATGAGCTGCGGCGCGGCGACCAGCGCCATGGCGATCGCCACACGCTGGCGCATCCCACCGCTCAGCTCGAAGGCATAACGATTCATAAAGTCGAGCGGCACACCCACATGCTCGAACATTTTTTGCGCCGATTGCCAGGCGGCTTTTTTATCGGCGTCGCCGTGCACGATCAACGGTTCGGCGACCTGGTCGCCTACTTTGAGCACCGGGTTCAACGAGTTCATCGCTGCCTGCGGCACCATCGACATCTTCACCCAGCGAACATTTTGGCGGTACTCCTCGTCGTCCATCGCCATCAGTTCAGAGCCATCCAGGTGGATCCTGCCGGAATAGGCGCACACATTGCGCGGCAGCAGGCGCATGACTGCTTTCGCCAGCGATGTCTTACCACAGCCTGACTCGCCTAAAACCACGATCGCCTCTTTGTACGCCAGGTCGAACGACACGCCATCTACCGCCTGCACCACACCCTTGGTAGTGCGGAAGTGTAACAACAAGTCTTCGATACGGAGCAACGGTTCTTGTGCCATCATCTTACATACCTCTTAAGCGGGGATTGAAGATGCGGTCCAATGCAAAGCCGACCATGGCAAAAGCCAGTCCGGTAATCATCAGCAGTACGGCCGGCTCCAGAACCCAGTAATATAACCCTTGATAGAGCGCGCCGTTGGATTCGGCATCCTGGATGACCTTGCCCCAGGTCGGCAGCACCGGATCGCCCAGGCCTAATACCGCCAGCGACGCCTCCAGGAATACGTAAGTGGGAATGGCAATCACCAGGCCGGGAATCAGTAGAGGAATGATGCGCGGGATCAGGTAATTGAAGATCAAGCGCGGCGAACCGGCGCCATACGCCTTGGCGGCCTCGATATACGAAGACTCTTTGATCTGCATGAAATTCGCCCGGTAGGTTTTGATCGACGCCCCAAAGATGCTCAGCAAGATCGTGACGGACAAGATCACCCAGATACTGCGCGAATAAAAGGTGCCCACCATGATCAGGATCGGCAGGAAGGGCAGGACGATGTTCACCTCGGTGATGCGCTGGATCAAATCGTCGAACCAGCCGCCAAACCAAACCCCCGTGGCGGCGATGATCATCGTGATAATCGTGGTACCCAGGGCGGCCAGCAAGCCAAACGCCAGCGCCACCGGCAGGCCCCATTGGATCGGCACCATCAGGTCGCGCCGCAGGTGATCGGTGCCGGCCAATCCGTATACTTCTCCGTAAACGACATATTCTGCGGCGACATCTGAACCGGCTTCAAAGGTCGCCACCTGCATGTTCAGCGTGTAAGTGCCCTTTAATGGCGTCGGTGGATCGGAGTCTGGAACCATCAACAACCCTTGCACCGGCGCCACGCCGCCCAGCCTGCGCTGTAGCTTTTGATCCTGGTCAAAGCGGTAAGTGGTATTGGCCGGGACGGAAAAATCGGCCACCCGGATGTTCCGCCCGTCCGGCGTGTCCCAGGTCAGTGAAACGAACGGCGGTTTCCCGCTGTATGTCGGCTTAAGAAACAGGCTCATTTCTTGCGGGAACTGGTCGTAGTTGTAATCGAAAGCGAATTTATAAGTGATCATCTCGCCGCTTTTCGTCGGCTCGGCTGTCCTGGGTACATTCTCATCGGATGTGCTCATGATAATCGTGTCGGGCAGCTTTTCGCGGCGGAAATAATTCGACCACGCCGGTGGAACATTCTTAGGCAGTTTATACCAGACCGCCTCGCCGCCGCGCCACAGGCGGATCGCTTCCGAGTAGGGGATCGTGACGATCGTATAGATCGAGGCCACGATCATGAGAAAAATGATCACCAGCCCTACAATCGCCGACGGGTAGCGCAGCAGCTCGGCAAGATTACGCTTTAAGGCGTTCATGCGGACCTTCCCCCACCCCCGCCGATTTTAACGCGTGGATCGACGATGGCGTAGACAAAATCGAGCAGGAAGACGGTGATCGCCAGCAGGTAGGCATACACCACCGTCGAGGCGACGATCACGGGCGTGTCGAACAGCCCAATCGCCTGGAAAATCGCCCGCCCCAGCCCAGGCCAGTTGAAGACCGTTTCAAAAATCGGGCCTCCGCTCCACAAGGTGATCAACAGCAGGGCAAAACTGGTGATGATCACCGGCAGGGTCGGGCGCAGAATATAACGGCGCTCGAGCTCGCGCGAACTCAGCCCTTTGGCTTTGGCCATTTCGACGTAATCTTCGCTCGAATAAATCAAGAAAAACGTGCGCCAGTTATATACGCTCAGGAAGATTGAGCTGATCAGGATCGCCATGGTCGGCAAGATCATATGTTTGACCAGGCTGAGAATATAGCCAATCCGGTTCTCGGGCGGCGGCGCGTCGACCATGCCGCCGAACGGCAGGAGGTGTAGAATGGCCGCAAATATCAAAATTAAGAAAATGCCATAAAACCAGTACGGCGCGGCCGACATCGGCGCCAGGGCGATCACCGCCTTATCCAGCCAGCTCCCGTAACGCCGCGACAGGCCCAGGGCGATAAATACCGCAAGGAAGAACAAGATCAGCTCGGCCGTCGCAAATAACATCAAAGTCGGCGGCAGGCGTTCCAGGATGATCAGGCGCACCTGGCGTGAGCCGCTGTCGCTGGTCATATTTTGCGAGCGGCCCAGGTTCAAGGTAAGCGCATCGCGCAGGTATCGAAAGCTGCGCACCAGGAAGGGCTGGTTCAGTCCCAGCCGTTCTTCTTCCAGGCGGATGATGCCCGCAATACGTTCGTTGCGCGCCTCCGGGGTCAGGTTTTTCAGCGCCGGATCGGTTAACACCCGCAGGCCAACCGCCTCACGGATCTCGCCGCGCCGGATGTTGTCGACGTAGCCGCCCATGTTGGCAATCAGAATCGTTAAATATACGCCAATCACCACCGTAATAAACAGCATCACCAGGCGCACAATCGTATAACGAGCGATGCGCGAGAACGAGCTCGCAGTGGCCTTGGCTTTTTCAGACGTAGTCGCTTTTTCTGGGGCAAGTGTGGTTTCTGTGCTCATGGATCACCTTTTGCCTCGAATCCATTAAAATAAAACCGATCATTCATTTGATTTACTTTGCAAGATGTGGGCAGGTTCACTGCCCACACTTCGCTTCCCTGATTTACCTGGACGGTTTTCGCCGCCCAAGTAAATCAGAAAAACAGATCGGAGCGAGAAATTTTCTCGCTCCGATGACTTACACAAAGCTTATGGGACGATGAACTCCAGGCTGGCAAAGCCGGGGATGCTTACTGGTTTGACAACCACCGCCGCTTCCAGCTTGTAGCCGCCGGAAGTGAACTTGCCAGTGACGTCGGCGCCCAGGGTGGCCTGGTAGTGGCCATCTTCGACAAACGCCGCGTCGCCGGAAGTGACCAGGGCGCCATTAGCGTCGAATACCAGGTATTTGACGCTGTTAACCTCATCCGCCGGGTAGGGCTGGTCCTTGAAGGTGACGTAAATATCAAAAACTGCTTCCGTGCCGGCTGCAACCTGGCCGGGGCCATCCAGCTCGACTGTGGCGACCTTCGGCTCGCCATAGCTGGCCCACTTGTCCGACTTGTCAGGGAAGTCGGCAAAGCGCTGCATCGTGACAGTTTGTTCGACCGGGAACACCCGGTAGACGTAAAGCGGGCCAGTACCTAGCCAGAAGTTGCCGCGCTCCTCGTACCATTTCTGTAGATTGGCATAGCGCGCCGTCGCATCTTCAGCGGTGACGTACTGGCTCATCGTCGGAGCATAGGGGATGAAGGCATCCGTGGCGTCCTTATCCAGGTAGCCCTTGAGGATTTCCAGGCTTGGCCCGGCCACGTAGCTCATCCACTCGACCTTGTTCTTTTCAGCCTTATCCGAGGAGAAAGCCAATTTCTTGTCCGCATCCGCCTGGAGGCCAAGCGCCAGGTTGTGCCAGGCGCCTGGGCCGTAAGTATAGTTCGGCCACCAGGTGGAGATGCTATTTACATTTTCCTCAGCATCCAGATAGAACAGGTCATCGTATGTCTCGATCGTCAACGGATCGGTCGAAACGATCTTGACGCCCTTGAAATGATCCATGAAGGCTGCCAGGGTTTCGCCGAGCGATTCATCGTAGTTCTTCGAGTCGGGTTTGCCGGTATCGAAGGTCAGGATCATGCTCATCACGAAGTCTGCCAGGGTCAGCGGGCTGCCATCGTGCCATTTGATTGTCTGGAACAGGTCCTTCGGGTAGGTCACCGTGGTCTTGACCTTGGCAGTTTGGGTGCTGGTGTAGGCCTCGGCGGCGGTGATGAACTTCTGGTTGACCGGGTCCCAGTCAACCCAGGCATCGCCCGGCACCTCGATGGTTGGGGCGGTCGACAGGTTCACCCAGTCGAGGGTCTTGCCAACTGGCAGGCCTTCTTGGACGACCACGTCGGCCTTTTCAAGGCGCTGTGGCAGGTTCAGGCCGGTGAAGGGATCATCCACCGCACCGTAATCCTGGGTCGAGCGGATCAACATCATGTCATAGATCCAGTTAGAGCCGGCCAGTGGATTCCATGGATCGACCAGGATGCCGGGCTGAGCGATGCGCAGCACGCCGCCTTCCTGGTTGATGAAGCGAGCGGTGTACGGCCACAGGGCTGCGCCGGATACGCCGCCGGCAAGGTCTGCAGTCACCTGTGTATCAGCCGTGCGCGGCGTGAAGGATTGCTGGTCGTTCAGCCAGACCCGCACCGAGCCGCTGCCGGAATCCTCTAGCGCCATCTCCATCGCCTTCTGGAATAACTGGTCGCGCTCTTCGAGCGAGGTAAAATCATTGTTGCGCAGCTTCAGCGCGATCTCGTCGAATTCTGG
>JAYRNN010000291.1:0-8620 GCA_041912175.1 Anaerolineales bacterium | reverse complement strand
TTTTTTCTATTTTGTTTAAAATCTCTTAAAATATATTCTACGCGTTTTAAAAATCCGGCCCCCCCTTTTATACAACACGCTATCGTTTTAATTCATCCAAGCCGGCGGGTCTTGACGAAATCCACCAGCATCGCCACGACCTCTTTGCGGTAGGCAATGGCCTCTTCCAGGTTGCGCTGGTGGTAATCGGTGATTTCTTTCGGCAGGGTGAAATCCGCCCCGCCGCCTAAAACCGGGATTTCGAGCGTGCGGTCGCCCTCGATCTTCATCACCGTCTTCGCCACCTGGACGACGGGGTTGTTGGCGGTGGCGGCCGGGTTATCGGGGTCGATGATTTTCACACTGGTGGTCACGGTCAGCTCGGCGGCGTCCTGCAGGGCTCTGGCGATCGACTGCAGCGCCTCGCGGATCTGCTGCTCGGGCGTCTTGGCGACGGGGGTTTCGGGGGTCTGGTTGTCTGCCATGATCGGTCTCCTTTGGTCAATTCTGATTGTAGGTGGGCCAGTTCTGGACTTGCTCCAGCACCTGGCGGAAAAATTTGTAAGCGGCCGGGAGGGCCAGGATAAAGTTGGTGGAAAACAGGACGGTCAGTTGGACTGCGCCGCCGATCACCATCGATGCCAGGTTGAGCCAGGCGACGCGGATGGCGATGGCCTGGTCGAGCACTTGCCGGTGCAGCCCGACGCTGGCCGAGCGGTTGCGGGCGTCCCACACGGTGGTGAAATCGCCGCCGAGCGAGACGACCGTCAGCCCGACACGGCGGCCATCCAGGCGCGATTCGATGATATCACCAATCGTGATCAACTGCTGCACCTTTTGGAAGAAATTTCCCGCCGCCTGGGCGGTTTCCTTCCAATCGTCGGGCAGCCTGGGTAGGGCGGCGAAGCTCTCCTGCGGGGCGACCGCTTCCATCCAGCGCTGCATCTCGAGCTCGGGGCGCAGGGCGCTGGATGGCGCCAGCCCAGGCAGGCTGAAGGCATCTTCGGGGATGAGGATGCCCGTCGCGGAGAAGCTCTCCAGGCGGCGCTGCGCCTCGCCCAGGCCCCACTGCGAGCGCTGCAGGCGGTTGCGCTGCGCTTGCAGCGCCTGGTTTGCCAGGGCGGTTTGGGCGGGCAGCTCGGCCAGGAAGTAGTTCATATCCGGCGGGGTCTGCGCGGCGGCGCCGATGGCGGCGAACGACCCCTCTTCACCGTCGCCGGAGGGCGCCCCCGGCGCAGCCGCGGCAGGAGGGCGGGGCTGCCAGACGCCCAGCTCGTCCAGCAGGCCGTCCCCGGCGGGCTGGCTGAACGAAAATGCGCTGCCTTCCTGCAAGTCTGCCATGCTTACTTAGCGGGGAAAAATCCCGTCACCAGGTTGGCGATGGATTTCACCAGCGACTCGCGCCAGGCCTGGGCCTGGGTGAAGGTTTCCTTGTGGATCTGCCACAGGTCGTTGTCGATCCCGCCGGCTTCATCGTTGGGCACGACGATCTCGGTGTTGCCGTTGAGGTGCATCAGGGTCTTGGCGCGCGGCTGCAGATCCGGGCCTTCCAGCTTGCCGTTCACCGGGGCGACTTTTGCCAGGTCGCTGCTGACGTAGGTATTCACCTCCAGGCTGGTGAACTCGTCCAGCTTGTTGCCCAGGCTCTCCAGGAAGCCGGCCAGCTTATTGCGCGTGGTCGCCAGGGCGTCTTCGCCGCCCGCTTGCGCCGCGCCGCCGCCCGCCGGCCGCTCTGAATTTGTGATGCCCACGATGCCGGCAAAGTCGCTCTCCCCGCCGGGGGCGCCCGCTGCGGCGCCGGCGCGACGTACCAGGCCGGCGCTCAGGTTAATGATCCCGCCGTTCGAGTTGTAGATCACCAGCGGCGCGCCTGTGGCCGGCATTTGGTCGGCGGCGTCCGTTTTCTGGATGACGTTCTCCGGCGCTGGCGGCGGAACAGGGGTTGTTTTCGTCGACCCGGTTTGCGCGGCGGGCTGATCCGACCCGGCTTGAGAGGCGGCCTGGTCTTTCGGCAGGGCTGCGAAGGCGCCCTCGCCGCCCGGTTTGGGGGTGAAAATTTCGACCGGCAAGCAGGCGTGCTCTGCCTCGCTTTCGTCTTTGCCGGCCACGGCCAGCTTGACCGCCGGGTCGCCCATCAAGGCGTAGCCGCGCGCGTCGTTGTTGGAAGTCCAGTCACGCAGCAGCTCGGCGGTGGTGGGTTTTTTAAGCAGCGACGGGTCATACCAGTTGCTGACGCGCGTGGCGAGCTGAGAATAGCGCATATTGAACTGGTCGAGCACGTTCCCCAGGCGCTGGCCGGCCAACAAACCGGCCAGGGTGGCTTCGAAGGTCTGGGTTTGCGGCCCGGCCTGTTTCCACTTGAAGGAGTAGGTCCAGGCGCGGTCGATGTGGCCGACCACGGCCAGGGCCCCGCCGCGCGGATGGGTGAGCAGGCGCTGCGGCAAGGCGGAAAGGAAATCGGCCGGGGCGATCTGGCTGGGAGTTTGGCCCGGCTTGGCAAAATGATCCAGGAGCGGCGTGCCGGCGCCAAAACAGGCGAACATGAAGGCAACCAGGCCATGCAGGCAGAAATCGTCCGTGACGTCCTCCGCCCCCAGGTAATACTCGCGTTTGAGCTCGTCCTGGGCGGTGGCCAGGTCCTGGCAGAGCAGCGAGCCTTGCAGACCGGCCTGCTCGGGGTCGCCGCTCGGATAGACCATGCCGTGCGTGGCGGTGAACAGGAAGGCGGGCGTATCGCCTTTTGGAAAACCCTGGCTGGCGTCGCTGCGACCCAACAGGGTCTCCAGCCGGCTGCGCAGGCACAACTGCGGCTCCAGGTATTGCACATCCCAGGGTAGGGCGGCTTTATTGAAGCGCTGGTCAATTCGATCCGCCAGGCCTTTGACCAGCATCTCGCTGCTGGCCTCGGTGGCCGGGTCGCCTTCGTGGCGCGAGCCAAAAAATACCGCCCGGCGGGCGAGCTTTAAGCCTTCTACCTCGGCCTTGTAGACGCTGCGGGCGTATTGGTGGTAGAGGTTGGGATCAACCCCAAAGTAAATCCGCCCCACCAGGAAGGTGGCGTCCAACTCGTATTGGAAGACGAAGGGCATCTCCTGCGGGCTGCCCACCAGCAGCAGGTAATACGGCAGGACTTCGGGCGTGGGATCCTGCGTGCCGGGCGAGGATCCATGCCGCTCCATAAAAGCGGCCGCGCTCTCATTGGGCAGGAGGCCGTCTTCGCCTTCATAGATGTGGAACAACGGACCGGCCTGCTCCTTGCGCAGGGTGAGCAGGTCGCTCATGGCTTCCTTGATCGCCGCGACGGGTAGTTCCGTCTGGGCCGGGAATACCAGCGCCCAACCGCTATCGGCCAGGTTGTTGGCGTCTTTGCCAATCATGATTGAAAAAGCCGGCTCGCCCGAGGCGCGCACATCGAGGGCGTCGCGCTGTTTTTCATCGGGCAACCCGCTGGCCACGCTCAGCAGGGTGTTGCGAATGTCAGCGGCCTGGACGGTCACGCTGTATTCGAACTTCTTGCTCTTGGCGTTGATCCCGTTGACGACGATCTGATCGGGAATGGTATCGGGGAAATCATCCATAAGTGAACCTCCTGATGCTCGGATGGTCATTGCGGTCGGGCGCTTGCGCCTAGGCCGCGCTTTGCGTTTTTGGTATCGCGCTCGTCAGGCAATCGATCGCCTGGCGGAGATGCGTCATCGCAGCTTCAAGATTGCGCTGGTGCTGCTCCCAGGCGGATGAGTCTACTTTGCCCTCGCTGCCGGTCGGGATGTAGACTTGCGAATCGCCATCCAGATTGATCGCGGTATGGGCGACCGGCGACAGCTCACGACCGGCGTTTGGATCGGCGCTGGCGGGCAGCCAATAGCTGGTGCAGCTCATCCCGCCGCTGGCGAGAGCCGCCAGCAGATCGGCAATTTCAGTAACGAGCGGATCTTCTACTCCCAAAGTGAAGCCCTCCTTTCAAAATCATCCTCCGAAAGGCTGCTGCGCGGCTGGTCGGGGCCGAAATCATAACCGGCCAACAGCTCGGGCAGAACCTGGGGCGCGTCCAAATTCAACAGGGATAGCACTTCATTGACGTTTTCTTCGACCGCCTCGAGCGGAAGACCCAGCGAAGCGGCGGCCATTGCAGGGGTCAGGCCGAACGCCAGCAAAGCGACCAGGCGCCGACTGGACGGATCGAGCTTCGCCAGGCGCGTCGCCACTTCTTTGGTCGGCGGGGGGGCGCTCCACCCGGCGTGGATCTCGCTGAAGCCGGCGCCCGCATCGACAGGACGCGCCTGGGTTTGTAAAGCGGCCGGATCGAGCAGGCCTGCCAGGGCGCTTTTTTGTACGTCCGTCAAGGGGGCTTCTGGGTGGTAGCCAACCCAAAGGCTCCAATCATGCAACAGGTCCTTCAGCGGGCTGCGTTTCAAGGCGGCTTGCGGGGCGCATTCAAGCGTTAACAGGGTGGGCTCATCCAGGTCAACCACCTCGACCACGATCGCCTCGTCCACCCAGGCCAACCACTGCGGCGCCTGGTCGGCCGTCTGCGCCTGGCGGCTGGATTTGTACAGCCGCAAGCCGGGACGCGTGGCCCCGACCCGCCGGCGCGTGATCACCGGCTGGCCGGCGAACTGTTCCGTCATGATCACCCATTCCGGATCGCGGCGGGCTTGTTCTTCGCGGTCCAATATATCAAGGCTGGGCAGATCGACGGCGACTTCCCAGGGATAGGGTGGGCGGTCTAACCAGGCCAGGCGCAGCAGGCTGGCGCCGCTTTTCAAATCTTCCCGGCCGTACAGGCGCTTGAAATACGCTCCTTGCGTCGAGGCGGCCGATTCTGCCAGCCATTCCGCCCGCCCCCCCAGGCCGTAGCCCGGCGCCAGGCCGCGCAGATGGTAGGCGTGGTCGGCCAGGTCGCTGCTCAGGAGGCGCGTGACCAGCGGGGCGAAGTCCTGGCGGTGCTGCGCCCGCCAGGCGGCGCGCGGCTGCTGCCAGGCCTCCAGGAGGCGGCGCCAGGACTGGTTTTCAGGCCTGGCGCGCGCTTCTATCTCAGCCAGGCTCAGCGTCTCCCAATCGTTCAGCCAATCGCCGCCGCTGACCGCCAAACGAAGATCGGTCAGGCGGACCACTTCGCGCCAGAACCAATCCGGAAAAGCGAGGCGTTCCTTCTGGATCAGCAGGATATCCAGGGTTTGCTGGATAGGGGTACGCCCCGGCTCGACCTGGTCGGCCCCGAACAGGTAAGCAGCGTTGAGGGTAGCTTCGGCCTTTACCGGGTCGTCCAGTTCTTTCAGGGTTTGCTCGATGGCGCGGCGGTCTTCGTCATCGGACACATTCTCCAGGCGGGCTTGCCAGGCCAGGACGGCCTGTTTGTGAATTTGCTCTCGGAAAGCCGGCTCGGCCAGGCGTATGGAGACATCCCTGGCCAGCAGCGCCAATAGCTCTTGCGGGTCGGCCCAACTGCCGTGGGCCGTGCCGGCGCGCATGCCGGCGACATGCACGATCAGCGCCTTCAGCCAGTCTGGGAAACGATCCGGCTCGGATTTAAACCAGTCCAGCATCTCGGCCAGCAGGTCGTCGTGCGCCATGCGGGCGAGCGCCGCCAGTCGGGCGCGCAAATTGGCGGCCAGGCGGTTCCCTTCGGAATAAGAAGATTTGCGGGCGGGGGCCGTCTGCGGAGCGAGGGTCTGGTTGAGCTCCACCTGGCTGAACGCGCTCAGGAAATCGCGCAGCACGCCTTCGCGCGCCGGGTACACCTGGCTGCGCACGGTCAGGTTTTGCCACAGGAACCTGGCCGCCGGCTCGAAGGCCATGCTCACGTGCTGCTCTGGTTGAAGCGGGGCCGGAATTTCCAGGATGTGCAATCTTCCCAGGTTGTCCCCGGCCAGCAGGCTGCGCCCGTCCGGCGCGACCGCGCAAGCCAGCAAGGGCGCCTGTCCCTCGTATGCGAGGCGCTCCTTTGTCTCCAGGTCCCAGATGTACAGCAGCGTATCCTGGCCGGCGGAGAGCAGGCGCTTGCCATCCGGAAAAGCGGCCAGGCAGTTCACCGGCCCGCGGTGACCTTCCAGGCTGTCGAGCAGCGTCCCGGAGGCGCTGTCCCAGATGTGGATCACCCCATCGATGTCGCTCGAGGCTTCGCGCTTGCCGTCCGGCAGGCGGACCCAGCTCAGCGCCGCGCCGCGGTGGGCGCGCAAGATATGCAGCCGGCAATTGAGGCGCAGGCTGCGCTGCAAGCTGGTGGGGTCGAACAAGACCAGCCCGGCCGGGTTCGCGGCGCTGCGCTCGGATTTTACGAAAGAATATTGTGGGCCTGGATTTTCGGTCCCTTTCCCTGCAGAAGCGTACTGCGAGGCCTGGGCTTCGGAAGCGTACGGCGAGGTCTGCGCTCCGGAAGCGTACTGAGTGGCCTGTGCTTCGGCAGCGTATTGCTGCGAGGGCTGTGCTTCGGCAGCGTACTGCTGCGAGGGCGGCGGCGCTTCGCTGTAGGCCCTCCCTAGAGAGAAGTCCAGCCGGTTCGAGCGGTCCGGCAGTTTCAGGATGATCGCCTGGCCGCTTTCTGGGTCCAGCTTGAAGTCGCCCAGAATACCCGCGCCAGAAAATGAAGCGGAGGTCTGGGGTGCGCCGCGCTCGAGATCCCAGACAACCCAATCGCCTTTGCGTGTAGCCAGCAGAACGCGGCGTTCTTCAATGACCGCCAATCCTGCCGGGCCGCCGTTTGGGCTGGCTTCATAGCCGGGCAACGGCGTCAACGACTTGACCAGGCGACCTTTGCTCAGCCCTTCGACGATCCAGCTCCCCAGATCCCAGGTCTTCAACAGACCATAGTCGTCCTGCGAGACGGCCAGCTTGCCGGAGGGCGTAAAAGCCAGGGCTTTCAACGGATAGGCGGTCGCCGTGGCGGCGGCCTGGGTCAGGTCCCAGACGTTTAAAATCCCATCCGCGGAGGCGGTCAGCATGCGCGTACCGTCGGAAGTGATGGCCAGGCCGGCCACGGGACGGCTGTGGGCGGCCAGGCAGCTCGAGAGTTGGTTGGCGTTGATGCCCGCCAGTCGCAAAACCCATTGGCTGTCAAGCGTGCCGGGGATGATGAAATCGTATTGTCCGCTGGCCGTGGCGGGTGGGGCAAACACGTCGCCGATATTCGGGTAGGCGCCGATCAAGGCGCCGAATTGGGGCGCGACGCTCCAAACCCGCAACTCGTTATTCAATAAGAAGGTATAGGGTGCGCTTGAAAGGCTATACAACGCTTTGCCGTCGCTGGAGAAGGCCAGCCCGGTGACCGCCGACTCATGGGCCTTCCATCTCTTCAGGTAGCCAGGCGCGCCTGCGGCCAGGTTATAGGCCGCCGCATCGCCGGATTCGCTGGTTACGCCGCCGATAACCGCCAGGCCGCCGGCGGCGATGGCCATCGCCATGGTGTTTTCCGGCGTCCCGGAGAGCTGTGTCAGCATGCGCCGTTCGAGCAGGTCCCATGCCAGCACCGCGCCCTGGGCGGTGATCGTGAGCGCCCAGCGCCCATCCGGGCTGACCGCCAGGCGTGCGGTTGGGGGATTGACCTGTATCCCATCTCCCGGGTTCGGGGCGGGCAGATCCAGGCTGTAAAGCAGCTCTCCGCTGGCGGCGTCATAGGCGATCAGACCGTAATCTTCCACCAGGCAAAGCACGAGCGCCCGTTGCGGGTCCGGCAGACTGGCCAGCCCAAACACGCGGCCGGGGAGCTCGATTTGAAGAATTTCCGCCCAGTCTTCCAGATCCCAAACGCTGAGCTTGTATTCGCCCACGGCCGCCACAGCCACTCGAGCGGAGCTGCTGATGGCGATCATGTTGGGTAACCCGCCATAAACCGGGAGTGTACCCATGCGCAGGCCGTCCGGTCCATCCAGGGCCTGTGATAGCGGCAGCAAGCCCGGCCCTGCCTCGCGGCGCGCCTGCTCCAGGAAGGCGCGCAGGCGCGGCTCGCTCTCGGCGTAGCTCAACAGGCGGCCGAGCAACTGGACGTGCAGCGAACCCGGATCGAGGCGCAGCCTGTGGGCGGATAAGCGCAGCGCCCGGCGCACGCGCTGCAAAACCAGGTCATTCGGCAAGCTGTTGTAGTCGCGTAGCAAGGCTTGCATGCCGCCAGAGCTCAACGAGTTCAGGCGAGCCTGGATCCATTTAACATTCAAGAGCAGCTCGGCCAGGAAACTGCCCCGGCCGGCAGCCAGCAGGTGGTAGGCGGCGTGATCCCAGATGTACGGCTCGTCTCCCGGCCATTGGGTCCAGCGTTCGGGCCCATAGGCGTCTAATAGCGCGGCGTGCAGCTCGGGCAGGCGCGCCCCAAGCTGTTCGACCAGGTAGCGCTGCAGCAGCGGCTGGAGGCTCAAGCAGGGGAAGTCTGGCGCTTCGGCGTAAATCAGGGCCAGTTTCCACAGCCGTTGCACCTGGTCGTGCTACCCGGCCTCATCCAGGTGCAGGACCGCCGCCCACAGGCGCTGCACGGCGGCCAGGGGGATTTCCTCCTGGAGCGGGAAGATCGCCAGCGCGTCCAGGGCCTGGCGATCGGCGCTGGTCAGCCCAGATAGGCCTTCGGCCAGGTATTGCGTGAGGGAGGTCGGAGGCAGGTCTGGGCTGGCGGCCGGCAGGCTGAGCGCCGCCAGTCCGCGCATCTGGATGTCAT
>JAYRNN010000290.1:0-8995 GCA_041912175.1 Anaerolineales bacterium | reverse complement strand
CGTCCGCGAGCAGAAAACACAAGCAAAACAACCAAATTGAGCAAGAGATGTAGCGGCAGGCACAACCAGAACAGCGCACCCGGCATGTTCTTCACATACGTCCAAACCAGATTCCGGTGCCCGTGATACAGCGCAAAATCGCTATGCTGGCCGCCACTTGTCGCCGAGCCAACATGGTGAACCACGGCATCAGGAACATACAGCGCGGAATATCCCGCCAGCCGCAGGCGAAACCCGAGATCGACGTCTTCCAGATAACAAAAATGGTCCTCATCAAATTCTCCCACCACGGCCAGCGCACTACATCGGTAAAGGGCGGCCGCGGCGCAGGGAGCGAAAATCTCCCGCACCTGCAAATCCTTCGATTGCTGAAGCAGGCCGTGTCTCGCCCGCCAGACCAAGCCGCTAACGTGGTACGCATCCCCAATTCCATCAAGGTATTCGGGTCGCTCGGCGATCAACTGGCGTGACCCAAAACTGGCGCAATTCGGGTTCTCCTTCGCCGCTGCGAGGAGCGCAGCCAACCAATCAGGCTCGGCAAAGGCATCCGGGTTGAGCAAGGCGACGAAATCAGTGGTGCACTGGCGGAACGCCAAATTGTTGCCCGCTGCGAAACCCAGATTGGCTCCCGGTGCAAGCAACCGGCAATTCGCAAATTCTGCAACGCAATCAGCAGAGCCATCCGAACTGGCATTATCAATCACCCAAACAACCTCAGGCTGCCGAGTCTGGGCGCTCAAGAAAGTCAGACAGCGCCGCAACATCTCACCGCCATTCCAATTGACAATCACTACGCAAACAGTTGGCAGATCAACCCCCAATTCTCACCATATGAGATATCACATAAACAGCGTGCCTTTAACAAGTTCTCGACCTGAATATGGGTCAGGCAAACGCTGAGCAGGTGCATGGGAAGTTTTGGCTCCCATGCTCGTCGGCAGAAGCGACAGCAGCTCTAATTGAGGAACCCTGAAAATTTTAAGACTATAACAAGGTGGTTCCCAGCATAAGAGCGCTCAGGTTGCCGGGTTAATATTAGTAGTAGTTTCAAGCATCTCACCCAAATGCATCCCAATGGCACGGTTAGTTTGAACTACATCAAACTTATCTCTTAACATCTTTAACGCAACCTTAGGGCATTCTTTTAAAACATCATCTTTAAATACCAAACTTTCTATCAAATCGGCCAATCGTTCCGCATCCCCCGGCTCAAACAATAGTCCGCTAATTCCATCATCAATCATTTCAGGAATACCACCAACCTTGGAGGCTATGACAAAAGTTGCTGTAGAAAATGCTTCAAGAATTACGGTGGGAAACGCTTCATCGAATGAGGGAACAACTAACAGATTGAGTGAATATAGAAATTCATCAACGCTAGGAACTGATCCAACAAACTCAACTGAATTATCTAAATTATTAACCTGAACAAAATCGCGCAGCTTTGAATAATATACCTCATTCCCAACTCTGCCGGCAATTCTGAGTTTTACAGCAGCACCTCTTTCGACGAGAAACCGCAATGCTTTTAATGCAACCAGCTGCCCTTTGTTTTCAAGTACAGTCCCCAAGACTCCAATCGTAAAACATTTACCATTGAGTTTTCGCGGCGCCGGTTCGACTTTAGGAACATCTACTCCATTGTAAACAACCATACCAGTACGCCCTGTTAGCGAATAAAGCACATTATTCACATAGTGCGACCCCACAAGAATCCGGCTAACAAAAAAGCAAGCCATCCTCAGCCTATGGCGACAAGCACGTGAGAAATCCAAGCCTTCATGCATATGCATTATTACTGGAACACCCATCAGTCGCGCTAAAATAACTTCGCCAAAATTTACAATAGTATTTGAATAAACCAAATCTGGTCGAAACTGTCGGGCAATTTTTATATAAAAGAAATAATAAGAAATGCGATCAAGAAGCACAAATATTTTTTGCCGTTCCACTCTTCGTTTTTCAGAAACAAAAACATTAAATCCACTGTCAATCAGAAAATCAACCAACCCCCCTCTTTTGGAAAAAATAATGGCCAATTCATAATCTGGCTTTTCGATATTAATAAACTGCAAAAGCTTAACCAAGAAAATTGGCGCGCCCGTAAGCGATGCTTCATGGCTTACAAAGAGAATTTTCTTTCGCCTAGCTGTCAAATCCACACCCTTCTTGGCAATACTTGTATTACAAGTTCATGAGCAATGTAACAAATTTGAAACCTTACTTATATCAGCATAAATCACTGGCACATCAATGCCTTTTCGACCAATTGATTCAGAACTAGTTTCGATTACATTACCATCCACAATACCCTCACGCTCTAACAACTCATTTAAAATGGTACGCATTTTCTGTGGACTACCGCTCCCTACGTTATATATCTCGCCAGAAATTCCGTATTTGGCAACAGCCAATAACTGCTCCTTTAGCTGATCAAGTTCAATATAGTCTCGCTCACTACCAAGGTATCCAAATTCAAGATGTTGAACTTCACCCGCTTTGTAGCGTTGAATTAATTTCTCTGCGCGCCCATAGAATAGGCGTTCAGACAATCCCTTGGCAGCAATATTGAAAACTCTAGCAACCACGACATCAATTTGTTTGGTTCGAAAATAAAAACGGGCCATATCGGTTTGAAAGTATTTTGTTAAACCATAAATCGATACCGGACAGCAAGGATGGCTCTCTGACAATGGATTATCAGACGCCAAAACAGCCCCATATTCTGCAGCACTCCCAAATAGAACCACACGTGATCCAAGATTATCGGCCAGCAGACTATCAAAAATATATTTACTGCCGAGAACATTAACTTTGAAATCTTGCTCAAATTGCCCCGTAAAGCTACCAACGAGGTGATATATCAATCTCGGCTTGATAGAACAAATCAATTCCCTGACAGCGACCTCATCTGTAAAATCGCATTTGATATAGTTGGGGCATGTACCTTCATTCTTTCCTGAGGCAATGACCAACTCATCGGTATCGGCTCTCAAGATCGGCAGGAATGCGCTCCCGAAACCTCCAGATGCACCGGTAACAAGTATGGTCATTGTTCTACTAAATTCCTAATTGGCCGGCAAGGCGGTCGAAATTTTGATCAGCATACTCATAGTCGTCGGGCCTACCAATATCGAGCCAATAACCACTGAATGGGCAAATTTTTATATTATCTCCATTCCTTATTCCGTCAATCATGAGATTATCGAACCCATAAACCCCACCTCGGGGTAATTTATTAATCACTCTCTTTGATAGGCAATATATTCCCATACTAACATCAAACGTATAAACCGGCTTTTCTTTAAACTCACGCAAAATCATGTTATCATCGTATGTCAAGACGCCGAAATCTATTTTCGTCTCTCTCTTGTAAACAGAAACGGAAACATCGACATTTGCATTAACATGCGACTCAAAAAAACTTTTATAGTTAAGATCACATAAAATATCGCCGTTCATAACAAGAAAATTATCCGGCAGATCGTCAATAAGTGTTAGCGGGCCAATGGTGCTTAATGGTTCATCTTCCAATGAATAATCCAATTTCAGCCCCCAGCGGCTACCATCACCGAAATAGGCCATAATCAAATGCGACAGATGATTTACCGCCAAAGTAACGTGCGTAAAGCCGGATTGAGCCAACTGCGTCAACACCACCTCAAGGATTGACATTTTGCCACCGAGGGGAACCATCGGCTTCGGAATCAATGTCGTATAAGGGCGAAGGCGAACGCCTTTACCACCGGCAAGTATGATTGCTCTCATTTTACTATCCTTAAATGTTATATATCCAAGCCTTGTATCGGGCAAGGTTAGCCGGCTGCCTGAACCATTGGATGGTATCCTGCAACCCAGCATTCAGGTCAAAGCTTGGACGCCAGGGCGACAGGGCCATAATCTTTCTAGTATCACCGATCAGCCGAAACACCTCTGATTTTTCAGGCCGTAATCTCTCGTCTTCAACGACCAGTTTCACCTCGGGGTTCAATTCCGAGATAAGAAAATTTGCAACGTCTCCCACTGTATGTTCAACCCCGGTTGCAATATTTACCTCTTCCCCGATTGCTTGATCCGACTCAGCCAGTGCGATGAACCCATTTACCGTGTCCAGCACATAATTGAAGTCGCGCGTCGGACTCAGACTACCGAGCTTCAATTCGGTAGCCCCGCTAAGCAACTGGGTAATTATAGTCGGGATAACAGCCCGAGCTGATTGTCTCGGCCCATAGGTGTTGAACGGCCTCACCGTAACTACCGGTGTTCCGAACGATCGATAATAGGATTCAGCAAGCCGATCCGCGCCAATCTTTGTGGCGCTGTAAGGCGACTGCCCCTGAAACGGGTGTTTTTCATCGATTGGCGCATATTGTGCCGTTCCATAAACCTCTGATGTAGAAGTCACTAGAACCTTCGACGTGCCAAGCAATTTTGCTGCCTGCAGGACATTCAAGGTTCCCTTGATATTGGTGTCGACATACGAATCGGGCGAATGGTACGAGAATGGGATTGCTATCAGCGCAGCCAAATGGAACACCACGTCGCATCCGACCATTGCCTCGCGGACGCCATTGGGATCACGTATATCGCCTGCAAACACATCCAGTTTTTTCTGAAGCTCCGGAGAAATGGTATCCAGCCAACCCCAGCTATTGAAGGAGTTATAAAAAACGAACGCCCGGACATCGCACCCGCGGTTGACCAACGCCTCGACCAGATGGCTTCCAATAAAACCATCGGCGCCAGTGACCAGTACCTTTTTGCCTTTCAATTCCATATTGACTCCATATCAAAACAATTCGTGTAACCAGACAATCAATCGGCCACTATGTGGGTATAAATTGCCATGCGAAGCGACGCTTCGAAGTCGCGATAAGCCAAGTTGGCATCCAGTCTTTCTTCGGCCATTTTGCGCGCGCCTTCCTTTAGTGTGGCCAAGAGCGGCCGGTTTTCTGCCAACTGAATAATGCGATCGGCGATTGTCCTCGTGTCTGCGGGAGGAACCAGATAGCCATTGATTCCATCGCTAACCAGATCGGACAGGCCACCAACATCAGAAGCAATGACAGGTACACCACATGCCAAGGCCTCCATTACCACAAGCGGGCGACCATCAAAACGAGATGGCAATATCAGAACATCGTAGAGTCCAAGATATTGGTCAACATCATCGACAAGCCCGGCAAATTCAAATCTGACCGCAGCAGGCAATGCCTGCACCTTCTCCGATATCGATTCCGTCAAAGGCCCGGCCCCAGTCATCACGAAGCGCAGATTTTCGCATTCCGAACACAACTTGGCCACTTCAACAAAAACATCCGGCGCCTTTTCTTCTGAAAACCGCCCAGAGAAGCCGATTACCAAATCGGCGGCGTCAATATGATATTTATCGACGAGAGATCTTGGACGGGGTCCAGGTGACAGACGATTCAAATTCACCCCGCTTGACACTTTCACTAGTCGCTCAACCGGCCACCCCGCCACATTCATATACCAATCGAAAACTTCTTGATTCTCCGCCATTGCAAACGAAATGAATTCTTTGAACTCGAGATGCGATTCAACGTGCCCCACCGTATTGAACAAGAAATCAACAACAGTGAGATTCGGGTTCCTCTTCATTAGCGAAGGGAGAAGTTCATATACCAAACGACTACCTGTATTTAGAAGACAATCGACGCGGCGCGACGCAAGAAGATAGGCTACGAAATCCACGTACTCTTCCGGCTCAAGGAAACGTGGCAACGAATACACCTCAGATGTACTCGCGGTGAACCATTCGATGGAAGTGCCATGGCCCGGATCCTGAGGCAAGGTGGTGATCACAATAACCCGCCACCCGTGACTAGCCAGGTATTCACAGAAGCCGCTCAGCAGTCGCTCAGCGCCACCCACCAGGAAATATGGCATCGCCAATAACAATGTCATCCTGTGGGAATCAACGCCAAAACAAGACGCCAGCGCTGTCTGTGTAGATTCGCAACGGAGATACCTTGATTGCTGATACTCGGAGAACTCATACGCCTTTCGCGTGAGCAGTTCACGATTTCGATCAAGAATCGCTTTTTTCTGCTCCAACAGCGACTTTACGTCAGCCGAACTACTAAGTGACCCCCCCTCATGAATCCGATAGTTAAAAAGATATTCTCCTGAAATATTACGAATTCGGGCGCCACCGGCCGCGAGCCTTAACCAGAAATCCCAATCCTCAGCAACATGATGCTTCCCAATCCCAACATCGACGTATCCGCCAACTTTCTGCCATAGCTGCCTTCTAAACACTGCACACGTCAGGACATGATTGCCATTCACCATATCGGTCAGATCGGGGCATTCCATAATATCTACCTGCCCTTCCCTAGCGCCGACAAAGTTTATGGCTGTAGAAACGATGTCGTAGCCATAGGTTTCAAGAAAAAAAACAGCCTTTTCAAGGTACGTAGCATCCAGTGTATCGTCGGCATCTAAACAACAAATATAGCGCCCACAGGAGAGCTCAATTCCATAATTTCTATTATCACCAACAAGATGACGCCCATCTCGAAATAAAATGCGCGTCCTAGGCCTCTGTGTTGCTTTCAACATCTCCAAGGTATCGTTATCGGTAGAACCCCCATCAACAACAATAACTTCGACATTAGTCAAGGTCTGAGCCAGCACACTGTCTATTGCGTTAACAACAAATTTCCCGTAGTTAAAACATGGAATTATTACGCTTACCAATGGCTGCCCATCGGTTAGTGGAGATGCCTTAATCAACTCTGGAATTTTTTTTTCCGCTAGCTTTCGATTCTGCGCTCGGAATACATAAAGCGCAGCAGCCTGAAGCCCAACCCAATCTCCATAAATAAATAAGCGGAACGCTTTTTTTAATCTAACTGGCGTCAGATATTTTACGTAATTAAAAAAAAACAACAATAAACCCCCATTAAATTATAAAATACATAGGATCAATAAAACGTTTAATAAACCCCCTTCACATTGAAGGAGGCGATAGAAGTAAAAGCAGCAGCATAATCATGATACATTTTATTATGATCGAAATATGATATAGCGTACTCACGTGACGACTTTTTGATACTAGACAACTCGTCCGGAAATTCAATCCATTTGGAAATTAGCTCTCCAATTTGCACATGATTTTGAGGAGCCATAAGATAGCCATTTATTCCGTCAGAAACAAGTTCCGGCACCGCGCCAACCGGTGCAGCAATTACAGGAATCCCACACGCATTAGCCTCCATAATAATATTCGGCCTCCCATCAAATTTGGAAGGCAAAATCAAAACATCTAACTCTCGTAATGCGTCTCTAACATGTTCAGTATAGCCTTCAAATTCCAACTTTGAACGTTGTGGACTCTCGATAATTCTCCGCTTGACCTCCGCTTCTTGATCACCAGAACCGAACATTCGAAATGAAATATTTGGTATAAACTCTAACAACGACTCGGCCAAGTCTATAAACCCCAATGGGTTCTTCTCGTCGGACATCCTTCCAACATAACCAATTATCAGGTCACTGCTTAAACGCCTTTTTAGCGCCGGTGAATACACATCGAGATCTACACCATTAGATACAATCATTACGTTTGGCTCAAACTTTTCAGAGGCTCGCTTCACGAACTGTTCCATTGAATTGCTTTCAACGATGACACCATCGATACATTTCTCATACAGAAAGTGATTCACTGAATGCCCATATTCATTGTACATAATATCAATAATTTTTAGTCCAGCTTTTCCCTCTTTCAAATATGGGAGATGCTGATACAAGTCAAATGCCCCAACCTGGACAATTAGGTCAATACTGCGCTCTCTAATTTCTTCAGCAAGTGACCGCAAACAATCTGACTGATTTATTTTACTTAAGTCAATTAACCGCCCATCCGACCGAAAATCGTCCAGCGGATCTACTGGATATATTTTTGCAACATCGATACAAAATGCCACATCAATATTGAAGCCATTTCTTCTGAGCGACCGCATAATTTTTATCATCAATGCTCCTTTAACAAGAAAAGGCAGCAGCACGAGAATATTTGGACTTTTCATTTATTTAAAATAAATATTATTTAGATAAGCTTTCATACCAACTTTTAATAAACTACCCCCTTTTACCTGATAACTCTTCATAGGCGCTTTCCCATGCCTCGCTTTGAGCGCGCCAAAAATCTCTTGCCTCACAAAATGCCTCAATGTCTTTCTGCAGTTTTCCAATCTCTGAAACATATATTTCGATGTCTTTCTGCAGTTTCCCAATCATTGGATTTTTCACTAAATTGATAGACAGAATGCGCTGCCCAATAATTTTCAATTCCGGTTTTTGATCAACATTCTTAAGGCAATTAACAAAGCTGGCGAAATCCCCATCGTCGAATGAGTGAAGCAACATTCCAATTAGTCGATAGCGCTCTATGGGTAGGAGATAGCCCAACAAATTATTTTGGCATACCCAAGCCACAATTCGCCCAATCGACGGGTGGAGTGCTCGCATCTCAGCAAACGGGACAAGGTTACGAAGCATTGCATAAGTCATTTCCAACAACGTCCCAAGCGGATCTGCATGGGTCACACCCGTTGAGTGCAATCTCATGAACGTAAGCTGTTCGGCAACTATCGCAAATCGACAACCTTCACGTAGCGCTCGTGTCCACAACTCATAATCCGGCGCTCGCACCATCGTTTCATCGTCCAATCCAATACGCAGGTGAGTCGCGCGCCGTACCATGGTTGAAGATCGACAAAGATGATTTGCACCAATCCAAGTATCAAGCCGATTGAAATCATGAGGATGGTTGATGATTGCTTCAAGTTCGGGAGCTTTAGTGTGTGGCAATCCATCTTGATTACGGACCGACACATATGTGCCTATGATGTCCAAACTTGGGTCTGCTACTGCAAGAGCCAACTGGCGCGCGGCCTTGTCTGGCGCAATCCAGTCATCTGCATCCACATTAACCAGCCACTCCCCTCGTGCCGCCAGTACAGCCCTG
>JAYRNN010000289.1:0-3642 GCA_041912175.1 Anaerolineales bacterium | reverse complement strand
TTCCGCCGGAGCCGGCCAGCCCGGAGACAGGCACCGGATCTCCCACACCCTGAGATTTGCGCCATTCGGGATAACGCGATCGCGAATTCCGTGCCTACGGCCGCGAAACCGTTACGCCGACGATATGGGTATCATGGAAACCAGCCGATAAGGCCTGCAGATGGCGGAACAGTTCAGCGCGCAGGTTGGCCAGCACGCGTTGACCAACCCAGGTAAGAAAGTATCCTTCTGCGCTGGTACCCAGATAAAGCAGCCCATAAGCGACGGCGATCTCAATAGCAGTGCGAGCCAAACCGGGTAGGTCGCCATTGCTGATATTTTGATCGATGGCAATTTTCAAGAGATACGGGATTGCCAGGGTTACCAGGGTCTGCAGAAGGGTAGCCAGGAGGGCGCCGGTCATTTGCCACCCATATGGACGAAGGTACCCAAGCATTCGGCGTAAGATTTGCCAATCGAACGCCGTTCCGGCGACCTCTTTGCTGCCGAAGTTTTCCAGGGCGCCGCGGGGGCCCATACCGGCTGGAGAAGAACCGATCGTAAAGCTCATTTAAATATCTAGGCTGCTTTATTCCGATCTGGCGACCGAATATCGTCAGATAGAAATAAAGCATGCGCTCCTTTTTCTTGAGGGGCGAGCTGGCGCTGGTAGATTTCTTGGTACAGCGGCGAGTCGCGTAGCAGGCTTTCATGCGTGCCGCGTGCGACGACCTGGCCATGCTCGAGCACGAGCACCAGGTCTGCGCGGCGGATTGTGCTCAAGCGATGGGCGATGACGAAGGTTGTACGACCTTGCATCAGTCGCTCAAAAGCTTGCTGGATACGTCGCTCGGTCTCGGTATCAACCGATGCAGTGGCGTCATCCAGGATCAAGATGCGCGGGTCCAGCAGCAAGGCGCGGGCGATGGCGATGCGTTGTTTCTGCCCCCCCGAGAGGGTGACGCCACGCTCCCCGACCATCGTAGCGTAACCTTGCGACATGGCCTGGATGAAATCGTGCGCCTGGGCGGCGCGTGCAGCGGCGATGATCTCGTCGTCTGTCGCTTCCGGGCGACCGAAGGCGATATTTTGGCGTACACTCGCAGCGAAAAGGGTTGTTTCTTGCATCACGATGCCAATTTGGGTGCGCAGCGATTGAATCGTTGCCTGGCGGATATCGTAGCCATCGATCAAGATTCGCCCAGAGCTTGGATCGTAAAAACGAGGGATCAAACTAATAATCGTCGACTTGCCGGAGCCTGTCGGGCCGAGCAGAGCAATTGCCTGGCCTGGCTGCGCTTCGAAATCAACGCCTTTCAGCACACGCACCACTTTTTGCAGCTCGCTGTTGGGTTTTCCATAAGCAAAAGATACATTTTCGAAGCGCACGCGACCCGATAGGCGCGGCAAAGACTGAGCGGTGGGGGCTTCTTTTACTTCAGGCGCGGTATCGAGGATTTCGAAGATACGCTCGGCAGATGAAGAAGCGATCGCGACGGCCGGGATGACCATCCCCAGGCGGCGGATCGGCTCGACCAACTGGGTCAGGTAAGTCGTGAAAGCCACCAGCTCGCCCAGGCTTAGTTGGCCCTTAATCACCAAGGAACCGCCGTACCAGATGATGAATACGGTGCCGAGGTTTGCAATGAGCAGTAAGAGCGGGGCCTGGACTGCTTGCAGGCGGGCGCTGTTCGAGGATAAGGCAAACCATCGATCGTTTTCCTGATCGAATCGAGCAATCTCTGCGGATTCCTGCGCATAGGCTTTAATAATCTTACTGCCGCGCAAGTTTTGCTCGACGACGGTGGTGAGTACGGCAAGCTGTTTTTGAATTTTGAGCGAGAGCGGGCGGAAGCGCCGGCCGAAGCGCAGCGCCTGGAAGATCAACAACGGCAAACCGAGAATGACCAACGCTGCAAGCCGAGGCTGCATCCAAAACATTACGATGGATGTGCCAGCCAGGATTAAGACGCCTTCCAAGATGCGTAGGGTAGCCCGGCCGGTAAGGAAGCGGATGCGCTCGACATCCTGGACGGCGCGACTCAGCAACTCGCCGGTCTCGGAGGCATCGTGGAAAGCGAATGAAAGCCCGGTAAGCTTGCGCTGGATGTCATTGCGGAGATCAAATGCCACTCCCTGGGAGGCCGTCTCAGACCATTGACCTTCGAAATAAGTTAAAACGCCACGCAACAGGGTCAGGCCCAACAGGCCGGCGACAGCCCCGAAAAGTAAGCGCAGATCCTGGGCGCCAATGCCCTGGTCAATAATCCAGCGGATCACCTGGGGCATGAGCAGGTTTATCGCCAACACACCGCAAACTGCTGCAAATGCGCCAAGGGTAAGTTTCCAGTAAGAGACGAGGTATTGGAAGGATCGAAGCAGCGAAGAACGCACGAGACTATTTATACCAGAGAAAAAGTGAGTACGAAACCTTTTTTGAGTGGTTAATCCTGCCCTGTATTGAAAGCAAGCTCGATTTCGTGTCCTGGCAAAAAGTTGCTCGAGAAATAAATTAAACTCTGATCGCGATCCTGCCCACCGGCGGTGGATAAAAGGAGTTGTTCGCAGAAGGCAGCGATATCCTGGATGATTCGCTCGCAGCGGTAATATGCCAGGGCTTGTACATCGATTTCTCCTGAACCATAACCCTGGTAAAAGAGAGCCTTCTGGTGAGGCTCGTTCCATGTACTGCACCCGCCGATCAAGTTCAAATCTTTCTCCTTGGGGGCGAAACTGGGATTATCCCAATCGATCATGAACAGGGAGGCTGGCGAACTCACTTGATCAAACGGGAGCAATAAATTGCCAGCATGTATATCGGAATGGCAGAGTACGAATTCGATCGAGCGCGAACGAAGCGCACGGGCGTGATCTTCAGCCTGGTTCACCAGGCGGCTGATCCGCTCGCGGTGCAGGCGCATCAACTCAGCCACTTGTGCGGCTGCATGATCTTCAAAACTTCTTTCTTCGACCACCGCTTGAAAGGATTTGACCATTTCCCGCCAGACGGGGGAGAAGCGATCCCGAGGGATCGATTTAACCAAATCGCTGGGAACCTGCAAGGAATGGATGGCTTTTAATGTAGCGCCGAATTCTCGCCACTGGCGATCTGACAAGGCGACCTCATACCCATTAAGCCCCTCAATATAAGGATAAAGAATTAACTGATAAACATCCAGACTTGTCGACAAACTGTCGGCCCTGGTTTTTAGGGGAGTTAGGACCGGGGCGATGCCTTGATCGCGAAGAAATGAAGGGAGCGCAACGGATATTTCGTTGAAATCGCCCGTGCGGAGCTTCAGAAAGTATGTGGACTCTGTATCGGTAAATACCCGGTAGACAGCCGTGTTGACATCTGCGCCGAGCGGGAGGAAGGATAACCTGGCGGCATCCAGATCGTAGCCGGTTTTAAGTTGTGAAAGAATGCGTGAGTCCGGAATCGAGGGCTTTTCGAGCATAAATTATGAAGCGTTGCGTCGAATTCAGGTTATGTGCCTGGAGCGGCCTGATCGATTGGGCGCTCTCTGATCAGGATGGCCAGCTCATTGGCTGCCAGGGGGATGAAAGGCATCGTCCAAGCCAGGTATGAGGGGTAGCTCACAGAATTTAGACCGGCAAAAACAACCAGGATAAGCAAAGCCGTCAAGCCTGGCTTGAGCTTTT
>JAYRNN010000288.1:0-28341 GCA_041912175.1 Anaerolineales bacterium | reverse complement strand
TTCTATATGATCAATCTTTGCCAGCAAAGTAAATCCGATGTATTTCAACAAGAATCTTAAGCCACGCCTTCGACTTTCCAGCCTGGCATGGTCGTAGCGCTTCAGATTTTGGAGATCGTCTACCCTTGCTTGCTCATTCATCTGCATAGCTCCACTTAAGTGTTTTCGAGGCGGTAGACCCCCCGATATTCCGCAGGCAGCATTGTGGCAATCGAGTGCATGATGGTTTGAGTACCCTGGTCGATGGCAGCCTGGCGGTCTGCTCCGGAAGAAATATTAAAGGCTGGCCCCACTGAAAATGTAACCGGGGTGCGCCGAAAACGACGCATGTTTGAGTAGACACGCGCATTCTGCGTGCCGGTTATGGCAATCGGCAGGATAGGAGCATTCGCTTTAAGCGCCAGGAAGGCAGCCCCATTGGTCGCCTCTTCCAGCGAACCACTCAGACTCTCGCGCCCTTCCGGGTTGATCATCACCATTCTGCCCTCGTTCAATCCTTGGATAGCGGCTCGTAACGCCAGGCGGTCGGGCTGGCCGCGCCGGATCCAAATCACCCCATAGGCTTGCATCAGCCTACCCAAGATTGGGATTTCGACCAGGTCGATTTTAGCGATGGCTTCGATCTGACGTGGTAAAAAAGCGATCTTCAGTAAATCATCTGCATCGCCCAGATGATTGCCGACGATCAGAGCCGGACCCTGGCGGGGGACATTTTCTAGTCCGCTTACCTGAGCTCGAAGGAATAACCGCACAAGCAGTCGCACCAGACCGTTTATAAATCGTCGTACCCTGGCTCGACTGCGGTTGATTTCTGGAAGGCGTACGATTTCGGATCGCGTGAATTCGCTGACGGGTTTCTCAGTCATGGTTTGCCATAAACCCCGCGATATTCTTCTGGCAACAAGGAAGCGATCTCACCCATAATGATGTCTACATTGTGTTGGCGAGAAGCCCGCCGGGACTCGCCGCTGCCTTGGATCGGGGGGAGGGTGAGTGGTTTCCCGATGTTCATTTCCACCGTAGGCCGTTTTCCATGGATCCCCTTCTCGAAGAAATCGTCCGTCGTGCCGGTGATGCCGACTGGAACGACCGGAACACGCGCCTGGTCCATGGCATAAGCAACACCTGGTAGCCCTCGGCGTAAACCGGGAGCGTGGCTGCGCCCGCCTTCTGGCGCGATGAGCAGCGGGTGTCCGGACTCCAAAGCTGCCAGCATCTTTTCGACCAATTGGCGGTCATACTCCCCACGATGGACGGGAATACCGCCATACCAACGCGCCAGGCTCCCCTGACCTGGTTTAGACCAGATCTCGATTGCCCCAACTGCCTCAGGACAGGTTGGCCAGAAGGCCATCGCGAACGGCGGGTCGAAGAGAGAGACATGGTTGATGGCGATCAGGTAACCGCCTTCTCGGGGGACATTTTGCTTGCCGTAGATGTGTATACGTCCAAGCAGGTAGAAAATGCAGCGGAAAGTTGGCCGCATAATCGCCCGCGCCAGGCGAGTCTGGATGGGGATTTGATAAGGGGTGAGGGCAGCCGGCTGAAGCGTCATTGATCAATCTTTATCGATAAGATCGAGTATAAAATTGCACACTTCATTGATGCCAAGCTGGTCTGTGTCAAGGATGACCGCATCGTCTGCCGGGCGGAGGGGGGAGACGGATCGGTTGGAGTCGATCTGATCTCGATCGCGAACCCCATCCAGGATTTCAGCCAGGTCAGCAGGCTCGCCCCGGTTTATTTTTTCGAAATACCGGCGACGAGCGCGCTCTTCAGCCGATGCATCCAGGTATACCTTTATTTCCGCCTCTGGCAGTACAACAGTGCCGATGTCCCGACCAACCATTACAACCCGCCCGCGTAAACCGATGCGGCGTTGTTGGGCGGCTAATGCCTGGCGCACGCCGGGGTAAGCGGAGACCGGCGACACGTTCGCATCGACCTCAGGTCGGCGGATTTGCCAGGTGATATCTTGGTCTTCCACCAGGGTATCGCAACCACGCCCATCTTGCACTGAAGCCGGGCGTACGTCGATCTCGGTCGTCTGGGCCAGATGAGTGATGGCTGCCTCATCGTTGATAGGGATGCCGCGCTGAATTGCGATCCAAGTGACCGCCCGGTATAACGCACCGGTGTCGAAAAACAGGTAACCGAGTCGGTCGGCAATCTTCTTGCCGATGGTCGTTTTACCTGATGCGGCGGGCCCGTCAATCGTGATGGTTTGTGGTATGTGCATAACCTCTCATCATGGCTCAGTCGTGGTCGGGGCGCTCAAAGTTCCGCCTGGGAAGCGATCGCTGCGCGCCCATAAAATAATGCTTTCTGGTTGGATGGATGCATCGCGAAATGCCAGCCAGCCGGCCAGGTTAGCCGGCAGCGCGCCGGACCACCCAGGGTGGATCCACCAGGTAAAATCCTGGCCCCGATAGGAGGCGGTTAGGGAAGGTTCTTCTTGGGTTTGGCGGGTGATCAAAATGGATGGCAGTACGCTTGAAACCGATGGGGCATTGAGGTCTTGCGGGTCAATGGTGCGCACGTTTGGAAAATTACGCAGCACCCAACGCATCGAAGGGACATCTACTTCTGAAACGATATCGATGCTGTCTGTCCGTCCAGTATTCCGAGATGAGAGGTCTTGTAAGGTTTGAGTAAATAGACCGATCTGTCCCACCCCTGGCGTTGGCGTCCAAAGTTCCTGTGGCTGGTTTGGACGTAAATAAGCCACACCCCAGAGCATCGATATCGAAAACAAGAACAATCCACCCAAGATCCCCCAGGTCAGACCCAGGCGGGCCGTCTCCCATGACCAGCCGAGCTGGATGAGGACGGTGATCAACGCGCCTAACGCCAGGATGCCGACGATCACCACCAGGCGAGCCAATCTCTCCGTGTCGCCGCTTTGGATGCGGCTGATGGAAGCTACGCTGTACCACAGTAGACCCATCAGGGCGACTAAGACGATCGCCTGGAGGATCGAGATGGGTTTAATTGGCTCGCCGGAGCTCACTGAGCAGCTTTCGGAGATTTGCCAGGCCGCTAACATCCAGAAAGGCATAATCACCCAGGCTAGATCGGCGACCTGCCGGGCCGGGTAAGCCAGGGTTGCCAGCAGACCGATCACGATCCAGGCCAGGCACAAGTAGACGATTTTTCTGTCACGCGGTTGATCGGATGGGAGCAACCCTCGCACCACCCCTACCAGCCCGAAAATCACCGCGATGGGCTCGTATACCAGCAGTGCGGCGAGCATACGAAGGACCGGCACACCAGATGGAGAAGTCCAACCTCGAAGGTAATAGGGGACTGTCTCAACCCAGCTTGCCAACCCTTGTGGATATCGGAAGAAAAATGTTCCCACGATGAGGATTGTCAGCGCCATCGATCCAAATAATGCCAAGACTTCTCGTTTCCCAGGTAAGGTTTCTCCATCCTGGGTGCTTTCATCTTGCTTCCGGGTCCGGTTCAACAAGCCGGCGACTGTCCAGGTCAACCCTAAAATAAGGATGCCGCTGATTACGGCCGGGCCAGATAGCAGTGCAAGGCCGCCAAAGAAGCCTGCCAGGAGGTAGCGCCGGGTGTAGCCTAAACCAATGGCCAGTAATGTGAAAGAGACCGCCATCATTGGCCCGCCTGCGAGGCGTGAGACAGCGACTAAACCCGGGGATATCGCCAGCCCGAAGGCAAGAACGATCGCTACGCTACGCCAGGTAACAGTCGGACGCGATGGCGCAGATAAACCCGGTTCAAACCGTATCTTCAATTGCAGGAGTAGAACTGGCAGCAAGGCTAGCATTGCCCCAGACAGAGCCGGCCAAAAACGCGCCAGGAAATTACTGCTCCCGAAGAACGCAAACAAAACGCCTGTCAAGGCAACATAAGCGGGCTGAGGAACAGCCAGCATACTTGCAGCGTTGCTTCCTGCAGCAACGCTGCCCCCTTGGGCAAAAGCCAGAGCTTGCAGCGCAGCAAGCGCCTCGCTATCGGAGAGCGGAGCCGCCCCCAGATTTGCAAACCGTAAAGCCAAAGCTAAAACGAATGCGGCTGTAAACAAGAGATGTTCAAAAGTAATCCGTCTAAGGTTCATAGTTAATGGGGTCTGGAAGGAAGTCTCATGATCATTCGACCGGCTCTGGCACTTGATAAATCGTCAGGTTTCCCTGTTGGAACACCGGGGTCAAGGTCGTCTCAAACTTTTGCAGGGCGCGCGTCAAATTACAGGCCAGGCTTGGCTCTGCGCAGAGCTGTTGGATGTAATTCATTTCGCTTTGACCTACGATAACATATTTTACATTCCATTTATGTAACAGTTCCAGGGCTAAATTTCCACTTTTTGTGGAATAAATCGTTTGGATATCTGGCTCACGCTTGCCTTGCTCGTCATAATTGCCGCGCCATTGGCTTTCGTGGATTGCCCAGCCCAACACCGCGGGATAGCCGCTAAAGGCGCTGATGCGGCCTTCATAGGTGTACGATTTGCCTGGCGCTTCCAGGACCACGGGCGTTCCTACCGCGTTTTCCCGCAGCCAGGCGATCCCTGCCCAGTCGTCCGGGTTGTTGCTCGCCAGGCTGGATTCGCCGTCCAGGTTAGGCTCGCCCCGCAACCCATCTACGCGCGTCGTTGTACCGATCAAAGAATAGATCAATCCTGCACTGACCAGGCTTACAGCGCCTACTAGGAACAGGCTGCGGTAAAAAGTTCCTAAAACAGCTTGACTTCGATGGAGCAGCCACCAGACTGCATACGCGCTTGCGCACCCCAATAAGATCCAGGCCTGGTAATAGAATTTGAATATGGTGTTCATCCGGACGCCAAAGCTGTCTCGCAAGTAGAAGAACTCGACGCTCAAGGTCAAAGCAATCCCGACCAGGATCAATAATAATGAAAACAGGCCGCTGGCATCTGGAGGTACAATTTCTGCTTCGCCGGGCGCGCCTGGGTCAGCCTGGGCAATATTGGCCACGGATAATGCTAACAACCCGGTCAGCAGAAGGAAAAGCCAGGGGTTGGCAAAACGATCGCTTAGAAAGCGCTGCATTGCCTGGCTCAGCGAACCTCCGCCAAGCATGTTTTGGACAATCGGGTTTTGAAGCTGATCGGCGTTGGCGGCGAGCAAGATGGCGAACAGAAAAAGCGCCGTGACGGCCAGGCAAGCCACCAGCACCCAACCCCAGGCAGCCAGGGTCGAACGAAGAACAACACGTTTACCATCCTGGCGAGATTTTAGCGCTGTAAGGGTAACCAGGTACCAGGCAATGATGAAGATAAATGGTCCAAACATCACCAGGTATTGCGGCAGGCGGGTGGATTTAAATACATAAGGCAGGATACCACCGGCCTGGGAGCTAAAGCCGAAGTAGAAAAGCAGGTAAATGACCACGGCGCCGATCAACAGGCTAACAGCCAGGAGGATCGTTTTTAGCACGAGCTGCCAGTCCAAGACGCGCCGGCGAGCATATTCTCCGGCGCCATAAGCCAACGCCACCAGACCCAGGTAGATCGGCATATCCCAGGTGTTCAAAAAGCCAAGCGCGCCCAGGCAAAAGGCATAAAAAAGTAACAACGCCCAGTTTTCAACTAATTGCTCCCGGATCTGCGGCCAGAATCCATGCCAAAAGGAAAATGATTGATCATCGACCGCGGGGTTTATCATGTGAATTTGTCGCAGCAGCAAGTTGAATGCCAGGCCAATGCATAACAGCACAAACGGCAGAGCTAAAACGTGGGGATGATTATCCCCAAGCAAAAAGCTGAACATCGGAAATTCTGTGATCGGGCTGATGCCGATTGGCTGCCCGGCGAGATCATAGTCCTGCAAGACTCTGCTGGCGCGCCAACAGCAGCCGAAGAAGCCGCCCCCAGGCGCCCAAGAACCTGTGACCTGGCTGCCGAGCAAGCCGGGGATATCGAGCCAACGCCAGAAACGATCTGGCAGGATCCCCCGGGAGTAAAGGGATTCGAATAGTCCTTCCAGGTTGCCCATGACAACCACCATCAATGAGCCAAGCAGACCATACAAAATCGGCCAGTCAACGGAGTAAGAGGAAGCCTGGAGGCGCTGGCTTTCAGCTTTTGGTATGGCGGCGACTGATTTTTTGGGGCGTTGCGGCTGGGGTTTACTGAACGGCGCTTTGCTGCCAACGGCAACCAGGTTAAAGACAATTCCAAACACCCCGCTGATGGTCAGGGCGAACAACAGCGCGTCATACAACTCAAAACCCACCCCGGCCGGCGCGCCTGAAAAGCGCGTCAGCAGGCCCATCATCACGTATCCGAAGTAATAATAAGATATGGCAAACCCTGATAACCAAACATCCATTGGCGGAAAGCGCTGGCTGTTGAGCACGCCGTTTAAAAAGGCCATCTCCATGAACTTCTCGCCCCCCGCGCTCATGATCTTATCTGGCGCATAGGCGCGCACAATCGCCCAGGCGATAAACGCGCTGAGGAAGAGGATTTCGACCACCGCGATCATGCGTTTGTTTTGGCGGAGAAAATCCCAAAATTCCCGGTAATGGGGTCCCTTCAGGATCAGGTAGGCCGATATGCCAAATACAGCCAGGATGGCAAACAGAATCCCGCCGCTATTATTATGCAGGAAGCCTGTCATCGCCCCCAGCCACAGCAAATAGCTGGCGATCAACAGTCCCAAGGCTTTCGAAGATGTATAACCGCGGTCTGGCAGCCAACGCAGGCAGCGGAATGCTACCGGTAAGGCTGCCAGCCCCAGTATTTCAGCGATTAACCACCAACCGAAGACATAAATCAATTGGAGTTCTCCTTGACCTCATAAATCACGGTGTCTCCGTCCCGGTATACTTCCTGCCATAAAATTCCATTCTGCGCCTCAAACTTTTCCAGGCCCAAGGCAGGGTAAATGTTCCGTTCTAGCTGGCCAACGATAATATATTTTACGCCGTATCTCTTCAAGAAATCTAGAGCGGCTTGCACATCCACCGTGCCATAGAAATTGTCGATCTCAGCAATACGCTCGCTTACCCAACTGCCCGGCGTCAGGGCGCGCTGCTGTTGTTGGTGCCATTCCCACCCCACCACACCGGGAAGGCCGGTGTAGATAGAAAACCTTGAGCCCCAGCGATAAAGATCGCGCAGATTGGCCTCCACGATGACCGGGGAACCGGCCACATTTTCCTGCATCCAGCGAATGGCGCGATAATCCTCGCCGAGGTTCATCAGCCCTTGCCAATCATAAGTGGAGGTCTCCATAAACTTCATCCCATCCAGCGTGTGTGGGGCCGTCTCAGTCATGCGGTCCAGGACTTTCGCCCGTCCAGCAGTGATCGGGTAGAGAGCTGCGCCGGCCACAAGCAGGACAAAAGCCACGCTCCACGCGTTTCGCCAGCCCGGCGACCACTCAAAAAGCGAGCTGAGCAGCCAACCCAGGGCCGCCGCCGCGCTCACAGCAAACAAGGTCCACACTTGCAGGTAGAATTTGAAGACGGTATTCATGCGCCCGATATCCCCCACCAATACGATGATTTCAACCATCAGCGTCAAGGTGAGTCCGGTGCCGATCAAAAACAAGGTCAGGCGTTTTGCATCTGGCTGGTCTGGCCGTAGGAGCAGTAGCCCGGCCCAGGCGGCCAGCGGCAGCGCCAGCCAGGCGATATTGACGCCATTCCCAAAAGGCGACTTGCCGGGTTCGGGCATCTTGATCGCCAGGGCGACTGTCAGGAGCGCCAGGAATGCAATCACAGCGATGATCCAGCCGCGATATGGGGCGAGCTTGTGCAGCGCCGAAACCGGCGTGCACGCCATCCAATTGCGCGTCTCCCACACAAACCAGGTGACAATGACAAACAGGAACACGCCCCAATGGGTAAGATAGGCCTTCATCGGCGTGCGTAAGCCCTGCCAAAAATCGATCTTGTTGTAGCCCTGCCCATACCATTGTGTAAATGGATAATACAACAAGATGGATAAACCAACCAGAAGGGCTACACTCCCGGCGGTAACTAACAGCCGCTGAGCATTTTCCGGCAGCTCGTTGAAGAATTGGAAGGCGCGATGTAGTCTTTGGGGCGGGTTGTAATAACGCCACGAGGCATACGTTAGCGCTACGACGCCTAACGACAGGTAGGTATAGAATTCCCAGGTGTTGGTCGGTTTCAGCGCCCCAATCGCAAGCCCGCCAAACAAGAAACCGAAGAACCCTCCGAGGATCCCTTTCCATCGCCCGCGTCCCAAGACCACGGAGATCGCGAACGCCAGCGCCAGCAGAGCAATGGATAGCGAAAACAAATGCGCGTGTAGGTCAGCATAGAGCACTGTGAAGAATGGAAATTCGGTAATCGGCTCGACTTCGCCTGGGGCTGGGATGGCGCGGCTGGGGTTCCAATACCAGTCGCCAAGCCCATATGGCAGCGGTGCGCCGGTCAGGTTTTGCAAGAAACCCTGTACAGCCCACACAAGGCGCATCAACAAATTTGAGTCTTCGATCGCGCCGCCGGGCGCCGCCAGGCGCTGGTAGCCCTCATAGATCATCTTGACCGTTCCCAGGTTGCCTAAAACAGCCATCCCTATGGCGCCGGCCAGCCCGACCCAGAAAGCAGACAATTTGGAGTTGGATTTGGCGCCGAGATATAAATTCCAGGCCAGTGAGAAGGCTCCGATGGCGATCATCCCGAACATGGTCGGTAGGATCAAATTATATGCAACCGCGGGCACAATCCCCAACCATTTGGTCAATACGCCCACGAAAACAAAACCATAATAATAGTAATTTAGATAACCGCCTGCAAACCAGGGGTCATATGGCGGGAATGATGTACTTTTTAACACAGCGTTGAAATACGCGAAATCCATCGGTTTTTCCCCGCCTTTATATGGATGCCAGAGATCCGGGTTACCCAGGCGAATCAGCAGGCTTACCAGGAAAAAGGTCAGGAACAACCCCTCGATCATCAGATAATAGCGTTTGTTCTCACGCCATTCCCGGCTAAAATCATGTCGTTGTTTGATTGCCAGAAAGACGCCAACAATCAGCATGACCAGAATCACGATACTGATGGTCGTTCGCGTGAATGGGATGCGGGCTGAGCCGGCGATCCACACCAAGTATGAAAGGATCAGCATTCCCGCGGCGCGCGCCAACGGGTAGCCACGATCCGCTAGCCCTGGCAGAGCCAGCCTGAGAATTGGATAAACCATCCAACCGAGAAGAGCCAGGCTGAGATACCAGATCACTGCCCCCAGGTATGGGTAGCGATTTTGTAGCGCCTGGGTGTTAAACAACTCGGACCAGGCGCCGCCGCGCTGTTGTTCGATCCAGCGTTGGATGGGCAGCAGCAAATCAGCAGGATGCGATTTGAATTTCAACGGCGCCAGGCGGATCACCTTATTAAAATCGACGCTGCTCAAGATCTCACGCGCTTTCTGTGGATCGTAATCGGCAGTCTTCTTAAAGATTAAAACCTTTGGGTGGTCATAAACTGTGAACGCTTCTTCGGCGAACTGATCGTTGATGCTTAACGATCCGAGTTGCGGATCAGATTGAAAGATCTTAACCAGCTCAAATCCCAGGTCCCCCTGGAACATCTCCGGCCTGGCTACCCGGTAACACCAGACGATATCTTGTTCCGGGGGACAGCCTAGCAGATTGCGATAATAGACGGTTGTCATTGGAAAACGTTCGGGGATGCGCGGTAGGCTGCCCCACTGGCGATTGGAAGTGATGACGATGTAATCGGATTGGTCGAGAATCTTAAGGAACCGCTCCAATTTGTCGGGAGTGTCATCCCAGTACATATTGAAATTTAATTCTAATGGGTATATCCCGCCAAAACCATCGTAGCCGTCCACCCGCAGCGGCATCCCATCATCCCATTCCCCTTCATTTGCAATCCCTGCCCCTTGCAAGCTGATCGCCGGATGGTCTTGCAAGATGGCGAGTGTGAGCCTTACTTTCTGCCCGGCGGAGAAATATAACGGTTCACTGAATGAAAACAAGTAACCGCTTCCGCGCGCATCCCCTGGCAGGATTGGCGAGCCGATCATCGTCTCAGGGAGCGGATTCGGCTCGCCGGCTTGGGGTAATATTCCAGCCGTCAGCATCACCGGTCGGTCGGTTACGATCGCCTGATCGGTAACGGGAATAAATATTTCGGTTAGCAGGCCATTGCTCTCAGGGTTGAACTCGGCATAGGAGGACAGGCTTTTCCACTGTTGATCTCTTAACGGAAAAGCCGGGTAAGCCAGTGTATCGCCATTTTCGTCGACGAAATTCAGCGTTACACGGTTGTCGAGTTGCGCTATGGGCGGCGCCCCTGAAACCTCCAGGTTGAGCAAGTAGCTCTGGTCTTTTTCCAACCGCACCGGCGGATCGAATTGCACGCTATAGGCCTGGCCACGGGGATCCTGGCTACTTTCTGAAGTGGTAGTCATCATGGCAGAGCCCAATGGCGTCCCATCGGGAGATGTGATTGTCAGGGTTAAATTGGTCTCTTGATTTGAAACCTGTTCGTCTCGCACAAATGGAAAGTAGATTTCAGTTAATTCGCCGCTGTAATGCGAGGTGAAATTGAGCGGGTATGTCATGCCGCCTGCAATCGTCCCCCCATAAGCGAATGGCAGCGGTTGGTTGCTTGTCCCATCTGGAGACTGGATGCGCAGGTTGATTGGGCCGGGCACGTTCTGGTAAATCCACCGCGAGCCATCCACACGCGTGATCGGGCGAGTATAAATTGTGCTAAAAGCAAACGCATATGCGAAGGTGACGATCAAGGTCAAAACGCCTATCGCCACGGAAACAACCCGCGCTGCCAAACCGGATTTACTCCGCTTCTCTCCACCCGAATCGCTTTGCCTGGCTTTGCCAATATCCCATAGGTGGATCACTGCCCAGGCGGCGAAGATGACCAGGAAAGGATAAATGGGTAGTTGATAGCGCATGGTCGGGTTCAACGCCAGGCTTTGCCAAACAAAATAGAAGCCAGTCCAACCCCACAGGAGTAAGTGCAGGCGCCACCTGCCTTTGAGCATATCCCAGCCAGCCCATAAGAAGCCGGCCAGGGCTAACAAGCCCAATGGCAACCCCAGCCCCCACAGGACCAGGTTCTCCCCTGAGAACCAGATTGGGCGGCGCGCCCATTGCATTGCTGGCGGGAAATCCACCTCGGGGGTGGCCTGGTTTCGTTGCTCGCGGATTTGCGCTAACCATTCTGGATTTGGCTTGATTCCAAATAGCCCAGGGCCGCTGAATGCGTAGGGTTGGGTCAGTCGGAAGACGATGAAACTGATCATGCCGGCAATGGCCAGGTAAAACAAAGCTTGCATGGCCCGCCTGGACCACTCTGAACGCGGCATCATCGAAATCCGGATAGCAACCGCGGCTGGCAGCATGAGCGCAATTGGAACAATGCTGATCTTGGAGGCCATGGCCGCCCCGTATGCCAGGCCAAAAGCGATGCTCAGCCAAAACAAGGGATGATGAAAGAAATCGCCAACCGTCCGTGGCAACAAATACCTAAATTCGTTTTCTTGTAAATGGGTTCCTTGCTCACCGTCCTCGGTTTGGTTGTCCTTGGTAAGAGCCGGCCAGGCGCGCCGATCGGTCATGATGCGGACGGCGAAATAAATCGCCAGCGTGGCAAAGAATGTGCTGAAAGTATCGGTCGTGAAGAAATGCGACTGCTGGATTTGTAGCACGGCTGCGGTCGAGAAGGCCGCCGCCAGCAATCCAACCCGCTTATCATACACGCGCGCAGCTAATAAATATACCAATAACACCGTCAATAGATCCACCAGAGCAGACAAGCCGCGACCAACCTGGGTCATTACATCAAACCCTGAATGGCCGAAAATCAGCTCAACCGCATAACGGGTGATAAACATGGGCAGCGTGCCATACACATAAAAGCCATGCCCGCGATTGTTTGGATTTAGGGGCGAGTTCGGCGTATCAAAATATTCCGAGAGGCTGATCCAGGTCTTGGCTGGTTCAGCTCCACTCGTATCCAACTTGGTTGGGGAAATATCCGTTCCAACCCAGACCAGGAAGCGTTCATCGGGGTGAAGATATTGGTATTCTCCCCAAAATAACCCGGCCGTGCGTAAATACGCGCCGGCCAGCAAGACTACGACCAGGAGCAAGTCAAACACCCAAAGCACAGATTTTTTCTTCAATGTATAACCTATCCCTCCTGTGGCGGGACAAAGAATAAAAGAAATTCCTTACCAGGTATCTTGGCCGGGTAGGTACTCAGCACCCCCTGCGAGAAGCGCTGCTGCAGGGCGCGCACAGCCTCTTGATCTTGTGGATTGAGCAAGAACAGTTTGGCTTCTGGATTGGCTGGGACTTGCCCGATATCGGCTGCAAATAGGGCAAAATCACGTAATGGGTAGCCCGAAATAATCCCAACCAGGCGCGTATCCACCCAGTACGGATAACCCATGATCCAGACGTTATTTACCGTGCCATAAGTTCCAGAAAAATCCCGGACGACCTGGCCTAATTCTGAGGTATTCCAGGCAGACAGCTCATACTCCTGACGATACTGGTTAAACACTAGATTATAACTTTGATAAGCAGAAATAAAGAACAAGAATATTGCCAGCGCCCAGGCGATTTTGGAACCATGGCGGGCAAAATTTTTTTGTAGGAGGGTCATTAAGCTTTCCAATGCCAGCCCTACCAGGAGGAATGCTGGAATGGCTGCCCCACCGGTACGGTAAAGGTTTGGATTTTCATTCGGAAAAGCCAGCGACATGATGGATGGCAGCATCAGGATTGGGATCGACAGCAGCAGGAAGATATGCATCCAATGGCGTTTGCGGATGTAAGTCACGAATACCAAAACCACGCCGACCCAAAACAGCGCCCCACTTGCCACGTCCAAGGCGGGCCGGTATGGCACAGAAACAGTCCAGACTTCCCCGTTTGACCAGGAGAACATGCTCAGGGCGCGTCCGGTATTGCGCAGGAAGATGAGTAGAGCAGGGTCAGATAAAGGTTGTTCTAAAGGACTGATGCGTGTCAGCGTCCGGTATAGAAACGCCCCAGGTTGGTCGATTAGATAACGTAGCATCGGAAGAAAGACCACGCCAGCCAGGATCAACGCCAGACCGGTAAACCAAAAGGTCTGTCTGCGAAGCGTCACGGAGTGTGTATGAATTATGAAAAGGCCGACCCCTAGCAAAACAAGCAAGACCAGGGCGCGATCCGCGCTGTACCCGTACATGCTGATCCCCAAGGCCAGCCCGAGAAGGATAAAATCATTCCGCTGGCTTGTGCGTAGGGCGCGCAGTAAAAAGTACAGCGCCATCCCTGTGAACAAGAAGTAAAACGGCAGGCGCAGCCCCAGGCGCGAGACGACATTCGGCCAGTACGCCACGCCAGCAAAAGCCATCGCCAACAACCCGACCCGCCGATTGGCGATTTCTTTGCCCAGCAGGTAGTAAAAAGGGAGGGCGAGAAAACCAACCAGCGCAGAAATTGTCTTTAGGGCCATGAAGTCCAGGTTAGCGCCGAAAAATTTCACTAGCCCGGCCACCAGATACATTTGCAACGCCTCGCGGCCGCCATTGTTTGGGAAGAAAATAAGCGTCTGGCCCTTTAGTACACGGATCACATCCATGATTTTCTCGGCGTGGTCGCTGTTCATCTCGCCTGGAACCTGCGCCAGTTGTGCGAAACGGAAATATGCAGCGATGCCGAGTGCGATCAACACGCCGAACACGGCCGGCAAGGATGCTCTCTTCGGCAGAGATCGCCAATCGGCCAGCCTTTCTCGCCAAGACCGCTCGGGAAGCCAGAAGGCATATACCAGGCAGGCAACGGCGAGCGCCAACAATCCAAGGTTGATCCATGTGAAGAGGTTATTGGATGAGGTCAAAAAAACCAGCAGCGCCAGCCCGCCCCCGCCGATCAACGCGGGGAAGCGTACACTCAGAGGATCAAGGCTGACGGTTGCTGCCGGTGGATCGGCCAGGCGCCATTCGCCGTTTTGTTTCAACGAGCGCCAGGCATCCCAGGCAAGCAAGACGGCCGCGAAACCGTAGAGGACGATGGGAAGCTTAAGCGGTGCAAATCCCCCATTGATTGCATATAAATTGCGGACGTTTTTTGATTCCAGGATGCTCTGTGCCAATAGCGCAAAAAATAATCCCAGAAATGGGCGCCATGGCCAGTGGACGATATGTCTTACCTGGGCATTGGCCTGCTCAGGAGCGGGTTGACTGCTTGGGACGGTTTTTTCTTCGGAATCGTTATGCTCCGCAGGTGGATATTTCCAGGGAGCCAGTTTTGATTTAACGAAGTCCAGGACGCTGGGCTCTTCCATATCAAAAAGGATTCTACCTCATGCACGACTGGCGTAGAGATATCCAAGGGTCTTGTGCACAAAATTGGATGTCGATTGAACTGAATAACCGTTTTCGGTCAGAAAGCGTTCCAGGTCAGCATGTGTGTAATCGGTCACATCGTCGTGATATTCCATCACAATATGCTGGATTTTTTCTAATAGAACGTTGGAGGTGTTGAAGAGGATGGTATATTCAGCCCCTTCGCAGTCCATTTTGAGGAGATCGCAGTGGTCAATTCCCAGGCGCTGAAATGCCTGCGCCAATGAGATGCTCGGCACAGCAATCGAGTCGTTTGCCAGGGTTGGAGAGTCTGCCTCTCGGCTGATAAATTGGCCCGGCTCGCCGATGCTGGCATCGATATAGATGGCGCCTTCTTCTGACCAGATCGCTTGGGGGAAACCGTGTGCGTTGTTCACAAGGTTTCGTTTCAGGTTCTCCTGCAGCAGGTTGTAAGATTGGGGCGTCGGTTCGAACGCGTAAACGATGTTGTTGGCATGCGCCTTGGCGGCGAAGGTCGTAAAGTCGCCAATTCCACCCCCGATGTCGACGATGGTCCACCCGGCGCTTATCGGAACGCCGAAGCGTTCATAGAATCGATCGATGAAGGTTTCTTTGACGCTCCAAATATCCATTGCGCCGCGCACCTTGAATGATACTCCCTGGCGTGGCAGGCAGATGATTTTTTCTTCCTCTTTAGAAGCGCCTAGAAAGACCCCCAACACAATGGATAGGGGCCTGACAGCGGTGATCAATTCAATCACTGACTTGAGGTAGTAGGTGTATTTTTGTAAGGCCATTACAGGCTCCCCGCGCGCCGGGCGACATAGAAGGTACAGACGCCATCATCACAGCGTGGATCTTCTTCATAATGGCGCTTTATCAAATGATAAGTAAGGCCCAGGTTCCAGCGCGCCGGGGCGATCACCCAGCGTTTCGTAAGCTTATGGCTTACCAGGGAGGGCAGGCCAAAATAATGCCCCCATTCGGAAACTTGCATGGCAGCCGGCGGGTAATAATGCCACCATTTTTCCAGGTGAAAACCCGCCTGATCCAACCGCTGCTGCCAGGTTTCTGGCGGGTCACAGTGGTAATGACGAGCAATTCGATTAAAGAAGCCTCGATATCGATCTCCTTGCGCATCCAACCCTGCCCGGTCCAGGGCGCGTCCGATGGACAGGCTGCCAAGAAAATTTTGATTTGGCACGCAAAAATAAAACGGCGCCCCTGGCATCAGCACCCGGCCGGTTTCATTCAAGACGGCTTGGATGTCTGGGATGTGCTCCAGGACAGAGTTGCTGATGGCGCTGCCAAAATAAGCCGTGGGGAAAGGAATCTGGCTGCCCTGCGCCTGGATCAGGGTTTGATAGGTGTTCCGGCCGGCGGCTTCGCGGAGCGGACCCCACCATGGATCGATGCCTACATCCAGCGGGCGCTCGAATGCGATGGATGCAAAATGCCCATCGCCGCAGCCTACATCCAGCACGGGGCCTGGCAGCTCCAATTCCTGATAAAAGCGGGCCTCCACAGCACGCAACAAGGCGCGGAAGTAGGGCAGGTCCTTCAGATTCAGCCAGAGATAATCTTTGCTTTCCGCCGCCGAACGCCTCAGGGTTGTTGTTTGTTCACCCGTCATTTGCCTGGTCCCCCTCCACTTAGATTTGCCGCTGTGAACCCGCCTGGGCGGTTATTCACCAGGGCTTGTTCCACCAGATCGCATAAGATGTGGATGATGGCCGCATGCGCTTCCTGGATGCGTGGCGTATCGTTGGAAGGCGCCGAAATGATCTGGTCGGCCACGCCTGCCAGGCTGTTGATGTTGGCGCCAAGCAGCGCGATGGTCTGCGCACCCATTGCCTTTGCTGCCTGTAAACCGGCGATTACGTTGGCCGAACGGCCGCTGGCGCTGATCCCAATCACTACATCTCCCGGCTGCGCCAGCCCCTCCACCTGGCGGGCAAACACCCTTTCATAGCCGTAATCATTGCTAATGGCAGTAAGCATAGATGTGTCGGTGGTCAGAGCCAGGGCGGGTAAAGCGCGCCGCTCAAGGCGGTAGCGTCCACCTAATTCGGCGGCAAAGTGCTGGGCGTCTGCGGCTGAACCGCCATTGCCAAAAATCAGGATTTTACGACTGGCTTGCACACACGCTGCCAGCATCTGGCCAGCCTGGTTCACTTGTTCCACTGTCTCGTTCGACATTTGCTGCAGCAGCCGGGCAGATGCCTGGAATTCTGCAGCGATAAATTGGGCAGGGTCTATCCGTTCGGTCACAATTTCATCCCTCTTAAAATATCTTGTTCAAAAGCATTCAGGCTGTGCGGAGCGCCGATATCGACGAAATAGCCGGTTTGTGGAAAGCCGGCAAGCTGGCGCGTGGCGGCCAGGGCCGGAAAGACATCGCGCTCGAGCGAAGCAGCCTGGCCGGGTTCAATGTTAGCCAGGGCGGCCGGGGTGAGCACATAAACCCCGCCATTCGTCAGGATTGGCCTGGCCGCAGTCCCTATCCCATTTTCGGTAGGTTTTTCATCAAAAGACGTGATTAACCTGTTTTCATCCACGGTCACGCAGCCGCGCAGCCGGTAGTCGGGGCGCTCAGAAGCATCTGCCGGGCTGGTTTGGATTTCTCGCAATGCAATCGTAGCCAATGCCTGATTGGCCTGGTGAGAACACCATAACTCCGCCAGGTTTACCTGAAATAAGGTGTCGCCGTTTAAGGCGAAAAAAGGCGAGTTTTCTTTCCAGTCTCCGCCAGCAAGGCTGGCGAGCTTTAGCGCACCGCCAGTGCCTAAAGGAAGTTTTTCTTCGACATATTCGACGTTCATCTTCCAGCGCCGGCCGTCTGCCACATAGGCCCGTACCTGCTCAGCCAGGTAGCCGACGGACAGAATGACTTGTCGAATGTCTTGCTCAGCCAGGTAGGTTAGTAAGTAATCGATAAAAGGCCGTCCGGCTACCGGTGCTAGAACTTTGGGCCGGTCGCTTACCAAGGGACGCAGACGGGCGCCAAGACCACCGGCCAGGATAATCATCGTCTGGTTATCTGGCATGGTTTGGCGTATCGCTCCAAGTTTCTGTTCTCTTGTTATAAGCTCGAGCGAGCTTGAAGGCTCGTTCATATTCGATGGCAACCGCTTCTGGCGTTGATTGTTGAACCACAATTTGAGGGTTTCCCCGGTACACCTGAGGTGAATCTAAGACCAGTATCAAGGCTTGAGCCAGTGCCTTGGCGTCCCTAGCAGGGACGATCAACCCGCTGCCTGTCATCCCCACCGGTACACGCACGCCCGGTAAATCCGAGGCGATCACAGGCGTTCCGCAGGTCATCGACTCGACTTGCACCAGGCCATAAGATTCGGTGCTGTTAGTGCTGGGCAAGACGGTGACTTCGCATTGGTGAAAAAACGCAGTCATTTCTTGAGGCGAGACCACGCCCAGGAAAGTCCAATGCTCCTTCAGGCTATCGATCAAGGGGGCTAATTGGCGGGCATAATCTTCTTCGCCGACCACGTTCTGGTGGGGTCCGACGAATAATACACGCGCCTGGGGATATTTTTTAAGTACTGTTGGCAAAGCCTCGGCCAGGTATTCCACGCCTTTTTCGGTCGCCAGGCGTGCTGCCATGCCGATCAAGCGTTGATCGGGCGTGATCTTGAACTTGATCCGAAAGGCATCCAGGTCGGAAGGTGTGATCGATGCGACCTCTACTGGCGGCAAAATTGGTTGTAATTTATTCAGGTAGCGGCGCATGAAGGGTGAATATTCGGCATAATCCTGGGTGTTGTGCACAATCACGTGGGCGGCCCGAGCGGTGATATGGTTCGCCAGGTTGGAGACCCGGTTGGCAATCGCATGCGTAAAACCTTCCGGCAGGCGCAGGTCACAGTGATACGTCAGCACAATTGGCTTACCAAGCCAACGCCCGATGAGCGCAATCATGGCTGCATCCAGTTGCGGGGTGTGCAGATGGATCACATCCGCCTGGCGAGCCAGCTTCCAGGACCAGAATGGCATGGACGGCATGATGACGCCTTTACTGATGTGTAGCAAAACTTTCGGCCGGATAATTTCGACGCCGTCTTTCATTTCCCTGAAGGGCAAATGGGGGTCAAATCGGGAGGTCAAGACGGTCACTTGATGGCCGCGCTGAGACAGCGCGCGTGCTTCGCGTTCGGCGTGGATGGTAAGCCCCGAATAATGCGGGCGGTAATAGGTAAGGGCGATCAGGATGCGCATACTGGAAATGTCGATCAGTTTCTTCGTCGATTGGCTGGGGCCTACGAGTTTTCCGGTGTTTGCGAAATGCGCCGCAGACGCCCGTACAGGCCGATCAGTGATTCGCCATCTCGGGCCAGGCCAATCGTACCCAGCAAGCCGACCAACAAGTACTGCGATAAATGAGCTGTCAGGGCGAAAGCCAATGCAGTTGCAGCCTGGACGCCGAACAAAGATAATGCCCCAACCACGACCAGCTCATAAACGCCCACGCCGCCGGGCGAGGAGGGCGCAGCAATCCCGAGAGCGGCCGCGCTCAAGGTGAAAGCAGCCCATAAAAAGTTGGCATGTGGAATAAAAGCCAGCAAAATCAGATAATATTGGGCTAAGGCGATCAGCCAGTTAATAAGGATCCAGAAGGCTGCCAGTAAAAATAGGCGCCCGTCAGTCAGGATGGCCAACCCATTCAGGAATGCCTCCACGCCGTGTCCGGCGACTTTTACGAGAATCGGCCAACGCTTCCCAAGCTTTTCAAATTGAGTCAATGCCCAATCCCGATAACGCGCCAACAGATATAATGCTAACAACCCGACCAGCACGATTGCGACCGATCCCATGGCTGCCTGGCGCGCCCAGGTCGCCCCTACGATAAAAGGCAGGGTGGATAAAAGCAGACCGGCTGCGATTGCCAGATCCAACACCCGTTCGATGATGATTGAAGGGAACACTTCCCAAATATTCAGGTTGGCCTTATGACTCAACAGGAAGGCGCGGGCGACTTCACCCAGGCGGAATGGTAATACGTTGTTGAGCAGATAGCCTTCATTAACTGTGAAGAAGACCTGGCTGTAGCTGGCTTTATTCTTCAGCAGTGTCCTCCAGGCAATCGCGCGCACGGCCAGCCAGGCTACCCCGAAAACCAGGGCGACCAGAATCAGGCGGTAATCTGCCAGGCGCAGCGCCTGGTACAAGCGGCCGGGTTTAGCCAGGTAAAGCACCACCGCCAGGGAAATTGCGCTGATAATAATCCCAGGCGCCAGGCGTTTCCAGTCCTTTTGTGTGGGCGACTGGGTCTGCACGGGCGCTATCGAGTCAGGTTCAATGTCCTCGACCGGCGGTTTTGTCCAACCGGCCTCGGAGTTATGCTTGGGTGGTTCGATGTCAGTCCTCCCCGATACGCAGCACCGCCAGGAACGCCTCCTGGGGTATTTCCACAGAGCCCACCATCTTCATCCGCTTTTTACCGCGTTTTTGCTTTTCGAGTAGCTTCTTCTTGCGGGTGATGTCGCCGCCATAGCACTTCGCCAGCACATCCTTACGCATTGCTTTGACGTTTGCCCGCGAGATCACCCGCCCCCCGGCGACTGCCTGTATCGGGACCACGAAAAGTTGGCGCGGAATAATATCCTTGAGTTTTGAGATTACCGCCTGGCCTTTATGGTAGGCATCGTCCTTGTGGACAATGGTAGCAAACGCATCCACTGGCTCCTCGTTTACCAAGATTTCTAGTTTGACCAGTTCATCCGGACGATATTCGGTGAATTGGTAATCCAAAGAGGCATAACCACGCGAACGCGACTTGAGTAAGTCGAAGAAATCGACAATGATCTCAGAAAGGGGGATTTGAAAATTGAGCTGCACCCGGTTTGGCGCCGGATATTCCTGGGTTATGAACACCCCACGCCGTTTTGTGGTCAGCTCCATCACGGCGCCATAATATTCTGTGGGGGTGAAGATCTCAATATTCATCCAGGGCTCACGGATTTCAGCAATTTGGGCTTCATCAGGCAAGTCGGCCGGGGAATCGATGCGCAGCAATGTACCATCCGCCAACACAACTTCGTACTCTACCGAAGGCGCAGTGACGATGATATCCAGGTCATATTCCCGCTCGATGCGCTCCTGAATAATCTCCATGTGGAACATGCCTAAAAAGCCGCAGCGAAAACCAAAATTGAGCGCTTGAGATGTCTCAGGCTCATAAACCAGCGAAGCATCGTTAAGCTGCAGCTTTTCTAGCGCATCCTTCAGGTTGGCGTAATCTTCGCCCTCCACCGGATAAATACCGGCATAGACCATCGGTTTCACTTTTCGGTACCCCGGCAATGGCTCGGCAGGTGGTTGATTGGCATGTGTGATCGTATCGCCAACTCGAGCCTCACGGACTGTCTTTAGTCCGGTCGCCACATAGCCAACTTCCCCGGCCGATAAACTATCGGTGGGGCGCATGGCAGGACCGAAAATACCGACTTCGACGGGTCTTAGCTCGACGTTGCTGGCCATCAATAGCAAATTGTCTGTGGGGTTAATTTTTCCATCCATCACACGCACATAGGTCACAACGCCTTTGTAGCTATCATAGTGCGTGTCGAAAATCAAGGCGCGCAGGGGAGCATCTTCTCTACCTTTCGGCGGCGGCACCTGTTCGACGACCGCCTCCAGGACCGCCTCGACATTCTGGCCAATCTTGGCGGAGATGCGCAGGATGCTGTCTGCAGGCACGCCGAGCAGGTTGCCAATATCCTGGGCAACGTCATCCGGGTGAGCAGAGATCAGGTCAATCTTGTTGATGACCGGAATAATTTCAAGATCAGCTTCCAACGCAGAGTATAAGTTGGCCAGGGTCTGCGCTTCGATACCCTGGCTGGCGTCCACCACCAACAAGGCCCCCTCACAAGCTTCCAGCGCCCGGCTGACTTCATATCCGAAGTCCACGTGGCCGGGAGTGTCGATCAGGTTCAGCTCGTAAGTCCGGCCATCCTTTGCGGTGTAATTCATGCGCACAGCAGAAGCCTTAATGGTCACACCTTTTTCTCGTTCCAGCTCCATGCTATCCAGCACTTGCTCGGTCATCTCTCGATCGGAGATCGTACCGGTTAATTGCAAAAGACGGTCGGCCAGGGTGGATTTCCCATGGTCGATATGAGCAATGATACAAAAATTTCGAATGTGGTCTAGAGTCATGGCAACGTGTAAGTATAACCGATTTTGCTGCCCTCGATCGGGTGTTCAACGGAATGATTTAGAACCGTGCAATTTATTCGAGCGCCTGCACTACCATTGCCTCGATCTCCTGGCTGGTTTCCCCCGACCGGCTCAACCAGGCCAGGAACTCCATATTCCCTTTGGGCCCGAGTAGCGGCGAGCGTAATAAACCACGTACGGCATATCCCTCTGTCTGTGCAAAATGGAGCAGATCCTCCAGGATGCGCCTGTGCACCGATGGATCACGGATCACCCCGCTGCCGTGAGCGACTTCGCTGCGCCCGGCTTCGAACTGCGGCTTAATTAGGGCAATCACCTGGCCATCCTCTGGGCTCAACCACATCCTTACCACCGGTAGGAGTACTTTCAGAGAAATGAAGGAAGCGTCAATCGTAACCAGCTCCACGCTTTCCGGCAGGCTCTCGACGTAACGTGCGTTGGTTTGTTCCATCACCACCACGCGTGGGTCCTGGCGTAGCTTCCAATGCAGGATACCCTGTCCCACGTCGATGGCATACACACGCCTGGCCCCGTTTTGCAGCAGGCAGTCGGTGAAACCGCCAGTCGATGCCCCCACGTCGGCGCAGGTTTTTTCTTTCACTTCAACCGGAAAAATAGACAGGGCGGCGACCAGCTTCTCACCCCCGCGGGACACAAACGGCGGTCCTTTTTCTACCTCCAAATGGACATCGGCCGACAGCGTACTCGAAGGCTTGAGCACAACCTGGCCATTGGCGCGTACCTGTCCGGCCATCACCAGGCGTTGGGCCTGGGCGCGGCTTTCCGCCAGGCCTTGCTCGACCAGCAGCATGTCCACACGAACCTTTGCCATGCGTCGATTCTATCACCTTCCTCTTGGATCGACTTTGGCAGGGAGGAAGGTGGATCGCTTTGTGAATCCATCCACAAACCCCAAATCCCGCCTCTTATGCTATCATTACGCCATGTTGTTAACCTGGATCAAAGCGCTCATCAAGACCATGCGTCCGCGCCAATGGACAAAAAACGTGTTCATTTTCGCTGCGTTGGTCTTTGACCGGCAGCTCGGTTTGGGACATTGGCAGGCCGGCCTGCGCACTTTCGCCGGATTTATTATCTTTTGTTTGCTCTCAGGACTGGTTTATATCATTAACGATATCGCTGATGTCGAGGCGGATCGTATTCATCCTGATAAGCGCAAACGTCCGATCGCATCTGGTAAACTGCCGATCAAAGTAGCCGCGGTGGCAGCAGGGATCATGTTTTTGGTGATTATCCCGTTTTCGTTCTGGCTGTCAGTGGGATTCGGCATCGTAGCCATCACTTACCTCTTGGAGAACTTGGCATATTCTAAATGGATCAAGCACATCCCGCTTCTTGATGTATTTTTTATCGCCTTGGGCTTTGTACTACGCGTCGCGGCTGGGGTGACATTGATCCACGTAACGCGTTTTTCACCCTGGTTATATGTAGTAACTACTCTGTTAGCGCTCTACATTGGTTTTGGTAAGCGTCGCTCGGAGATCGCTTTATTGGCTGGAGACGCCAATTCACATCGACGTGTCCTGGAAGGGTATACGATCCCACTTCTGGATCAATTAATCACCATCGTTTCGGCAACGACGATCATCGCCTATAGCTTGTATACATTTTCGGCGATCAACCTGCCGGATAATCACATCATGATGCTGACTATCCCCTTTGTTTTGTATGGAGTGTTTCGTTATCTTTACTTAATTCAGGTGAAACACTCCGGCGGTGCGCCGGAAGAAGTATTGTTGGAAGACCGTCCCTTGCAGATTACGATATTATTGTGGGGGTTAGCTATTCTGCTCATTTTCTATGTTTTTTAGCCAGGTTTTCAGCCTGAACCAGGCGAGTTGAAAGATATGCCAGCCATCAGCGCTTCTGCTCCAGGTAAAATCATCTTGTTCGGAGAACATGCGGTGGTGTATGGGCGACCTGCGCTTGCCGCCCCGGTTGAGCAGGTCGCCGCGCGGGCAGTCGTCATGGCAGAACCCCGCCTGCCCCGCGGTAGCGTCCGCATCCAGGCGCCGGACATCGGGTTGGAAAGCAGCCTGGCGGATCTGCCGGCCGGTCATCCGCTGGCCATGGCGATTTCAGGCGTCTTGCAGACTCTGGCGATTTTGCACCCACCGGCGTTTTCCTTGCGCGTCGTCTCGACCATCCCGTTGGAAGCCGGCCTCGGCTCCGGCGCTGCCATATCGGTGGCCGTCATCCGCGCGGTGACTGGTTTCCTGGGCAAAACCCTGCCTGTTGAACGGGTCTCAGCCCTGGCGTATGAAGTAGAAAAGTATTACCACGGCACACCTTCGGGTATTGACAATGCTGTCATCGCTTATGGAATGCCGGTGTTTTTTACTCGCGGCGCGCCGGTCGAGTTTCTGAATGTAGCCAAACCCTTTACGATCGTAATCGGTGATAGCGGCGTGAAAAGTCCCACTTCAGTCGCAGTGGGCGACCTACGTCGTTTGTGGCAATCTGACCCAGATCATTATGAAAGTCTATTTGACGAAGTCGGTGACATCGCCCGCCTGGCGCGCGCTGCCGTTGAGCACGGAAAACCGGCTGAGCTGGGTCGACTAATGGATGATAACCACCGTCTCCTACAAGCAATGAGCGCCTCATCCCGGGAGCTCGACCACTTGACCGAGGCTGCTCGCAAGGCGGGCGCCCTAGGCGCCAAGCTATCTGGCGCGGGTCGCGGCGGTAACATGATCGCCCTGGTGGAAGAAGGGCGAGCTGGTGAGGTAGCATCCGCGCTGGAATCAGCCGGCGCCATCCACACCATCATCACAACCGTCCGGCCTTCCACGCCTGAGTTCTAATTCTTGACCTTTAATTTTTGCGCCGATGTCTACCCTTCAATTTCTCAAACTTGGCGGCTCGCTAATCACCGATAAAACGATCCCGCACACGCCTCGCCTGGATGTGATCCAACGCCTGGCAGATGAAATTGCCGATGCCCGCCGTGAGGACCCGCAGCTCTCTTTAATCCTCGGCCATGGCTCGGGTTCTTTTGGACATGTGCCAGCCCGCCGATATGGCACACGCCAGGGTGTGCAGACGCCGCAGGCGTGGCAGGGGTTTGTGGAGGTATGGCGCGAGGCGCAGGCTCTTAATCGCCTGGTGATGGATGCATTGGCCAGGGCAGATGTCCCGGCGATTGCACTACCCCCGTTGAGCAGCATACTGGCCAAAGACGGCCAGGTGCTGCTCTGGGAGTTGGGGCCGCTGCGTGGCGCATTACAGGCCGGGCTGATGCCAGTGATTTATGGCGACGTCATTTTCGATACGGTACGCGGCGGGACGATCCTATCCACCGAGGATTTATTCGCTTATCTGGTTGGCGAGCTTCTGCCTGGCCGCATATTACTGGCCGGCATCGAGCCAGGCGTGTGGATCGATTATCCACGCTGCACCCGCTTGTTGGATCTGATCACGCCTGCGGATTTCATGGAGATTGCCCCTGCTCTGAGCGGCTCCTCTGCCACGGATGTAACCGGGGGGATGGCCAGCAAAGTCGCCCTTAACCTCGATTTGGTGCAAAATCATCCAGGTCTGGAAGTGCGTATCTTTTCGGGGGAAACGCCGGGGATATTAGCCCAGGCCCTGGCCGGGGCGCCGGTCGGTACGCTCATCTGCAATCGATTTGTCTTCCCTTTGAACGAAAGTATCTGAAAATTTCCCTGGATTCGTCTCAAAAAATCCCACTGGTTAAGGTGGGATTTTTTGAGTATCGATTTCATTGCCGGGTGCGCCACGCTCTAATTTGAGCGGTATGTTCCGCGTCGTGCTCGAAGCTGTCACTAGCCACCCACTCCGATAGGGGGTGACCTTCCAGCCAGGGATAGCGTTGCGGGTCGGTCAAATCCTTATCGCTGAAACCCTCGATACGCCGCGCGGTTTGTTTGCGTACGGCAGCGAAATCATCCAGCACGCGCTCCAGAGGGCGTTGGTGGTAGGCTGTGAACCACTCCAGGTTACGGGCGTCCACATCTACATTGTTGAAATGCATGGTGGTAGGTCGCTCGTTCTGCTTGACCTGCCATAGTAGCTTGACTAATTCGGCCTCCCAGGCGCTGATGTGGATCATCACATCCTTCACAGACCAGCCGCCAGCCAGGGAAGGCTCTTGCAACTCTTCTTCGGACAGGCCATCGATAGCTTTCAGGAAACGCTCGCGTTCGTCTTCTAATGCATCCAAGATTTCATCTTTTGTCATCCGTGGCGCCTAGCTTTTCTTCTCCATCTCCTTGCGCAGTGCGTCTTCCAACTCCGCTGGTAGATTAGTCTGGAAAAGCGTACCCTTATACTTTTCCAACACACCAAGAGCATAGGAAGGTTCGGCGGAGCGGATGATGATAAACAAGGCCGAAGAACCTGGTTCCAATGCCTCAGAGACTTCCTGGACGAATTTCTTGTCCACCCCCATATCAAACAGTTTGCCGAGCAGCCCGCCGCCTAAGGCGCCCAGGACCAGGCCGCCGATTGGAAAGAAAAATGCGCCTAACATTACCCCTAGGAAGCCGCCGCCGACCGCCCCAACTTTGACCCCTCGATCGACCTGATTCTTGACATGCACTTTGCCTTCCTGATCTTTGACGATTACGGCCGAGTCATCCAGAGATATTAAACCTTGGTGTTCGCCTTTACTGATATCCTCGCGCACTTTTTCGGCTTCGTCCATGTCGTTGTAAATGGTGACAACTAGATAAGACATTTCATCCTCCATTTCCTACTATTTCATTCCGAGAATTGGTTTGAGAGAGCAAGCAGCTCGAATTTCTGATTAAGATTATGCATTTTCTTAAGCGGCTTGTCAAGCAATTGGGCAAATCCGTTATAATCACCTTCACCCAACATCCTTCTTTCCAGGAGCCATTATGAAAGGCATCAACTGGTTGTTACTTTTCTTCCCACTTGCGCTATTAGCAGAATTGGCCCATTGGGGCGACCTGATCATTTTCTTTGCCGCAGCGCTTGCTATCGTACCCCTGGCCGGTTTGTTGGGCGTCGCAACTGAGGCCCTGGCCGAAAAAACCGGGCCACGCATAGGTGGGTTACTCAATGCTACCCTGGGAAATGCAGCCGAGTTGATCATTACTATCTTTGCCATCCGGGCGGGACGCCTCGAGCTGGTCAAAGCCTCGATCATTGGATCGATCTTGGGGAATGTCTTATTAGTGATGGGTTTCAGTATCCTGGCCGGCGGCTTGAAGCATGGTACGCAGAAGTTTAGCCGGAGCCATGCCGGTCTGGATGCCACGATGATGATCCTGGCCGTGATTGCGTTGAGCGTTCCTTCATTCTTCAACACTGCCATTGAACCTGATAAGCTGCATGTTGAGGAATTCAGCCTGCTGACTTCTGCAGCCATCCTTTTAATTTATGTGCTTTCGATTGTGTTCGCCCTGAAGGGTCATGGCGCCGAAGAGAATCCGGTCGGCGCCAGCGTCCAACCTACTCACACCAGCCCGCGTTGGAGTGTGCGCCAGTCCTTAATCGTGTTAGGTTTATCAGTCGTGGGGATTGCGGTGATGAGCGAATTTCTGGTAGGCTCGGTTGAATCGGTTACTACGAGCCTGGGCTTAAGCGAATTCTTCGTTGGAATTATTATCATCCCGATCATCGGAAATATCGCTGAACACCTGGTTGCGGTTCAAGTAGCCCTAAAAAATCAGATGGATCTCAGCCTGGCGATTGCGGTCGGCTCAAGTCTGCAGATTGCTCTATTTGTAGCCCCGGTGCTGGTTTTTATCTCTGTATTGATGGGTAACCCACTGGCGCTCGAATTTAACCCCTTCGAGCTGGTGGCGATGATGGCAGCCTCGATTATTGCTGCCTTTGTCTCGCTGGATGGTGAATCCAACTGGTTGGAGGGCGCCATGCTGTTGATCGTGTATACAATCCTGGCGCTGGCCTTTTTCTTCTTACCTGCGATGATTTGAGATTTTCACGGACGCGCCGCGGATGGCGGCGTCGCCAACGGAATACCCGCATCCTGCAGAGCCTGTAGGGCGTATCTGCGCAGGACCGGGGCTGTCGCAGACTGTTTGCCTGGCAAAGTTTTTGCCGCCAGGCGCACTTGCACCGCCCAATCATTCATACTATTCCAGCCCTGGATGGTCGGCGGTTCCAGCAGGTTGGCCTGGAGTGTTTCATCGTTGCCGGTCTGTTGCAAGGCGGTCTGCAAGGTTTGGATCGTCTGATTGATGTCAGCGTCGAAAGCGATGTTCAGATCCACCAGAGCCCGGCTCCAATCACGTGAATTATTAGATAAAGTACGCATCTCGCCGTTCGGGATGATAAACAGTCTCCCTTGCACATCGCGCACATATGTGGCGCGCATCTCAATCCGCTCAACAGTACCGAGTACATCCTCCACCTGAATATCTTCCCCAACATTAAACTGGTTTTCAAATAAGATTAAAATGCCGCCAATGTAATCCTTGATCAAGGTCTGCGCGCCTAGCGAGATGGCCAGGCCGGCGATCCCCGCGCTGGCCAGGATTGGCGTAATATTGATATTAAGCGCCAACAAAATCATCAGGATCGCCAGCGCGACGATCAGGACATTCACAATACCGGTTCCGGCTCGCTCCAGCGTCATCATACGAGCCTGCTGCCCAGACTCGACGTGCTTCTCGATGATCTTGCCCTCGAACCGGTGCTGAAAATGAGCCACCAGGCGAATTGCGACGATCGCCAGGATGACAATCACCGCAATAGATAGGATAACAGCCAGGTAGCGGCTAAAAAAATCCAAGGTCGCGCCAACCGGGTCTTGAAACGGGATGCCCCAACTGCTCATGGCGTAC
>JAYRNN010000287.1:0-10136 GCA_041912175.1 Anaerolineales bacterium | reverse complement strand
GGGAGTAACCAGTCTTGCATCATTTGAATCAAACACCTGCAGGTCTTTATTCAGCCAACCTGCGAGCTCGGCAAAAACGGGGGCAACTGCGCCGATTTGTCCATCCGGGAGTAAACGAAAGAGACGTGGGATATTTACGCGGGATTGTTCCCCCAGCGGTTCTCCTTCTGGGTCGAACACGGCAACCTGCCCAACCCGGTCGAATTGTATATCTGGATAGCGTGGAAGCCTAAAAGGTACCGGAATGACTTTGAACCCTTTTTCGGCTGGATCGAAGATCAATATTCGCTGCTTCACAATATCAAGAAGTGCAATTCTTCCATCGTCCGCTACGTCCATAGCGATTGGTCCTCGACGCCAGGGATAGCCTACAGTTTTTTGCCGCAAACCAGCCGCTTCAGAGCCATCCCCCCAGGGCAATCCAAACACTAATTCTCCCATCTCTTTACCGTGAGGTAAGATTAAAAAAGACGCCGAAACCGGCGTCTTCATTATCCTCTAGTAACGGGGCTTGGATTCGAACCACTGACCTCCGGGTTATGAGTCAAAATCCTGAATCCGAGCCATTTGTGCGGCGGGCTCTGCCATTCAGCCGACCTGACGAACGCTGGTTATCGCTTGCCCGGCACGCTGCGGTAGCTGATGATATTCGGATAGTATCCCTTATACATGGGTTCGTCAAGTACTTAATTAGTTCTTTGATATATTCTTTGTTTTCCTCCTCTCCAAATAGGTGCGATGTATAATCATCTTTAGAATGCCTGTACCTATTTTATCCACCAAGCTATACATCCCCCCACCACGGTCTACGGTTGTCCTCCGTTCACGCTTGATTGAAAGGCTGAACGAGGGTCTTCTGGCAAGCCGCAAACTAACACTCATCTCTGCACCTGCCGGCTTTGGAAAAACAACCCTCATCAACGAATGGGTCACTGACGGTAAGAAACCGGCTGCCTGGTTGTCATTAGATCAGGGGGATAATGATCTCGCACGATTTCTGGTGTACTTCATTGCTGCTTTGCAAACAATAATACCAACAATCGGTGAAGGGGTTTTGGGTCCAATCCAATCCCCTCAACCGCCAACCACGGAAGCGATTCTGTCAACCTTGATCAATGAAATCACCACCGTTCCTGATAACTTTGTCTTCGTCCTTGATGACTACCATACTATTGATTCCAAACCGGTTGATAAGGCTCTAACCTTTCTACTTGAACATCTGCCCAAGCAGATGCACCTGGTCATTACCACCCGTGAAGATCCGGATTTGCCCCTGGCGAGGTTACGCTCCCGGGATCAATTATCAGAATTGCGCGTTGCAGATTTGCAGTTTACCCAGGCCGAAGCGGCTGAATTTCTCAACCAGGTGATGGGCTTGAATCTCTCGCTGGAAGACATCGCCGCCCTGGAAAACCGTACCGAAGGCTGGATCGCCGGCCTCCAACTGGCTGCACTCTCCATGCGAGGCCGGAAAGACACCGCGGGTTTTATCCAGGCATTCACCGGCAGCCATCGATTTGTACTGGACTATCTGGTTGAAGAAGTTCTTCAACACCAGCCTGAACAGATCCGCGGCTTCTTACTGCAAACTTCTATTCTCGAAAGGTTTTGCGCTCCTCTGTGCAACGCAGTCACTGAGAGGCAAGATGGCAAAGAAATGCTGGATGTCCTGGATCGCAGCAACCTATTCCTCGTTCTGCTGGATGATAAGCGCCATTGGTTTCGCTATCACCACCTATTCGCGGATGTACTGCAAACACACCTGACCGAGGCGCAACCTGATCAGGTAGCTACCTTGCATTTTCGAGCGAGTGTGTGGTATGAGCGGAACAGTCTGCGATCCGATGCCATCCGCCATGCGCTGGCTGCCGAGGATTTTGTGCGCGCCGCGGGATTGATCGAACTGGCCTGGTCAGCCATGGATCTCAGTTCCCACCCTTCTACCTGGCTTGGTTGGGTCAAAGGGCTGCCTGACGTGTTGATCCGCTCCCGGCCGGTGCTCAGTGTGGGCTATGCCTGGGCGCTGCTGGATAGCGGCGAGCTGGAGGCCAGCGAGGCCCGCTTGCATGACGCCGAGCGCTGGTTGAACACGCCGACGGATCAGATGGTCGTGGTGGACAAAGAACAATTTCGCTCGCTGCCAGCTTCGATTGCCACAGCCAGGGCCTACCGCTCGCTGGCGCTTGGCGATATCCCCGGCGCCATAAAGTATGCCCAGCAAGGGCTCGAACTCACCCCCGATGATGACCAGACCAGGCGCAACGAGGCCACCTCGCTCCTGGGGCTTGCCCAGTATTCAAGCGGAGACCTGCAAGCCGCCGAGCGATCCCTGGCCGATTTCCATACGAACCTGCGGAAAGCCGGCGACATCCTGACCCTCATCGGCATCACATTTCTCTTGGCCGACATCAGGGTGGCGCTGGGCCGCCTGCATGAGGCGGAAAGCAGCCTTCAGCAAACCCTACGCCTCGCGACCGGCAAGGGCGAGCCCATACCCCTCGGAACGGCAGACTTGTATCGCGGCCTCGGTGAGCTTTCCATTGAATTGGGCAACCTGGAAGCCGCCGCGCAACACTTGCTGACCAGCCAGAAGCTGGGCGAGCAGACCGCGACGACGGATTGGCCGCATCGCCAGTGCGTTTCCCAGGCGCGCCTGAATGAGGCGCAGGGAGACCTGGATGGCGCGCTCACTCTGCTGGATGAGGCGGAGCGCGTGACTATTCGAGTCCCCTTGCCTGATGTGCGTCCTGTCGCGGCTTTGAAGGCGCGGGTCTGGCTCAAGCAGGACAGGCTGGCCGAAGCCCAGGGGTGGGCGCTTGAGCAAGGGCTAACGGTGGATGATGACCTCCGCTACTCGCGCGAGTTCGAGCACCTCACGTTTGCCCGGGTACTCATCGCTGCCGGTAAAAGCGGTCGGGAGGCTGGTTCTCTTGACGAGGCTACCCGGCTGCTGGGGCGTCTCCTGCTAGCGGCAGAAGCAGGCCGCAGGATGGGCAGCGTAATCGAAATCTTGCTGCTGCAAGCCCTCGCGCTCCAGGCGCAAGATAACCTGCCTCACGCCCTCGCACTCCTGGAACGCGCCCTGACCCTGGCCGAACCGGAAGGCTATGTGCGCAGCTTTGTGGATGAAGGCGAGGCGATGCGGTCGCTGCTGCGAAGGTTGATTGAGGAATTATCGCGCAATCGATGCCATCCGCTGAGCGCTTATGCGGACAAACTATTGGCTGCATTTTCACAACCGGCGGCGGCGCCAAAATCAGCCATCCTCCATCAAAAATCAGACATGATCGAGCCTGAGGTTCGACCAGCCAAAAACATGCTGGTCGAACCTTTAAGCAAACGCGAACTGGAAGTGCTCAAGCTGCTGCGAAGCGAATTAAGCGGCCCGGAAATTGCCCAACACCTGATCATCTCGCTCCACACTCTGCGCACCCATACCAATAGCATTTACAACAAGCTGGGAGTGAACAACCGCCGAGCGGCCGTCCGCCGGGCGGAGGAAATCGATTTGTTATAGCGGATACGCAATCATCAAATCTGACCCTGGCAGGTGGTTCGAACCACCTGCCAGGGCTTTTTATTTCCATCACATCCTTCCAATTAAAAATCAACACATCAATCAACACATGTAGTGATGACGCCTCACCACATCGAGCGGTATCCTTTGGGCAGATAAACAACGAAAGGAAAAAAGCAAGGCGCATGATGAGTGACAAACAAACATTCGACGAAAAACATAACCAGCCTCAGTGCTACGAAATCCTTCTCAAGGGGCACCTGGATGACCGGTGGGCCAACTGGTTTGAGGGCCTGACCATCACACTGAAAGAGGACGGCAACACGCTTTTAACCGGCCAGGTTATTGACCAGGCTGCGCTGCATGGCTTGCTCAAAAAAGTGCGTGATTTGGGAATGCCATTGGTCTCGGTCAGTCCTCTCGAACCCGACCAGGCGGATCAGTCAGACGTCAAATAGGTAACGGATATAAGCACCTTTGAAAGGAGGTTTGCCTTTGAGTACATTTCCAGCCCATGTCAACCCTTGGGAATTGGGTAGCGACCACAATATTATGCGATTCCAATTCAATGAAACTCATCCATATCGTTCAAAAAAAGGAGACAAAAATGAAAACTTTATATAAATTTGGCGGCTTTGCTGCGCTGTACCTGGCAGCAGGATACATTATGGGTATGATTGGTTTTCTCGGCGTAGTGGACGTTTCTAGTGTTGCTGACCCTGTCCAGCAGGTGGCTTTAATGGCGGACAACCTGGCCTTCCTGTACATACTGCACCTACTTACCTATGTGGTATGGGGCATCTCTATGGTTGTCCTGTCACTGGCGCTCTACGAGCGGCTGAAGGCCAACTCACCAGCAATAGTGCAGACAGCGACCGTCTTCGGGATATTCTGGGGCTGTGTGATCTTTATTGCCGGCATGATTCACAACGTCGGTATGCAAACTGTCGTCGATCTCTATGGTAAAGACCCGACTCAAGCTGGGACGGTCTGGTTGACGATTCACTCTGTGTTCGGAGGATTGGGCGGCGCTAATGAAGCCATAGGTGGCATATGGATTTTCCTGATAAGTTGGGCAGCCTTGCGGACAGGAGCACTTTCCAAGGTACTGAACGATCTTGGCGTAGTGGTCGGTGTAGCGGGCATCATCTCGATAATCCCGGCTCTCGGCGAGCTGTTTGTTTACATTTTTGCGCTGGGTCAGATCGTGTGGTTCATCTGGCTGGGGATTGTCATGCTGCGCAGCAATTCGGGCAAGAAAGCGACGAACGAGCTTTTGAGCGTGGCATAGATTTGTATCAGGGGAGAGGGAGGGCTGAAGACCCTCCCTCTCTCTGTCAAATCAGAAACAGACGTAGGCGGCTTGCTTACGCCAAAATCGATCACAACGAGAAGAGAGAAAATGAATAAAGCAAAGCAATTCGGAGAAACCGTGGAAGGATATAACATCCCGGTTTTAAACGAGCGGGAAATAAGAGCTTCGGCAGGGATCCTGTTTTTTTTTATGTTCCTGGCCTATTTGCTGGTCATATTTAATGAGAACTATTTTCTGATCAAGTTTGTCAACACGATCTTCATGACAGATTTCATCATACGGGTAATGATCAGCCCCAAGTATTCTCCTTCATTAATAATCGGGAGGTTGATCGTAGGCGGTCAAACCCCCGAATATGTAGGCGCGGCTCAAAAAAAGTTTGCCTGGACGATCGGTCTGGTGCTTTCCACGATCATATTCCTGCTGTTGGTTGTAATGAATTCAATTAGCTTCATTACCGGGATCATCTGTCTAATCTGCCTGATATTCTTATTCTTTGAAGCTGTGTTCGGCATTTGTTTGGGATGCAAATTTTATCCAATGTTCCATAAAGAAAAAACTCAATACTGTCCTGGTGATATTTGTGATGTTAAGGCAAAACAAGAGATTCAGAAAACGTCGTTATTGCAAATCGGTGTTGTTATTGGATTTATCGCGTTTGTTATAACGACAGCAATCTTGTTTAACGATAGGTTTAGTGCAAAACCGACTGACTTATGGATCATCGTGAAATCTGTTCTTTCACTATAAGGATTGTTTTCAAATAAAAAGGAAAATATCAATGAAAGCGATCGTATACACAAAATTTGGCCCGCCCGAGGTTCTCCAACTTCGAGAAGTGGAAAAGCCCACCCCTAAAGACAATGAGGTGCTGATAAAAATAGTTGCGACCACGGTCGTAAAAGAAGACCCAGACATGAGAGCTTCACCCGGGTTTAACGGTTTTCTGAAACCCAGACATCCGATCCTGGGGCAAGAGCTGGCCGGGGAGGTTGAAGCGACAGGCAGAGACGTGACCCGATTTAAGTCAGGCGACCAGGTATTTGGTATAGACTCGTTCGGTGCGTATGCTGAATACAAATGCATGCCTGAAGGCGGGGCGCTAGCCAAAAAACCGGTCAATATGAGCTATGAGGAGGCGGCTAGCGTTCCGAATGGGGCATTAACCGCACTGCCTTTTCTTCGAGATAAAGCCAATATCCGGAGTGAACAAACCGTGCTGATCTATGGCGCTTCTGGATCGGTTGGTGCTGCGGCGGTACAGCTGGCCAGGTACTATAGGGCGGAGGTGACCGGAGTATGCAGTACCGCGAACCTGGAAATGGTGCGCTCCCTTGGAGCCGATCAGGTGATTGATTACACCCGGGAGGATTTTACTCAAAACAGATTGACCTATGACATCATTTTTGACACGGTAGGCAAGTGTTCATTTTCTAAGTGCAAAGGTTCGTTAACGGATGAAGGAATCTATCTTGCCACGGTTCCTACGCCGGTAATTATGCTTCAAGCGTTATGGCCTGCAAAGCGTGGCAGCAAAAAGGTAAAGTTTGCGGCTACGGGTTTGAGGCCAGCAAGTGAGAAGATCAATGATCTTCACTTTCTCAAAGAGTTGATCGAGGCGGGCAAGCATAAACCGGTCATCGATATATGTTATCCGCTGGAGCAAATCGTCGAGGCGCACCGCTATGTCGAGCAAGGGCACAAAAAGGGAAATGTGGTCATTACGGTGGAACATAAAGGCAGGTGACAGCCCACCCGCAATAGTGAAGTTAGGCATAAAAGAAACAGGAGAGAGAACTATGGATCTAAAAATAATAATAATTATCGCCGTCTCATACCTGTACGGATTCTTTGAAGTTTTCATGAATTTAAGACAGAGAAGCAAAAGCAAGGTTACATCCTCGAGCGATAAGAGCAGTTTATGGTGGTTGTATGGCCTTATTACACTTGGCTATGCTCTTTCATTTTCGATCGGTGCAACCAGAATAGGCAGGATTTATTATTGGAATACCTTCTTTGCAATTGGCATGGCCTTGTTTGTCATCGGGTTCATCATCAGAATTCATTCCTTGCTGACCCTGAAGCAATACTTTACTTATTCCGTGGCAAAAGTGGAAAACCATAAAATCATTGAAACTGGCTTATACAAATTCATCCGGCATCCTGGATATCTTGGACAAATAATTATTTTCATAGGAATTTCAACTGCAATATCAAACTGGATATCAATTCTAGTCATGATGATCCCTATAATCCTTGGATATCTCTACCGAATAAAGGTAGAGGAAAGATTTATGCTTAAACAACTAGGAGAAGATTACTTGAATTATCAAGAACGGACAAAAAGATTAATTCCAATGATCTATTAACTTATGCCTACCGACGGATAGCGGTTCCGCAGCTCGAAGTCTTGCAGCAAAAGGGAGGCGAGGGATTGTAATAAATTGAACCTACCTGGTAACCCATACTGCAGGATGGTTGCCCACCCTACGCCAGGAGTGATTCTTCAAAATTCATAAGAAAAAGGAACATTCATAATTCTTGCTCGTCCTACACAAGAAATGGTGAACAAATAAACTTTCACCTCAACAATCTTTAGAAAGAAGGAAAAAATGAAAAAAAGTTTTGCTTTATTAACTGCTTGCGTATTGATCATTGTTGCATCGGCAGCCTGCTCATTGCTAAAGGTACAGTCACCCGAACCAACAGCGATGGATATGCCACAGGTGAATATGCCAAACCCAGCCTCGGTCTATTGCGAGCAAAATGGGAATAAACTCGAGATCCGCACGGCAGCCGATGGCAGCCAATCCGGGGTATGTGTTTTTCCTGATGGAAGCGAGTGCGATGAGTGGGCTTATTTCCGAGGAGAGTGCGGTATGAAAGCTCATACAAATCCCAAGCTTAACCAGACCACAGAACCGACCCCCATTGCCAGTGGAGGTTATATGCAACCAGGCACTTCAGAACCTTTCACCGATTGGTGGGGCGTCATCAAGAGTACACCGCCCGGCGCACAATATGATGATTATTTTGAGAGACAGGATCTCGGTGGATCAATTTACTTTGGGATTGATTCATTGGACCCGGAGGTAGAAGCTCAGATCCAAGCCCTCCGCGACAGCGGCAAGATCGTGCATCTTTATGGAACATTGTTCAGTAATGTCCCTGATTACAACGGTTCACAAGTCCAGATTGATCGGATTAAGGTCGAAGGGTAAATACTTATAGAAATACCTTTTCGGATCCATAATTCTTTGGACGGAATTCTGTAATTGCTGAAAACCTATCGAAATGGATAGGTTTTCAGGTTAAATACCTACCGAAAATGATATATTGTATGGAAATCACTGAAATGATAATCTTGATCTATCTCTAGAAGAGAACAATTGAGTAGTCAATAAAAAGTTCTCTTCTCAATTAAATAGTTCAAGGAATTAACGCATGTTTAAACCAAAAACGACCATTGCTGGTCGTCTGGAAAATAGTAGCGGGGGTGCGATTCGAACGCACGACCTCCGGGTTATGAGTCAAAATCCTGAATCCGTGCCATTTGTGCGGCGGGCTCTGCAAATCAGCCGACCTGACGAACTCTGATCCACGCTTGCCGGGCACGCTGCAGTAGCGAATCGATGTTCGTATAGTATCTGTTTACCGTGGGTTCGTCAAGTCCATTTTTTAGTATTGTAGAAACCATTTTTTAAAGCTGTTACAAAAAGTAACGCATACCCTTGATCGAAGATACTACAGCCCACCGGTAAATGTGAGCTGCCGAACGCTTCCCAATGCATCCGTCAGGAAGTAATCCGTTATACCGTCCCTTTGCTGGGCTACGCGGTGCCCGGCCATAGGGTAGTATTTGGTCACGGCATAGGTCGTCGCTGTTGTAGTCTCCAGCCATGCGCCAGCGTTGCCTACCCGGTCAACGCCCTGGACGCGGAAGGTATATTGCTTCCCATCCTCCAACCAAAGTCTGCCTGTGTCTGCGTGGTTTCGCTCAGCCAGCGGCTCCATTCGCCCGGTTAAATAAAAACGCGCCTGCCCAAGGGTGCGCAAATTCTGGAAAGATTATGATCCTGTGATGGTTAATTGGTCAAGGAAATATTTGATCAGCAAATATTTGATCTAAATTTCTGTCCCTTTTTCTCAGTTTGTGCGATTTACTTATAGACCTCAAAACCACTATATCCGGGAAAAAGGAAACTCATGGATGAAAGAACAATGTCTATTCACCAGCATTCGCAAACCAGCCTTATCACCTGTCTTGTGTCAAGGGGCGATTATGGTCTCATTTTTCGCATCTCTGAGAATCAGATTCAAGAGCTTTCGTTTTTAATCTCATTTACGCAGAAGTTTGATGGTTTAGCATTGAAAAGTGATCATTGTAATGAAGCCCCTCAATGGCATAATGCTTCCGGTAAATTCCAGCTGAGCGAGCTCCGAGAACTGACCTTGCCGGCTATGAAACTTTTCTTAAACTCGAGTGATTAATTGTCACATTCCTCTCTCTTCCAGCGACTTACTTAGTGTAGCTACAATACAATCAAATGGATCGATGCTGCAAAGGAACATCAATGGATGAAAACAAAACCTTCACGAGATATGCACTTGCCGATATGGTAAACAAGGCCGAAAAAACAGGCCGGGAGGAAGCGATCAACTTTGCCGAACTTTACCGCGAGAATACGACGAAAGTTTTCTATTACCTCTACAGTCGCGTGCGCAATGTAGCTGATGCCGAAGACCTGACTTCACAGACTTTTGTGACCGCACTTGAAACTCTTTCCAGGCTGCGCGACCCGCTCAAATTCACTCCCTGGGTATTCACCATTGCCCGTAATAAAGCCACTGACTTTTTTCGCAGGTCACAGCGCCACCCTGCCGCGGACTTTGACGAAGAAATGGAACATACGATTGCTGTCGGAGAGGAGCTTTCCAAGGCAGACCAAGACCGCTTACACGATCTGGAGTGTCTCATATCCCGACTCAGTCCGCTCGAACAGGAGTATTTGCGCCTGCGCATTGTGGCGGATCTGCCCTTCGCCGAGATCGCCTCGATCCTCAGCGAGCCGCGGAAATGCGGGCGCTCGATACCCAGGGCTTTGGCCTGACTGTTGATTCGTTCGACAGCGGTGCGCTGCTTGTAGGCGTCCTTGTAAGCCTGGGATGAGCGGTCAAGAGTATCGCGCAAACGGGCGCCCATGCTGGTAGGCATCATAACGGTGCAGCCTTTCTTGGCCCAGTTCTTATGGTTGACGGGACAGGCTTCGGCGGTCTTTTCAGGAAAGCGAAGCGGGCAGACAT
>JAYRNN010000286.1:0-3052 GCA_041912175.1 Anaerolineales bacterium | reverse complement strand
TAACGCCGAAGCTTACGCCCGTGGAAATGCAGAAATTGTCATGGGGAATGTGGTTAAGAAAACGGGATGGAAGCGCTCCGATCTGGTAATTTCAACAAAAATCTTCTGGGGAGGCGACGGGCCGAATGATTGCGGCCTTTCGCGCAAACATCTCCTCGAAGGCGCCCAGGCTGCGTTGAAGCGTCTTCAAATGGATTATGTTGACTTGATCTTTTGTCACCGGCCTGATCTTTACACGCCCATTGAAGAGACAGTCTGGGCGATGCATCAGATTGTCCAACAAGGCAAGGCTTTGTATTGGGGTACCAGTGAATGGAGCGCCGCTCAAATTATGGAGGCATATGGCATCGCACGCCGTGAGCATTTGATCCCACCAGTCATGGAACAGCCCGAGTACCACATGTTCGCTCGCCAACGCGTTGAAAAAGAGTATCTCCCCTTATTTCGTTCAATCGGTCTAGGAACCACAATCTGGAGCCCATTGGCCAGCGGTCTCCTGACAGGCAAGTATAACAATGGAATTCCAGAAGGCACTCGAGTCTCCCTCGACGGATACGATTGGCTTAAAAAGTGGTTCGAAAGCGATGAAGTAAAGAACAACATCGAAAAGGTCAAATTGCTCACAGGCGTGGCTCAAGATCTTGGCTGCAGCATGGCCCAGCTTGCCCTGGCCTGGTGCCTAAAAAACCCAAACGTCAGTACCGCCATCACCGGCGCATCAAAGGCAGCTCAGGTTCGTGAAAACATGAAAGCACTGGAAATCAAACCCTTGTTGAATGATGAGATCATGAACCGGATCGAAGCTATCTTGCAAAATAAGCCTGAAGGCGAAGAAGATTTTTGTTAGTAAGAGATAGTGATTCCAACGTGACAACGATCATTCATAAACTTCTTGGTCAACAAAAGCGGCCGTCAGCCGGAGATGGTAAAACAAAACCATTGCCGGGTGATCAGCTTGAATATCCTAAACCTGCGAAGGCTATCGAAAATTTTGATTGGGTGTATGGCGCAGATCGAAATGTTGGTTTGCAACGTGATCACAATGAAGACGCTCTTTTTACCTTCGCAAACTACCTGGTGCATCAAGAAATCGAGCATTTTACAGGTTTGTTTATCGTGGCGGATGGGATGGGTGGTCATGTCAATGGAGAACTCGCCAGCAGCCTTGCCGTTCGGACGATGGCAGAAATAGTCCTTGGTGGTTTAACGAAGGTAATCTTCTCTGACGAGCCCCGGCTTGATCAGACTGCCGTTAAGGAACTCCTTCTCAATGGTCTTGAAGAAGCAAACCGCCAGGTAAAAAAACAAGTTCCCGGTGGCGGGACGACCTTGACAACTGCCTTGATTTTCCAAGATCAGCTGATGATTGCTCATGTTGGCGATAGCCGGGCATACCTGATTCCTCCAGTTAGCCCTATCCAGGCATTAACTCACGATCATTCGTTGGTAAAACAGCTTGTCGATTTGGGTCAACTTACCGAAGAAGAAGCTGCTGTTCACCCCCAACGAAACATCCTTTCGATGGCCTTAGGCCAATGGGAACCCTTAGAACCAGATTATGTCGTACTAAATCTTCTGCCAGGGGGCCATATCTTAATCTGTTCCGATGGATTATGGGGGGTTGTGTCAGAGAAAAAAATTGCTCAAATAATCCTTTCGAGCAGCAGCCCACGCAAAGCCTCCCAGAAGTTAATTGAGGCGGCAAATCAAGCAGGTGGGCCGGACAATATTACTGCAATAGTCATTTCCATTCCAAACTGAGACAGCTATGGATAACTCGACCAGTCAACGCATTTCTCTCTTTCAGCTCATCTTACCAGACTCCAACGCAGTGATTGACCTGGCAGGTCGTGGTGAATTCACCCTGGGCCGCACCAGCGATCTTTCAACCCAAGGTGGCGGATCCAGTTCGACCGTGCGCGCTGATATTGATTTGTCAGCCTATCGAGCGTATGAACAAGGCGTCTCTCGCCGCCATGCAGCGATCTTTATCGGAAATGAACTTGCCACGTTGACGGATTTAGGTTCAACCAATGGCACCCGCCTCAATGGCGAAGTTCTTCCCTCATTTGCCCCGTACGTTGTGCATGATTCCGACGTAATCACCCTTGGTAAGTTCAAAATCCAACTCAAAATTGTGGTGGTATAGCTCGTATAGTGAAACTGGAGAGTTATTAATGACGGATATGCGCTTCAGAGATCGCCGAATACTGGTTGTAGATGATGAAGAACGAATGGTCCGTTTCATCCGCCTTAACCTGGAACACGACGGGTTTCGAGTTATCACAGCGTATAACGGGATGCAAGCAATTAATAAGGTTCGCAGCGATTTACCGGACTTAATCCTTTTAGATGTAATGATGCCCGACATGGATGGATTTGAGGTCCTACGGATTATCCGCGAGACCAGCAGTGTACCGGTAATTATGTTAACCGCTAAGGGTGATGAAGACGACCGGGTGCGCGGCCTCGAATTAGGGGCAGATGATTATGTCACAAAACCATTCAGCCCTCGCGAGTTAGTCAGCCGGGTAAAAGCGGTGCTGCGTCGTTTCGAACCGTCTGCTTCGAACCTGCATGGTCCGATCGACGTCGATGAACACCTCCGTCTGGATTTCGATCGACGCGAAGTTTGGCTCGATGGAAAACCTGTCCAGCTTCGTCCAACCGAATACCGCTTGCTATATCACCTGGTGCAAAATGCTGGCTGGGTGCTGACCCATGATCAGCTGTTGACAAAAGTATGGGGGTACGAATACCAGGATGAACCTCATTATGTGCGGCTTTATATCAATTACCTGCGTCAAAAGTTGGAGAAAGATCCTGCAAACCCAAAGTATATCTTGACCGAGCGCGGCGTTGGCTATCGCTTTGTAGACTTTCGCCGGCAAGGATCGCTTGAGGATAGCTCAACAATAATCAAATAGACCTGTTAAACCCATCGCAATAGCGCCGGCCTGGTATTATGGAGAGTCAAATGGTAGAAAAACAACGCATTTTATTGGTAGACGATCATGAAGTCGTACGCTTAGGGTTAAAAGCACTGCTTGAC